>DATLLX010000038.1:0-18425 GCA_035537595.1 Gaiellales bacterium | reverse complement strand
TGAGCGCATGGGGGAAAGCACCCACACCTTCGAGCAGCACCGGTCAGCTCCCGCGACGCGCCCGCCCGGGGTCGGCGCGCGCGTGCGCGAGCTGCGTCGGGCTCGGGGGCTCACGCAGGGCGAGCTGGGGGGCTCGCGCTTCTCTAAGGAGTACGTGAGCCAGGTCGAGCTCGAGAAGACGCGGCCGTCGGCCGCGGCGCTCGAATGGTTCGCCGAGCGCTTGGGGGTTGATGCGCTCGAGCTGGCGGGTGCCGGGAGTGCGGCGGTCCGCGCCGCGTGCGAGGCGGCTGTGGCGCGCGCCGAGGCCGAGATCGAGGGGCATCGGTACATGGATGCCCTGACCGAGCTCGACTCGACGCGCGCCGCGCTCGCCGTCGCAGACGATCCGCGGCTGGAGCTCCGCCACGCGCTGGCCCACGGCTGGGCGATGCACCACGTCGGCCGGCTGGAGGAGGCGCTCGACCGGATCGCCGCCGCGCGTGAGCGCGCTGACTCCCTGGAGGGAATGCAGGAGGCGCGGGCCATCGCCCTCTACCGGATGGGTGTGATCCGCTACAAGATGGGCAGCCTGGCCACCGGTGCCGCCCTGCTGGACGAGGCGCTGCGTGCCTGCGACGACATGAGGTCGCCCTCCGACGCGCTGCGGGCGCGGGTGTTCAACGCCCGGGCCAAGGTGCGCAGGCGCCAGAAGGACTTCACCGCCGCCGCGGAGGACGTGGCGCAGGCGCTCGAGCTCGCCCACGCGCTGGACGACGACCGCGTGCTGGCGGAGACCTACCTCGACGCATCGCTGGTCGCCGAGCGCCAGAACCAGTACAGCGCCGCCCGGGAATACGCCGAGCGGTCGAAGGCGCTGTTCGAGCGGGTGGCGGATCACGAGTACGTCGGCAAGCTGCTCAACAACCTCGGTCAGCTGCATGCGATCACGGGCAAGCCGGACAAGGCCGTGCCGCTGCTGCGGGAATCCTTCCGCATCGCTGTCGAGATGGACAACAAGGTGGACGCTGCCTTCGCGGCCTCGTCGCTGGCCTCTGCCCGGCTGCACACGGGGGATCTCAAGGGTGCCATCGAGAGCGCAGATCGCGCAATCGGGTTATTGGGAGATCGCGAGGAATACCGAGAAGAAGAAGGGAACGCTCGAATGGTGATGGGCCGTGCGCTGATGGCGCTCGGATCCGTCGACCAGGCTGAGCAGGCCTTCAAAGCCGCCGTGGAGAGCTTCAGGGTGGTGGAGACGGTCAGTCACCTGGCCGGTGCGTGGTTCGCACTCGGCGATGTGGCAACTGAGCGAGGTGAGACCAGTAGGGCAGCGGAGTGGTACCGCAAGGCCGCCGAGGCTTTGCAGGACGTCCGCTGGTGATGAGTCACCCTTGGCAGGAGGGAGAGGGACATGAAGTTCTTCGCGAAGCGTCCGACGCTGTTTCTGTGGGCGATCATGCTGGCCATGTTTTTGGCCAAGGCGCACCACGGTCGCGGATTTCACCAGTGGTAGGAGCCTGACGGCTCCAGCACGGCGGCCGGTGGCCGGCGGTCTCCAGGGCACCTGACGCCAAGGAGATCAGCCGGCCGCCTGCTCGTGCCCGTTACCGGCGTCTCTAGACTGCCGCCCATGGCGCAGCGCGACTACTACGAGGTGCTGGGCGTGCCCCGCAGCGCCGCCGACGGCGAGATCAAGAAGTCGTTCCGGCGACTGGCGCGGGAACTGCATCCCGACCTCAACCCGGGCGACCCCGAGGCCGCGGAGCGCTTCCGCGAGGCTGCCGAGGCCTACGAGGCGCTGAGCGATCCCGACAAGCGGGCACGCTATGACCGCTTCGGCCACGCCGGGCTCTCCGGCGCCCAGTTCCACACCGACCAGTTCATGGATTTCGGCTCCCTGTCCGACCTGCTGGGAGCGTTCTTCGGCGACGACCTGTTCGGCGGCGGCCGGCGTGGCCCGGCCCGCGGCCAGGATGTGGGCATCGCGGTCGACATCGCTTTCACCGAGTCGGCCTCGGGGCTCACCCGGGAGGTCGAGTACGAGTCGATCGTCGGCTGCGAGCGCTGCGGGGGCAGCGGCGCGGAGCCGGGGACGGCGCCGGAGGCCTGCGACACCTGCGGTGGGGCGGGCCGTGTCCAGCGCATCCAGCAGACGGCGCTCGGCCAGTTCGTCCAGACCGGGGCGTGCCCCACCTGTCGCGGTCGCGGAGTCATCATCTCCGAGCCCTGCAGCGAGTGCCGGGGCCAGGGCCGCCACGCCGCCCGGCAGACGGTGGAGGTGCAGATCCCGGCCGGGATCATGGACGGCCAGCGGATTCACCTTCGCGGGCGGGGCGGCGCCGCCGAGCCGGGCGGCCAGCCGGGCGATCTGTACGTGGTCGTTCGCGTGGCCGCCGACCCGCGGTTCGAGCGCGACGGCGACGATGTCGTCTCGCTGCTCGACGTCCCGTTCACCCAGGCCGCCCTGGGCGCCAGCCTGACCGTCGAGACGCTGGACGGCGAGCTCGAGGTCGAGCTGCCGGCCGGCACGCAGGCCGACGACGTGCTGGTGCTCCGCGACCGCGGGATCCCGCACCTTCGCGGCCGGGGCCGGGGCGATCACCGGATCGTCATCAACGTGCTCGTGCCGCGGAAGCTGGACGACGCCCAGCGGCGGCTGCTCGAGGAGTTCGACCGCACCGCCGGCCCCGAGGCCTACGCGCGCGACGAGTCGTTCCTGGGCCGATTGCGCGCCGCCCTGCGGTGAAGCGGTTCACGCTTCGCGTGCCCGCCTCCCAGGCGGACGCGGCGCTGCTGCGGATGCTGGAGTGGTTCCCGCAGGGGATCGAGCATGAGGAGGACGGCGACCACGTGCTGCTGGCCGGCTACGGCGAGCAGCCGCCGGCGCCCGGCCTGGCGGAGCACTCCGTCGAGGAGGGGTGGCAGGATCGCTGGCGCGAGCACCACCGGCCCGTGCGCTGCGGCCGGCTGTGGGTGGGGCCGCCCTGGTCGCCGCCCGAGCAGATCGCGGTCGTCATCGACCCGGGGCGGGCGTTCGGCACGGGGGCTCACGGCTCGACCAGGGCGGCGCTGGAGCTGCTCCAGCAGCTGGAGCCCGGCCCGGCGCTCGACATCGGCTGCGGCTCCGGCGTGCTCTCGATCGCGGCCCTCAGGCTGGGCTTCGGGCCCCTGCACGCGGTCGACATCGATCCGCTGGCCGTGCAGGCCACGCACGACAACGCCGTGCGGAACGGAGTGGAGCTGACGGTCGCCCGGGCGAACGCCCACCACGACCCGCTGCCGGCCGCGCCGCTGTGGCTGGCCAACCTCGAGCTGCACCTCCTGGAGCCCCTGCTTCGCCGGCCCGACAGGGCCCCGCTCGTCCTCGCCTCGGGCCTGCTGGAGTCGCAGACCCTGGGCGGCGCTCGCCGGGCGGTGGTCGATGGGTGGGCGGCGGAGCTGGTGGGCAGCCCGTGACGCGCCACATCTACCGATTCTTTGCGACCGGCGTCGTGGGCGGGTTCGCCCGGCTGTCCCCAGCTGACCACCATCACCTTGCGGACGTGCTCCGGATGCGGGTCGGGGATACTTGCGAGGTCGTCGCCGGCGGCCGCGTGCACCGGGCCCGGGTCAGCGCCGGCGGACTGGAGCTGCTGGAGGAGGTCACAGGCGTGTCCAATGCCCCGATCGTCACCGTGTGGATCGCCCAGCCGGGCGGCCGCTCCGACGATGCGGTCGAGAAGCTGACGGAGCTGGGGGTGGCCCGCATCGGGGCGCTTCGCACCGAGCGGCTGAAGGGCTCCTTCTCGGACGCCCGGATCGCGCGCTGGAAGCGCGTCGCCGAGGCCGCCGCCAAGCAGTCGAAACAGGCGCAGCTGCCGGAGATCCTCGGCGTGGCCGCCTATGCCGACGTGCTCTCGCCGGAGGCCGTGGTGCTGAGCCACGAGGGCGCGTCGGGTGGGCTGTCCGACCGGATCGTCGGCCGCCGGCAGGCGACACTGCTGATCGGCCCCGAACCGGGCTTCTCGGAGGCCGAGCTCGATTTGGCCCGGGAGAGCGGGGTGGCGGTGGCCACCTTCGGCCCGGTGGTGCTGCGCACCGAGACGGCGGCGATCGTGGCGGCCGCGCTCACGTTGCGCGAGATGGGGTTCCTGGGATGAGCGAGACCACATTCGCCGTCGAGTTCGTGGGCTGCAAGGTGTCGATGGTCGACGCCCACGAGATCCGCGAGCGGCTGGCCGCCGACGGTCACGTCGAGGCCGAGCCGGGGCGGGCGCGCGTGCGGGTGGTCAACACCTGCTGCGTCACGGCCGAGGCGGTCGCCAAGTCGCGGAAGGCGGTGCGCCGCGCCGCGCGGGACGCCGATCGTGTGTTCGTCACCGGCTGCGCGGCCAACCTGGGCGGCGACACGTTTGCCGATACCGGGGCCAACGTGACCGTGATCGGACGGCGCTCCGAGGAGACTCCGGCGGCGATCTCGGATCGGCTGGGCGGGCTGGGCTGCGCCGGCGGCATGCCGGCCTTCGCCCGCACCCGCGCCTACGTCAAGATCCAGGACGGCTGCTCGTTCGCATGCAGCTACTGCGTGATCCCGTCGGTGCGCGGCGCCAGCCGCAGCCGCCGGGCAGCGGACGTGCTGCGCGACGCCGCCCGGCGGGCCGCGAGGGGACACCGAGAGCTGGTGCTGACCGGCGTCAACCTGGGCTGCTTCCGCGACCGGCAGGCCGGGCTCGACCTGGCCGAGCTGCTCCGGGCGGTTGCTGCGGTGGACGGCGTCGAGCGCGTCCGGCTGTCGTCGATCGAGGTCAACCACCTGACCGACCGGCTGCTGCGCGCCGTTGCCGAGACCCCCGCTGTCGCGCCGCATCTGCACGTGCCCATGCAGTCCGGGTCGGACGAGGTGCTGCGGGCGATGCGCCGGCACTACACGGCCGCCGGGTTCCTGGCCAAGCTGTTCCGGGCCCGCGAGCTGATTCCCGGGCTCAACCTGACCAGCGACGTCATCGTCGGCCATCCGGCCGAGGACGCCGCGGCGTTCGACCGCACGCTGGCGGCGGTGCGCGAGGCCGGTTTCAGCAAGGTGCACGTGTTCCCCTACTCGCCGCGCCCGGGCACCGCCGACGAGGCGGCCGATCCGGTGCCGGCGGCCGAGAAGCGGCGGCGCTCGGCCGCCCTCCGCAGGCTGTCCGACGAGCAGGGCCGGCGCCACCGGGCGGCGAAGCTGGGGAGCGCCGAACTGGTGCTGGTCGAGGGCGACGACGGCCGCGGCTACAGCGCCGACTACACGCCGTTCCGGGTTCCCGGCGGCCGGCCGGGCGAGCTGGCGCCGGCCGTGGCCCGCGAGCTGGAAGGCGGCCTGGTGGTCGCTACGATGCGCCGATGAGCGTCACCGATCGCGTCCAGGCCGAGCAGCGCGCCGCCATGAAGAGCGGCCAGCGCACGCGGCTGAACGGCCTGCGGCTGCTGGTGTCGGCGCTGCAGCGGGCCGAGAAGGACCGGCCGGCGGGTGAGTTCACCGACCGCGACGCCGAGGCGGTGCTGAGGCGGGAGCGGAAGCAGCGGATGGAGGCGGCCGAGGCCTACCGGGGCGCGGGCAACGAGGAGCGCGCCGCCATGGAGGAGGCCGACATCCCGCTGATCGACGAGTTTCTGCCCCAGCAGATGGACGAGGCAGAGCTGGCCGCGCTGGTCGACGCCGCGATTGCCGAGACCGGGGCGACGACGATGCGCGACATGGGCCGCGTGATGGGGCTGGTCACCGGACGGGCGGAGGGCAGGGCGGACGGCAAGGCGGCATCCGACCTCGTTCGCAGCCGCCTGTCCACCTAGACTCCCTACCAGATGGCACGAGTCAAACTGTCGGTCGGGCACGACCTCGCGGCGGAGCTGGGAGGCGACCGCGACGCCGTGCTCGAAGCGCTGGCCGAGCGCACCGGCGTCAGCGCCTATCTGCGGGGCAACGAGCTGACCCTGGACGGTGAGGAGACGGCCCTCGAGCAGGCGCAGGCGATGGTCGGCGAGCTGGGCGAGCTGGTCGACCAGGGCGTCAGCGTCGGCCCCCAGACCGTCGAGGCCGTGGCCGGGGTGCTGGGCGCCGACGGCAAGGCCACCGATGCGCTGCACGACGTCGTCTGGCGGCACCGCGGCAAGAAGGTGACTCCAAAGACGCTCGGCCAGAAGCGCTACGTCGACGCCATCCGCAGCAACTCGATCACGTTCGGGATCGGCCCGGCGGGCACCGGCAAGACCTACCTGGCGATGGCGCTGGCCGTGGCCGCGCTGTCCGAGCGCGAGGTGGCGCGGATCATCCTCACCCGGCCGGCGGTGGAGGCGGGCGAGCGGCTGGGCTTCCTGCCGGGTGACCTGCAGGCCAAGGTCGACCCCTACCTGCGGCCGCTGTTCGACGCCCTGCACGACATGCTCGACGCCGACCGGCTGGCCTCGCAGATGGACAAGGGGATGGTCGAGGTGGCGCCGCTGGCATTCATGCGCGGCCGCACCCTGAACGACTCGTTCATCATCCTCGACGAGGCCCAGAACACGAGCCCCGAGCAGATGCAGATGTTCCTCACCCGGCTCGGCTTCGGCTCCCGCGTCGTCGTCACCGGCGACATCACGCAGATCGATCTGCCCCGCGGCCAGCGCTCGGGCCTCGTCCACGTGATGCGCGTGCTGGACGGGGTGCCGGACATCGAGTTCGTCCGTTTCGGCGACGAGGACGTGGTCCGCCACAAGCTGGTGCAGCGGATCGTCAGCGCCTACAAGCAGCACGCCGACGCGACCGGCGAGGGACGGCGGGAATGACGCTCGAGGTCGAGGTGGAGAACCGCAGCGGCTGGTCTATCGATCCGGCGGCGGTGCGGCGGGTGGTGGCCGATGCGCTGCTCCGGGAGCGGGTCGAGGGCGGCGAGCTGGGCGTGACCTTCGTCTCGCCGCAGGAGATGGCCGCGCTGAACGAGCTCCATCGAGGCAAGCCCGACCCCACCGACGTGCTCTCGTTCCCGATCGACGAGCGCGAGCCGGTGGCCGGAGGCATGCCGCGCCAGCTGGGCGACCTGGTGGTCTGCCCGGACGTGGCTGCCGCCGAGGGCACGCCGATCTCTGTGCTGCTGGTGCACGGAGCCCTGCATCTGATCGGCTACGACCACGAGGCCGACGGGGGCGAGATGCTCGACCGCCAGGAGGCGATCCTGAGCGAGGTGGGAACCGTTGACGCGCAGCCTGCGTAGCCGCGACGAGGCGGCCGAGGAAGCTCGCCGGCTGGGCCCGTTCCGGGCTGCCCGCTCCGAGGCGGCCAGCGTCGTCACCAGCTTCAACTATGCCTTCGAGGGCATCATCTACGTCGTCCGCACGCAGCGGAACATGCGCGTCCACTTCGCCGTCGCCCTGGGGGTGCTGCCGGTCGGCGTGCTGCTGGGGGTGACCCGGTTCGAGCTGCTGGCGGTGATGCTGGCCGTGTCGTTCGTGCTGATCGCCGAGATGATCAACACCGCGCTCGAGAAGGCGATCGACGTCGCCACCAACTCGTTCGACCCGCTGGCCCGCGTGGCCAAGGACGTCGCTGCCGGGGCCGTGCTGATCGCCGCCGTGAACGCCGTCTTCGTCGGGTACCTGGTGTTCGCCGAGCGGCTTCGCGATCCCAGCCGGCGCGCCCTGGACTCGGTCCGCGACTCGCC
This sequence comes from Gaiellales bacterium, assembly GCA_035537595.1. Classification (GTDB taxonomy): domain Bacteria; phylum Actinomycetota; class Thermoleophilia; order Gaiellales; family JAICJC01; genus DATLLX01. The sequence continues at coordinate 10,791 of DATLLX010000038.1, read as the reverse complement.
GGTGCACCTGACCGTGATCGCCATCGTGGTGGTGACGATGATCGTGATCGCTCTCAAGGCCGTCACCCAGCGCGGCACGCCGCTCTACGGCGGGCTGCCGTCGGGGCATGCGGCGGTGGCGTTCGGCGGCTGGGTCGCAGTCACGCTGGCGACCGCCGACTACCGCCACGCGCTGCTGGTGTCGACGGTGGTCTTCCTGATGGCCCTGATGGTGGCGCAGACGCGGGTGGAGGCGGGCGTGCACACCACGGTCGAGGTGGTGGCCGGCGCGCTGCTCGGCGCCTCGGTCACCGCGGCCATCTTCCAGCTGCTCGCTTGACCCGTTATCATCCTCGCCCTCGAGGCTCCCGACGGAGAGGTCGTGATGCGGTTCCCGCGATGGACGCTGTTCCCAGTCGCACTGGCGGTCGCACTGGCCGCGGCGGCGCCCGCCTCGGCGCGGGTGGCCGGCAAGGTCGCCTTCGTGCACCGGGCGACGGTCTACGTCAAGCAGACCGCGACGCCCCGGGCGGCCGCGGTGCGGGTGAGCGGCGTGCCGCCGGCACGGTTCGCCGCCATTACGCAGGACGGTAGGAAGGTCGTGTGGTCGACGCGCGGCACCGCGGTCGCCGTGCGTGTGCGCAGGTCGACCGGCTCCGGGCCGGCCAGGCGCTATTCGCTCCCGGGCACCGGCAGCAGCGTGACGCCGACCTGGTTCGGTGCCAGCGGGCTGCGAATCGGCTTCATCGCCTCCAACTACACCCACGGCGGCTCGGCGGTCCGCGACCGGCTCGGTTGGATGCTGGGCGACGGCACGGGGGCCAGGCTCACCTTCGAGGCGCCGGCCGGAGCCATCGACCGCCGCAAGCTCTCCTGGGGAGCCAACGGCATGCTGTTCGCGATGCAGCCGGCGGGGTCGTCCTTCCGTGATCTCTACGCTTACCGGCCCGGCAACGACACCCTGGTGCGGATCACCGACGCGCAGTCGGCCGGGCACTCGAGCTACAGCCAGGCGGTGTGGTCGCGCGGCGGCGCCATGATCGCGGCGGTGGTCGACGGCAACCTGGTGGTGATGGAGGCCGACGGCAGCCACGAGCTGATCGGGCCGCCCGGCCGTTCGCCCGCCTTCTCGCCGGACGGCCGCACGCTCGCCTACATCCGCCCGGCCGACGGGAGGGTGCGGGCGATCTCGACGGACTTCACGTTCCGGCGGGGGCTGCTGCACGCCGCGGCCAGCGACGTCTCCTGGTAACCGCCGGCGGCGTGATCCGCACTGCCGGAACCGTGGCAGTTTTGGCACACGTTCCGTCTAGTCCCTTGACGGGCCGCGCCCGTACGTTGTGGGCATGGCAGCCTCACCATCAACGGGCGCATCCGTCATCGACGGCCGCTACCTGGCCAGCTCCGCCGGTATCGCCTCGCGCCCGGCCGGTCCGGTGGAGGCTCTCGACACCCGGTCGGGCCGCGCGGCCCAGGTGCGGCTGGTGTTTCCCGACGGCAGCTGGCGCGAGGACGAGCTCGCCGCGGCGGTCGCCCGCTGGTGCGGGCTGGGCTGTGCCGAGGTGTGCGGTGTGCTCGACTTCGGGCCCCACGAGGACGGCTGGTTCCTGGTGCTGCCACCGTCGCTGGGCGTCCCGCTCGATCGCTGGCGGATGATCCGCCGGCCCACCCCGGGCGGTGCCGCCCGGCTGACGGTCGCCGTCGGCGGTCTGCTGGAGCGGGTTGCGGCAGCCGGCTTCCCGGCCGACGCGCTCGACGTCCGCGATCTCGCCATCGGACCTGGACCGACGCCGTTTCTCGACCGTCCGCTGCTGGGCACGGCCGGGCCCGAGCATCCGCCGGCCACCAGCCCGGCGTCGGGCCAGCGAGCGCTGGCCCGCGTCCTTCGCGCCGCGGCAGGCGACGGTATGGCCGAGCCGCTGGAGGCGTGGGCGGCGCGGGCGGGGGCGCGCGGGTTCCCCACCCTGTCGGATGCCATCGATGACCTCCGGCGGCTGGCCGCCGACGCCGACACCGCCGGCCTGCGGCCGGCAGAGCCCGATGCCGAGCTGGATTCGCTGTTCGATTTCACCGGCGATCCCGACCTCCTGCTGCCGCCTCCCGACCGCTGGCGGCCGGTGCGGCGGCTGGCGGCGCCCCTTCCCCCGGCCAGCAGAGCCACAACGGCGATCGTCGCCCCGCGAGCCCCATCCGCGCCCCATGCCGCCGGGCGGCATGGGGCGCGGATGGGGCTCGCGGGGCGACGATCGCCGGAGTGCCGGCCACTGCCACCGGCACCACCCCCTCTTGCGGCAGGGAATCGCCGGCGGCGCTGGCCGGGATTCTGGCCGTGGCGATCGCCGTTGTGGCTCTGCTGGCCGGGGGAAGGGGCGCCGCCGCCGGCGATTCCCTGCCGCAAGAGGGGGTGGTGCCGGTGGCAGTGGCCGGCACTCCGGCGATCGTCGCCCCGCGAGCCCCATCCGCGCCCCGTGCCGCCCGGCGGCATGCAGGCAGGGCGCACCGTGCGCGGCACGTGCGACGCCCGCAGACCCACCACCGGCGGCCTAGGGCGCCGAGGACGTCGGCGCCCGCACCCGCGCCGACTCCGACACCGGCTCCGCCGTCCACGCCACTAGCCGGTGGGGCGCCGGCGCCGGCCGGCGGTGCGCCGCTGCCCGATCCCGGCGGCGTCACCACGCTGCCGCCACCGGCCTAAGATGCCGTCGATGCGGCCGGCCACGCCCGACGAGATCGACCTCCACCGCCACGCAGGGCGGGCGGCGGAGCAGGCCTACGTGCCGTACTCGAACTTTCCTGTCGGCGCCGCGATTCGCGTGCGGGGAAGCGACACGCCGGTGCTGGGCGCGAACGTCGAGAACGCCTCCTACGGGCTGACCAGCTGCGCGGAGCGAAACGCGGTGTTCGCCGCGGTCGGCTCCGGCCACCGCGACCTGGAGGCGATCGCCGTCCACGGTCGCGGCCGGACGGTGACGCCCTGCGGCGCCTGCAGGCAGGTGCTGGCCGAGTTCGCTCCCCGGCTGACGGTGATCTTCCCCCGCGAGGGTGAGCTCGTCGCGGCCACGCTCGACGAGCTGCTGCCCGAGCGATTCACGCTGTGACGGACGTCCGCCGGTCGGGGCTGGTGGCCCTCGCCGGCCGTCCCAACGTCGGCAAGTCGACGCTGGTCAACCGGATGGTCGGCGAGCATGTGGTTGCCGTCTCCGAGCGGCCCCAGACCACCCGCAGGCGGGTGTTGGGGGCCGCACGGCACGCCGATGCCCAGGTCGTCCTGGTCGACCTGCCCGGGTTCCAGCGGCCGTTCGACCGGCTGACTGAGCGCATGCAGCGGTCGGTCGACGAGACGCTCGGCGACGCCGACGCGGTGCTGCTGGTGCTCGACGCCACCTCGCCGATCGGGCCCGGCGACCGGCACATCGCCGGCCGGGTGCTGCAATCGGGCGGCAAGCCCGCCATCATCGTCGTCAACAAGGTCGACCTGCTGGGCCGTGACCGCATCGCGCCGGCGATTGCGGCCGCCGGCGGGCTGGGCGAGTTCCATGCGCTTCACCCGGTCAGCGCCCGCACCGGGGACGGTGTCCCCGAGCTGCTGGCGGACGTCGCCTCGCTGATGCCCGAGGGGCCGGCGTACTTCCCGCCCGGAGTGACCTCGGACCAGACGGCCGAGCAGCGCATCGCCGAGCTGATCCGTGAGGCGGCTCTGCGGCTCACCCGCGACGAGGTGCCGCACTCGGTGGCGGCGGTCGTGGACGAGGTCGCGCCGGGCGAGGGCGGAGTGGAGGTCGTCTGGGCGACGCTGATCTGCGAGACCGAGTCACAGAAGGGGATCCTGATCGGCCGTCACGGCGCCATGGTCAAGCGGATCGGGTCGGAGGCCCGGCCCGAGGTCGAGCGCGTGCTGGGCGGCCGCTGCTATCTGGAGCTGCGGGTCAAGGTGCGGCCGCGCTGGCGGCGCGACGAGGGCGCTCTCGACCGGCTCGGAGTGTGAGATACACTCGGGATCTGAATGCCTCCACTGGCATCCGAGACATTCGCGCGGGCGGTCGACCACACCCTGCTCGACGCAGCCGCGCCCGCCGCTGCGATCGACGCCCTGTGTGACGAGGCGGCCGCCAACCGCTTCGCCGCGGTCTGCGTGTTTCCGTGGTGGGCCGAGCGGTGCGCCGAGCGGCTGGTCGACACCGATGTCGCCGTGGCCACGGTGATCAGCTTTCCGCACGGCCTGGACGTGACCCAGGCCAAATGCGACGCCGCCCGCTCGGCGATCGCCGCCGGTGCCCGCGAGCTCGATGTGGTGCTCGCCTGGGGGCCGTTGCTGGACGGACAGGAGGACGCCGTCCGGGAGGACATGACAGCGTTCGTCGCCACCGCCCACGACGAGCACGCCGACGCGATCGTCAAGGTGATCGTCGAGGCCACCGAGCTCGATCCGGAGTCGCTGCAGGCCGCCTGCCGGGTGGTCGAGGCGAGCGGGGCGGGCTTCGCCAAGACCTCGACCGGGCTGCGTGGCGGGGCGCGGGTGCAGGACGTCAGCGCCATGCGCACGGCGCTGCCCGCCTCCGTGCAGATCAAGGCCAGCGGAGGCATCCGCGACGCCCAGTCCGCGGCCGCCCTGCTCGAGGCCGGGGCCAGCCGCCTCGGCACCTCCTCGGCGATCGCCATCCTTCAGCAGCTGGAGCGCGATGCCGTCGCTTGATCAGCTGATCTCGACCAGCCGGCGGGCAGTCGAGGAGCGCCGCGAGGCGCGGCCGTTGGAGCAGCTGGCCCGGGAGGTCGAGGGCATGGCGCCGATCCGGCCGTTCACCGAGTGGATCGGCGGCGATGAGATCTCGTTCGTGCTCAGCCTGCCGGGCGACGACCAGCATCTGCTCGACCTCGCCGAGCAAGGCGAGGTGGCGGGCCTCGCTGTGGCGTTCGACCAGCTGGCGGCGACCGCGGCCAGGACGATGCTGCCGCTGATGCAGACCGACATCGTCGTCGACCGCTACCAGCTCTACGAGAGCCGGGCGGGCGGCGCTGACGGGGTGGTGCTGGTGGCCGCCGCCTTCGAGGATGCCGACGGCGCGCTCGCCGACCTGCACGACCTGGCCGTCGACCTGGGCCTGGACGTGATCGTCCAGGTGGCCGAGGAGGAGGAGATCGAGCACACCCTCGAACTGCTCGATCCCGACTCGTTCCTGGTCCGCAACCGCAGCGACCACGGCGCCGGCGAGGCCGACTTCGAGCGCACGTTCTCGTTACTCGAGGAGGTGCCCGCCGGCAAGATCGTTATCAGCCAGGGCGGAATCCGCGCGCGCGACGAGGTGGTGGCGCTGCAGAGCGCCGGCGTCGATGCGGCCATCCTCGGCCCCTGGGTGGTCGAGGCCGGCCTCCTGAGCGTACTCGAGGTGCTGCGGGGCGACGCCCGCTGACGGGGTCAGGCCCCGTTGCTCACCCGAAGAACGCTTCGGCTTCGGCGTAGCGCTCGGGCGGAACGGTCTTCAGCGTGGCGACCGCGTCGGCCAGCGGCACGTCGACGATCACGTCGCCGCGCAGCGAGGCCATCCTCCCCCAGGCGCCGCGGAGCACCAGCTCGTCCGCCTTGAGGCCGAACCGGGTGGCCAGCACGCGGTCGTAGGCCGTCGGCGAGCCGCCCCGCTGGACGTGCCCGAGCGAGGTGACGCGGGTCTCGAACCCGGTACGCGCCTGGATCTCGCCGCCCAGCGCGTTTCCGATCCCGCCCAGCCGGGCGTGGCCGAACGCATCGCGGTCGCCCGATTCGACGGACTGCGCCTCGCCGCTGTCGAAGGTCAGCGGCCAGCCCTCGCTGACCACGACGATGGAAAAATCCTTGCCCCGGCCGTGGCGGCGGCTGATGTAGCTGCAGCAGGCCTCGACCGAGACCGGCAGCTCCGGGATCAGGATCACGTCGGCGCCGCCGGCGATGCCGGAGTGAAGCGCGATCCACCCCGCGTGCCGCCCCATCACCTCGCACACCATGACCCGGTCGTGGGACTCCGCGGTGGAGTGGAGCCGGTCGACGGCCTCGGTGGCGATCGATACCGCCGTGTCGAAGCCGAACGTGACGTCGGTGGCGTTGAGGTCGTTGTCGATCGTCTTGGGGACGCCCACCACCCGGGCGCCGTGCTCGGCGTGCAGCCGGGCGGCGACGCCCAGCGTGTCCTCGCCGCCGATCGCGACCAGCGCGTCCAGCGACTCCATGGTGCGCAGCACCCGCTCCACGCCGCCCTCGACTTTGTACGGGTTGGTGCGCGACGTGCGGATGATTGTGCCTCCGCGGGGCAGGATGCCGGAGATGTCGCTGCGGCCCAGCGGAACCGTCTGACCGTCGACCAGACCGCGCCAGCCATGCTGGATGCCCACCACCTCGTCGCCGCGGTCGAGCGAGCGGCGGGTGATGGCGCGGATCACCGCGTTCAGGCCGGGGCAGTCGCCGCCGCCGGTGAGGACTCCGATGCGCACCGGGGCAACCTAGCGAAGACCACCCCCGGCTGCGCGAATGAGAGCCGGTTATCATTTCAGCATGCTGCCGGACACGCCAATGCGATGGGCTGATCACGCGGTCGCCCGACTGGAGGACTCGGGGCATCGCTGGGGCAGCGCCCGCCGAGCGGTGGTCGAGGTGCTGGCCGGCCAGTCCTGCTGCCTGACAGCCCAGCAGATCGCCGACCGGCTGCGGGCGCAGGGGGCTGACGTCGGTCTGGCAAGCGTCTACCGGGCGCTCGAGCTGCTGTCGTCGTTGCGGCTGGTTCACCGGCTGGACGTCGGGGACGGCACCGCTCGCTACGAGCGAGCCGACCCCACCGGAGAGCACCACCACCATCTGGTCTGTGATCGCTGCGGGGCGGTCGCGGCCTTCGAGGACGACGGCCTCGAGCATGCCATCGAGGCGCTCTCCGGGCGGTTGGACTTCGAGATGGGCGGCCATGACATCGTCCTGCGCGGCACCTGCCGCGGCTGCGACGCCGTGTAGCGCTCCCGGTTGACCGCCGGCGCTTGCGGGCACTAGCCCGCGGATGGCCACCGCCAAGGAATGGGGCACCCCGGGCGCCGATCGCCTGCGGGAGCTGTTCGGCCGCGTCGAGTCGTTCACGATCGGGGCGGAGGAGGAGGTGTTGCTGGTCGATCCCGAGACCTTCGACCTGCGGCCGGCGGGCGGCGAGCTCGTGTCCAGGCTGGCCGACCCGGCCACCTACCGCGAGGAGCTGTCGGCTGCACAGCTCGAGATCGTGACGCCGGTGTGCCGGTCGGCGGGCGAGGTCGCCCGGTCGCTGGCCGAGGGGCGGCGACGAGCCATCGAGGCCGCGGGCGGCGCCGTGCGGCTGGCCGCGGCCGGCGCCCATCCGTTCGCCGAGCCGTGGGCGGAGGTCGGCAGCGGGGAGCGGTTCCAACGGATCCTCCACGAGCACCGCTGGGGTGCCCGCACCGGCGCGCTGGCGGCCGGCATCCACATCCACCTCGGGGTGCCGGGGGCCGACCGGGCGCTGGCGGTATTCGACGCCCTGCGCGGGTACATGCCCGAGCTGTCCGCGCTGGCTGCCGCGGCGCCGTACTTCGCCGGCAGGGACACCGGATTTGCCAGCATCCGGCCCAAGCTGTCCGACGCGCTGCCCCATCAGGGGGTGGCGCCGGCGGCGGTCAGCTGGGAGTCCCACGCGGCGATCATCGACCAGGGGCGGCGGGCGGGGGCTCACCGCGATCCGGCGGAGCTGTGGTGGGAATGCCGGCTGCACCTGCGGCTGGGCACGATCGAGGTGCGCGCCCCCGACGCGCAGGCCTCGCTGGCCGACGTCGAGGCGGTGGCCGCAGTCGCGCATTGCCTCGCCGCCTGGCTGGCCGGGCGCCACGACCAGGCCGAGCCGCTGCCCGTGCATGCGGCTGGGATGATCGAGGAGAACCGCTGGCGCGCGGCCCGCGACGGCGTCGACGCAGAGCTGATCGACCTGGAGCGGGGGGAGCCGGTCGCCGCCCGCGACCGGCTGGCCGGCCTGCTCGACGAGCTATCCGCCGTGGCTTCCCGGCTGGGCGCCGAGCAGGGGCTTGCCCGCGCCGCGCGGTTGGTCGAGCTGTCCGGCTCGGCCCGCCAGCGAGAGGTGGCGTCCCGGGCGGGCCTGCCGGGGCTCGTGGAGTGGCTGGCCGACCGCACGGAGCGGCTCGATGGTTGACGGTCTCCCGGGCCGGACGCATGGTGAAGGTATGCGGTGGGTCTATCAACACGTTGTACCGCGGCCCCGCGCTGCCAGACCGGCGGCCCGGAAACCGGATGCGGAGGTGTGGTCGCTAGAGGCGATCGGGCGCGACGGCGGGCTCGCGGTGACCAGCGACGGCCTTCTGTACGCCCGGCCGTCCCTGCACCGCCGCGCCGACGAACCGCGGTTCATCTCGTATGACGACATCGTCGCCGTCGAAGCCGCCCGTGGCTTCACGGCCCACTCGGGCAAGCTCCTGATCTATCACCAGGGCGGCGCGTGCACCCAGATCACGGGTATCCGGAGCAGCACCGTGCACGATCTGGCAGCCTTGATCGACGGCCAGCTGCGTCCCGGTCAGCGCGCCGGGTAGGCGGCTCGGGCCCGATTGTGATCACCTGTGATCGGCTCGGCTACCCCGCCGATGCCGAGTTGTCGACGACGTTGTACATGTAGATGGCAAACGGCTTGTGACTGATCTGCCATCCGGGCACATCCTGGACGCACACCGTCTTGTCGCCGTTGTGGTCGAAGTGAGCCAGCCCGGCCAGCAGCGACGATTCGTCGATCAGGCCAAGGTCGATGGCCGCCTGGCTGCCGGGCAGCGCAAGGTACTCGTCGAATGTCAGCGCGCCCAGGTCAAAGCCTGCTCCACACCCGTTTCCGGATGGCTCTGCCACCGCCGAGCCCGGTGCCGCTGCTGCCGCGAAGCAGAGCATGAATACCACAGCGGCCAGGTGCCTGGATCGAAACATGGAGCCCCCCAATCGACAGCGTCCGAATTGTTACGATCGTTTCAGCCCTCGGGTTTCCTGTCAACCGAGCCTCGTGGCTCCAGGATTCGAATGCCGAAGGCGGGGATCGAACCCGCACGACCTTGCGGTCACCGGATTTTGAGTCCGGCGCGTCTGCCAGTTCCGCCACTTCGGCCTGCGGGAATGGTACGGGGTGCGGTCCCCGCGCGCCCGCGCGGCTTTTCCGATCCGGCGATTTCCGGTAGAACCCTCCCCATGACGACTCAGCCGGCCACAGGCAAGGGCGGTAAGGGGCACGGCCAGGCAAGTAGCCGGTCGAGCGTGCTCGACCATGCCTTCGGGGCCGGGCCGCCGCTGACGGTGGGGGTCGAGGAGGAGTACATGCTCGTCGATCCGCAGACGTTCGACCTGGTGTCGGGCGTCGAGCAGCTGCTCGAGGATGCCGCCGCCAGCGATTACGGGGACCGGCTGAAGCCGGAGCTGATGCAGTGCGTCCTGGAGAGCGGTACGGCGGTGTGCGAGGACATCGCCAGCGCCGAGGCCGACCTGCGCGACCTGCGGCGGTTCGCCGCCGACCGGGCGCGGGCCAGGGGGATGCGCCTGGGTGCCGCGGCGACCCACCCGTTCTCGCTCTACGAGCACCAGAAGATCACCAGCCGGGATCGCTACCGGATGCTGGTCGAGATGCTGCAGTACGTTGCCCGCCGCGAGCTCGTGTTCGGGATGCACGTGCACGTCGCCGTGCCCAGCCCCGAGTCGTGCCTGTGCGTGATGGAGGGGCTTCTGATCGAGCTCCCGGTGCTGCTGGCGCTGTCTGCCAACTCGCCCTTCTGGCGGGGCGAGGTGACCGGCCTGATGTCGACCCGGGCGATGATCTTCGCCTCCTTCCCCCGCAGCGGCCTGCCGCCGCGCTTCACCAGCTACGACGACTACGCCGAGGCCGTCGGGTTCATGGAGTCGACCGGCGCCATCGGCGACTACACCCACCTGTGGTGGGACGTCCGGCCGCACCCCCGGTTCGGCACCATCGAGCTGCGCGTGATGGACGTGCAGACCCGCGTCGAGGACACCGTTGCCCTGGCCGCGTACGTCCAGTGCCTGGTCAAGCAGCTGCTCGACCAGATCGACGACGGGCATCCGCCGGTGTCGTACCACCGCATGCTGCTGGCCGAGAACAAATGGCTGGCGGCGCGATACGGCCTCGACGCCCCGCTGATGGATCTGGGCGCCAACCGGCGGCTGAAGGTGCCCGCCCGCACCCTCGCCAAGCGGCGGATCCGCGAGCTGAAGCCGATCGCCAAGGAGCTGGGATGCTCCGAGCAGCTGGCCCGAGTCGAGTGGATGCTCGAGAAGGGCACCGGGTCGCAGCGCCAGCTGCAGGTCTGGAACGCCAACCGCGACATCGTCGAGGTCACCGAGGAGATCGCTGACGCCACCGAGGCGGTGTAGGGCGGAGCGCGCGCTCGGCTGGGACGGGCTGCTCAACGTCCGTGACCTGGGCGGCCTGCCGACCGAGGACGGCGCGGTGACGCGGTTCGGCGCGGTGATCCGGGCCGACAACGTGCGGCGCCTCCGCGACGCGCGGACGCTCGTCGACCACGGCGTCGTGCGGGTGGTCGACCTCCGCTTCCACTCCGAGCGCGCGGACGATCCGATCGACGAGCTGCCGGTCGAGGTGGTGCACGTCTCGCTGCTCGGCGACTGGGACGAGTCGTACCTCGCGTCGCTGGAGCGGGAGATGGCGTCGCGAACGGCGGCCGAGTATCTGGCCTGGTCGTACCTGCACTTCCTCGACCACCGCCGTGACCGCTTCGCCCTGGCGCTGGCGGCCGTCGCCGACGCGCCGCAGGGGGCCGTGTGCGTCCACTGCA
>DATLLX010000037.1:0-5571 GCA_035537595.1 Gaiellales bacterium | reverse complement strand
CCAAGCAGGTGAGCGTCGGCTATGTCTGGGATCAGACCTACCAGCCGCTCAAGTGGCCGAAGAAGCGGACGGTCGTGCTCGAGGTGCGGTCGCCGCGGCCGCTGTACTGGAAGGCCTCGGTGCTCGACGATTTCGTCAACGACCACTGGCAGGCGCGGCCGGTGCCGCAGGAGTTCTACGGCAACGGCACCGACACCATCGGCATCCCCGACTCGCTGCGGCCGACCCGCGCGCTGCGTCCCGAGCCGGGCGACGTGATCGAGCTCAAGGTGAAGGTGCTCGGCCTTGCCGACCCGCACCTGATCTCGACCGGCCAGCCGCTGTCGTGGACGCTCGACCATTCCGAGAAGGCCACGCTCAACGTGGACGGCACGGCGACGCTCGAGAGCGACGTGGCCAAGGACGAGGAGTACACGGTGCGGGCGTACGCCCCCGACCCCGAGCCGAAGGCGCTGGCCGCGGCGGGGACGGTGTATCCGGCCGTCGTCCGCGATTCGATCAGGATCGGCAACGGCATCATCCCGATCTGGGGCAGCGGGTCGACTGCACTGCCGGTGTCTCTCCCGCAGTCCTACATCGACGCCAGCCAGCAGGTGTGGGAGAGGTCCGGCGCCGTCGAGGCCCGCAACCCGTACGAGGCGGTCGTCACCACCGAGGCCTACTTCCGGTCGAAGCCATTCTCGTACAACGTCGCCCCCACGTACCGCCCCGGCCGGCCGCTGCTGGTCGACTTCATGACCCGCAGCCACGAGGGCTACTGCCAGATGTTCTCGGCCTCGATGGCGCTCGTGCTGCGGCTGCACGGGATCCCGGCCCGGGTCGCCGTGGGCTTCACGACCGGGCGCGAGCAGAACCCGGGCCGCGGCGACTACGTCATCAACGACCGCAACGCGCACGCCTGGGTTGAGGTCTACTTCCCCGGCTACGGGTGGCTGCCGTTCGACCCCACGCCGACCCGCACGCTGGCCCTCAAGGCCAGCATGGCGAGCGGCAACGCCGAGTTCGCAAACCAGGTTCTGGGGCTGCTTCCGGGCGGCACCGCGGCCGCGAAGCTGGCGAAGCAGTACGGCGCCACGGCGGTCAACGGCCCGCTTGCCGACCGCAAGCTGGGGCCCGGCGACTTTCGAAATCTCAACCGCGATCGCACCTCGAACCTCATCTTCAGCTCCGAGAAGAAGGGCCACAGCTTCATCCGCTGGCTGTTCGTGGCCGTGATCGTGGTCATCTCGGCCCTGCTGCTGGCCAAGCTGGCGCTGGTGCGCTGGCGCTACCTGCGCCGCGGGCCGCGAGCCGTGGCAGCAGCCGGCTTCCACGAGCTGGCCACGTTCGCCGGCGACCAGGGAATGGACGTGTCGTCCAACCTGACCTACGAGGACCTGGCCGGCCGGCTCGGCTCGGCCTACGGCATCGACGCCGCCGGCTTCGCCGAATGCGCCAGCGCGGCCCGCTACGCGCCGATCGCCGATGCCACCGCTGCCGGCCGGGCCGTGCGCCGGCAGGTGCGAGCGGTCAAGCGCGGGATGCGGAGCCGGCTGTCGCGGTGGGAGCGGTTCACGGGAGCGCTTCGCCTGCGTACGGCGCTGGCCCGCGGCACCAGCTTCGAGTGAGCTCAGGAGGGGTGTGTGACCCGCCGATGACAGTGGTATGAGCGACGGTATGGGCAGCAACGAGGTCTATGACCTGTATCAGCGCGGCAAGGCGCACCTGGAGCGCGGCGACAACGCCCAGGCCACCGTCTCGCTCGAGAAGGCCAAACGCCGCGAGCCGAACAAGGCGTCGATCCGCGAGGCCCTGGGCGTGGCGTACCTGCGGATGCGCCGGTACCAGGAGGCGGCCGCCGAGTTCGAGCACATCCTCGACGCCGCCCCGGCCAACGACTACGCCCACTACTGCATGGGCCGCTGCCTCGACCGGCTGGGCCAGCGCGGGCTGGCGGCCGGCCACTACAAGATGGCCGCCTGGCTGCGTCCTGACGTCGACTACTACCAGCGCGCCCTCGACGGGCTGCTCGACTGACCCCGGCCGCGCCCGAAGCGGCTGCCGTCCGGGCGATGCCGGACAATGTGTCGATCCACAAACCATGGTAGGCATGTGCAATCCTCCCGGGTCAACCGCCGAATGGGGTCGCTCGATGAAGATCATGGTTCTGGGATACCGGATCAGAAATCCGGAGCGCGAGGACGAGGTGTACGCCGAGGGGATCGACGACCGCGGGGCCGCGTTCGTCCGCGCGCAGGAGCTGGCCGACTTCTACCGGCATCCGGTCGAGGTGGTGCAGGTGGTCGGCGGCGTCGTCAGCCGCCGGGTCGGCGACGTGGTCGAGCCCACCCGGATGGCGCCCCGCGACGACGACTGACGCGATGTTCGCCGGCCCGCCTCGGCGGGTAGGCCTCTGGTGGCAGGTAATCACTGACGGCAGCGAGCATCCGCGATGGGCTTCAGCGTTGAGACATACAGCACGTCCCCGGGGACGACGGTCATCCGCTGTGCCGGAGAGCTGGACGTGGCTGCCGGCGGGAAGCTGATCGATGCCATCGAGCTGGCGGACGCTCCTGATCTGCAGTCGCTGCGGATCGATCTGACAGACGTCAGCTTCATCGACTCGACCGGGCTGGGATGCCTGATCCACGGCTCGCTGCGGTGCGCGAAGCAGGGCGTCGACTTCGCGATCGTCCCCGGCAAGGCGACGGCTGACGTGATCAGCCGCACCCGGGTCGGCGCACATCTGCCGGTGGCGACCGATGTGCCGGGGCGGCCGGCGCTGACGCGGTCCGACGGCTGACGGGTCCCGATTCAGACAGCGGAGTCGATCCAGATGGTGACCGGGCCGTCGTTGACCAGCGACACCTCCATGTGGGCGCCGAAGCGCCCCGTCTCGACCGCGACTCCGAGGCCGCGCAACTCCTCGACGAAGCGGTTGACCAGATGCTCGCCTGGCTCGGGCGGCGCCGCCGCCGTGAACCCTGGGCGGTTGCCGCGCGACACGTCGCCGTAGAGCGTGAACTGGGAGATGGCCAGCACGCCGCCGCCGACGTCCGACACCGACAGGTTCATCTTGCCGGCGTCGTCGGCGAACACCCGAAGCCGCGCCACCTTTCCGGCCAGCCACGCCGCCTCGGCGTCTCCGTCGGCGGCTCCCGCCGCCACCAGCACGAGCAGCCCCGGCCCGATCGAACCGATGGTTTCGCCGGCCACCGAGACGGCCGCGCGGGAGACCCGCTGGACGAGCGCGCGCATGGTCCGGATTCTCACGATTCCGGGAACTCGCTGCTACACTGAAGGCACTGTCAGCAAGGCGGAGGCGAGTGCGGAGGTGGGTGAGAGCCCACTTTTTTTTCGCCCGGACACGGAGAATCAGGCGGCACAGATGGAACGAACGGCGCAGCTTCAGCAGAGGGTCGAGACGATGCTTCGGGACGCTCTCCCGGAGGTCGAGGTGCTGCTCGCGGAGCAGATCTCGCCCGGCATGCTGCGCGTGACCATCGACCGGCCCGGCGGAGTCGACGTCGCGCTCTGCGAGCGGGTTACGAGGGAGCTGTCCGCGCTGCGCGAGACCTACGCCCTCGAGGTGTCGTCGCCCGGCATCGAGAGGCCGCTGGTCAAGCCCGAGCACTTCCGCCGCGTGATCGGGGAGCCGGTCGCGGTCAAGACCGAGCGGCCGATCGAGGGTCGGCGCTCGTTCAAGGGCGTGTTGACGGATGCAAGCGACGAGAAGATCGAGCTCGACCAGGACGGGCAGCCCATCAGCATCCCGCTGGCCGCGGTGCGGCGGAGCAACCTGGTGGTCGAGCAGCTGGGAGGGACACGGTGAGCAAGGAGCTTCTGGAAGGCGTCAAGGCCGTCGAGAGGGAGAAGGGGATCGAGGAGGGCACGCTGCTGTCCGCGATCGAGGACGCCCTGCTCGCGGCGTACAAGAAGATGCCCGACGCCCGCCACCCGGTTCGCGTGGACATCGACCGCGACAGCGGCGACTACACCGTGTGGTCGGTGACGCCCGAGGCATGGGATGCATACCTCGAGGCGCACCCCCAGCACGTGGAGGCCGCCGAGGCCGCCGAGCGGGCCGCCGAGGAGGCGCCGCGGATCGAGGGCGTCGAGCCGGAGCCGATCGAGGAGCCCGAGATCGGCTGGGACTGGTTCACCCCCGACCAGATGGTGGCCGTCACCCCCGAAGGCTTCAGCCGGATCGCCGGCCAGACGGCCAAGCAGGTGCTGCGGCAGCGGATCCACGAGGCCGAGCGCTCGATGATGTACGAGGAGTACCACGACCGCGTGGGCGAGATCGTGACCGGCATCGTCCAGCAGGACGACAACCGCTATGCGTTCGTCGACCTGGGCCGGATGGAGGCCATCCTGCCCGGCTCGGAGAAGGTGCCCGGCGAGCGGTACGAGCAGGGCAGCCGGATCAAGGCCGTGATCATCGAGGTGCGCAGCGAGGGCAAGGGCCCCCAGGTGGTGCTGTCGCGGCGCAGCGACGAGCTGATTCGCGGCCTGTTCGAGCTCGAGGTGCCAGAGATCGCCGACGGCCTGGTCGTGATCCGGGGCGTGGCCCGTGAGCCAGGCTACCGCGCCAAGATCGCCGTCGAGTCCCGCGTCCAGGGCGTCGACCCGGTGGGCGCCTGCGTCGGCCCGCGAGGGTCGCGCGTGCGCATGGTCGTGTCCGAGCTGCGGGGCGAGAAGATCGACATCATCCCCTTCAACGACGAGCCCGCGCGGTTCGTGGCCAAGGCGCTGGCCCCGGCGAAGGTGCGCGAGGTCTACGTCGACGACGAGAATCGTCAGGCGACCGTGATCGTGCCCGACGGCGAGCTGTCGCTGGCCATCGGCAAGGAGGGGCTGAACGCCCGACTCGCACACCGGCTGACCGGCTGGCGGATCGACATCGTCTCCGAGACCGAGTACTACGCCGAGGACACCGAGACGCCCTACACCGGCGCCGACGCCGAGGACGACGAGTTCCCCGGCCGCTGCGTCGCGGTCACCTCGTCGGGCAAGCGCTGCCCGAACCAGGCTCTGGACGGCAGCCGCTACTGCGGCGTTCCCGCCCACCGCGAGCTGGCGGCAAAGGAAGAGGGGGCGACGGCGTAGCGGCCGCGCAACCCGTCCGCCAGTGTGCCGGCAGCGGTGAGAGCCGCCCGCAGCGGGAACTGGTGCGCCTGACGGCGCGGGACGGGATACTGGTGGTCGACCGCGAGCGGCGCCTCGGCGGTCGAGGGGCATACATCTGCCCGTCAGCCGACTGCGCCGAGCGGGCGCGCCGAAGGGGTGCACTGCCCCGGCGGCTCCGAGGCGAGGTGACGGTACCGGCGGATCTCGCCGCACACATCCGAGTTGTGGAAGAATTGAGCTAGCAATGGCAAAGCAGACAGTTTCAGACATCGCCCGCGAGCGCGGCGTGACGGAGGCCGAGGTCAAGGAGAAGCTGACCGCGGCCGGCACGGCGACCGCCGCCGACGAGCTGGTCGACGACGAGGACGTCCGCCGCGCGTTCGGCGACAAGGCGACGGTGCCCGCAACCGGCCCCGGCCAGCCCGCCCGCCACCGCCCGCAGCGGGGCGGTCAGTCGGGCAA
>DATLLX010000036.1:0-16470 GCA_035537595.1 Gaiellales bacterium | reverse complement strand
ATCGACCAGAAGACGACGTCGCGCAACCCCCGCTCGACCGTCGGCACGGTGACCGAGATCTACGACTACCTGCGCCTCCTCTTCGCGCGCATCGGGCGGCCCCACTGCCCGATCTGCGGCCGGCCGATCGCCGGCCAGGCGATCGCCGATCGCTACGAGAACGACCTCGAGCTGCCGTGGCAGGAGCTCTCCGAGGGGCAGCAGAACCTCTTCCTGTTCGGCACCGAGGGCGACAAGGTCTACGTCCAGTACCGCAACCGGATGGGCCGCAAGCGCTCGTACATGCTCGCCTTCGAGGGAATCGTCGCGAGCCTCGAACGCCGCTACCGCGAGACCGACTCGAGCCAGCAGCGCGAGCGGATCGAGGAGTACATGAGCTTCCGGCCCTGCCCGGTCTGCCACGGCGCGCGACTGAAGCCCGAGGTGCTCGCGGTCACCGTCGGCGGCGCCAACATCCACAGGTTCACGCAGATGTCGGTGCAGCGAGCGATCGAGTTCGTCGACGGGCTCGAGCTGAGCGAGACCGAACAGTTGATCGGCGAGCGGATCCTGAAGGAGATTCGCGAGCGTCTGACGTTTCTCGAGAACGTCGGCGTCGGCTACCTGCAGCTCGACCGCGCCGCCTCGACGCTCAGCGGCGGCGAGGCCCAGCGGCTCCGGCTCGCGACGCAGATCGGCTCACAGCTCGTCGGCGTGCTCTACATCCTCGACGAGCCGTCGATCGGCCTCCACCAGCGCGACAACGGGAAGCTGATCACCACGCTCGAGCGGCTGCGCGACCTCGGCAACACCGTGCTCGTGGTCGAGCACGACGAGCAGATGATGCGCGCGGCCGACCACCTGGTCGACATGGGCCCAGGCGCCGGCGTGCACGGCGGCCACGTGGTTGCCGAAGGCACCGCCAAGCACGTCGAGCGGAACGCGAAGTCGATCACCGGCCAGTTCCTCTCCGGCAAGCGCGAGATCGCGATTCCGGAGCGGCGCACCGAAGACCTCGGCACCTTCTCGGTCCGCGGCGCCACGATGCACAACCTGAAGGACATCGACGTCGACTTCCCGGTCGGCAAGTTCGTCTGCGTGACCGGCGTTTCCGGCTCCGGCAAGTCCACCCTGGTGAACGAGATCGTCTACAAGGCGCTCGCGAACCGGCTGCACCGGAAGCGGGTCAAGCCCGGCGACCACGAGTCGGTCGAGGGGATCGATCGCTTCGACAAGGTGATCGACATCGACCAGTCGCCGATCGGCCGGACGCCGCGCTCGAACCCGGCGACGTACACGGGCGTCTTTACCCACATCCGTGACCTGTTCGCCGGCCTGCCCGACTCCAAGGCGCGCGGCTACAAGGCGGGCCGCTACAGCTTCAACGTCAAGGGCGGCCGCTGCGAGACCTGCCGCGGCGACGGCACGATCAAGATCGAGATGCACTTCCTGCCCGACGTCTACATCACCTGCGACGTGTGCCGCGGCCGCCGCTACAACCGCGAGACGCTGGAGGCGACGTTCAAGGGCAAGTCGATCGCCGACGTCCTCGACATGTCGGTGGAGGAGGCGCTCGAGTTCTTCAAGCACATCCCGAAGATCAAGCGCCGGCTGCAGACGCTGCACGACGTGGGACTCGACTACATTCGCCTGGGCCAGCCGGCGACGACGCTGTCCGGCGGTGAGGCGCAGCGGGTCAAGCTGGCCACCGAGCTGTCGAAGGTGGCAACTGGGCGAACGCTGTACATCCTCGACGAACCGACCACCGGCCTGCATGTGTACGACGTCGAGAAGCTGCTGGTCGTGCTCCAGCGGCTGGTCGACGCCGGCAACACGGTACTGGTGATCGAGCACAACCTCGACGTGATCAAGCAGGCCGACTGGGTGGTCGATCTCGGCCCCGAAGGCGGCGACAAGGGCGGAGAGCTGATCGCTCAGGCCACGCCCGAAGAGGTGGCCGAGACCCCGGGCAGCTACACCGGAGAGTTCCTGCGCCGCGTGCTTCACGTGGGCGACCCGGAGCACGCGCTTGTGTCCTGAGCGGGCGGCGCCGCCCGAGCTGTCCATCCGCACCCGGGCCGTGATCGTGCAGGACGGGCACGTGCTGCTGGACCGCACGCATCACACCGATCGAGAGATGTTCTACTGGCTGCCGGGCGGTGGCGTCGAGCCCGGTGAGACGACCGAAGAGGCCCTGCGCAGGGAGCTGATGGAGGAGGCGGCGCTCGACATCCACGTCGGCCGCGTGCTCTACCTGAGCGAGAACCTGTTCGTCGAGAGCGGCGACTACCGCCACGAGGTGATCCTCTACCGGCTGGCCCGGATCGTCGGCGGCCCTCACGGCGAGCCGAGCGATCCCCGGATGCACGAATGGCACCGCCCGGGCGAGCAGCCCGGCCCGCTGCTGCCGGCCGACATGGCGCGCGAGCTGGCTCTCGACATCGCCGACGGCTTCCGCCGGCCGATCGTCCACCTGGTCACGGACGGGCGACCCGCCTGAGGGCCATGGCCGCGCACGTGGCCGCCTGATCGGCTCGGCGCTGCGCCCGCTCCGCCGTCGGTACACTCGGCCGGGCATGCCCGAAGCCGTGATCCTCGCAGCCGTTCGCACCCCGGTCGGCCGCTACGGCGGCGGGCTGGCGGGAGTACGCCCGGACGACCTGGCGGCGGCAGCGATCGCAGAGGCGGTTTCCCGTTCCGGCGTCGACCCGGCCGCGATCGAGGATGTCTACCTGGGCTGCGCCAACCAGGCGGGCGAGGACAACCGCAACGTCGCCCGGATGGCGGCGCTGCTGGCCGGGCTGCCGCAGGAGGTGGCCGGGGTGACGCTGAACCGCCTGTGCGCGTCGGGTCTGGCCGCCGTGGTGGCAGCCTGCCATGCGATCCGGGCCGGTGACGGCGAGCTGTTCGTCGCCGGCGGCGTCGAGTCGATGAGCCGGGCCCCGCTGGTCACCGCCAAACCGGAGCGGGCGTATCCGCGGGGCGACCGCACCCTGTATGACACCACCCTGGGCTGGCGGTTTCCCAACCCCCGGATGCAGGAGCTGTTCCCGCTGGAGTCGATGGGCGAGACCGGCGAGAACGTCGCCGAGCGGTGGTCGGTCGACCGCGCCGAGCAGGACGAGTTCGCGCTGCGCAGCCAGCGGCGGTGGGCCGAGGCGGACGCCGCCGGTCGCTTCGCCGACGAGCTGGTGGCGGTGGCGGGGGTGGAGCGGGACGAGCATCCGCGGCCGGAGTCGACGGCCGAGAAGCTGGCCTCCCTGCAGCCCGCGTTCCGGCAGGGCGGCACCGTCACCGCCGGCAACGCGAGCGGCATCAACGATGGCGCCGCGGCACTGGTGATCGCCAGCGCCGAGCGGGCGGCCGGCGCCGGAGTCGAGCCGCTGGCCCGGTTCGTCTCGAGCGCCGTCGCCGGGGTCGATCCGCGGGTGATGGGCATCGGGCCGGTGCCCGCGGTGCGCAAGGCGCTGGATCGAGCGGGGCTGACCGTCGACCGGCTCGACTTGGTGGAGCTGAACGAGGCTTTCGCGTCGCAGAGCGTGGCCGTGATCCGCGAGCTGGGCCTCGATCCCGACCGGGTCAACGTCAACGGCGGTGCGATCGCGCTCGGCCATCCGCTGGGCATGAGCGGCGCCCGGCTGGTCGTGTCGCTGCTGCACGAGCTCCGCCGCCGCCGCGGTCACCACGGGCTGGCCACCCTGTGCGTCGGTGTCGGCCAGGGCCAGGCGGCGATCTTCGAGCGCTCTGCGGGATGAAGGAGGAGTCGATGGACGTCGAGCTGACGCGTGACGAGGCGGTGCTGACGGTGACGCTCAACCGGCCGGAGGTGCTGAACGCGCTGAACGCCGCCATGCATGACGGGCTGGCCGCGGCGCTCGATCAGGCGGCGGCCGACGACGTGCGGGCGGTCGTCCTCACCGGGGCCGGCCGGGGATTTTGCGTCGGCCAGGACGTGGCCGAGTTCCCCTCCGATCCGGCGGCGGTGGGCGAGCTCCTGCGGACCCGCTACAACCCCAACATCGGTCGCCTGCGGTCGCTGAAGAAGCCGGTGATCGCCGCCGTGAACGGCCCGGCGGCCGGTGCCGGGCTGGCCCTGGCGCTGGCCTGCGACGTCCGGCTGGCCGCATCCACGGCCAGCTTCGTGCCGGCGTTCGTCGGCATCGGCCTGGTGCCCGACTCGGGGATCTCCCATACCCTCAGCCGGTTGATCGGGCCGTCCCGGGCGTTCGAGTGGATGGTGTCGGGCCGCCGGCTGCCGGCGGACGAGGCGGTGGCGTGGGGCCTCGTCTCGCGGGTGGTGGAGGAGACCGAGCTGGCCGGGGCCGCAGGCCAACTGGCCGCCGGTCTGGCCGCGATGCCGACCCGCGCGGTGGCGCTGACAAAGCTGCTGTTCGACCGCGCGCCGGTGACCTCCCTCGCCGAGCAGCTCGAGCTGGAGGCCGACCTGCAGGCGCAGGCGGCCGCCACCGAGGACTTCGCCGAAGGGGTGCGGGCATTCCTCGAGAAGCGCCCGCCCAGCTTCCACGGCCGCTAGTTGGGGGTGTCGATCACGTCGGCCGAGATGCGGCCGTCGCGGCGGTACGCCTGCCAGTGGCGGTAGGCCGCCGTCGTCAGCTCGCCCTTCACCTCGCCCCGCTGGATCATTCCCTCCACCTCGGCCGGGGAGAACCATTCCGGTGCTCCCAGGATGTCGGAGTCGGCCACCGCGTAGCTGGTCTGCCGCGGCTGGCTGGAGAGGTAGTTGAGCCGCGTCGAGGTGCCGATCCGCCGCCCCTCGGCATCATGCTCGCGGACGAGGGCCAAGCCGACCAGGGTCGCCCCCGAAGCGGCGTATCCGGTCTCGACCAGCAGGTTGCGGTTGACGACGTGCTCGGGCACCTGCAGCGTGCCGTCCTCGTCCAGCGGCTCCATCCATCCGGTGGGGAAGTTCCAGCGCACCTCGCCCTCCCGGTTCAGCTGCTGCACCATCAGGAGCTCGCCGCCATGCTCGACGATCGAGCAGACCGTGGTGGCGAAGATCGGAGGATGGTCCTCCGCCTCGGGATTGGTCACGAATCCAGCCTCGGAGGGGATCAGGTCACTCATGCGCGGTTGCTCCCATCGCTCGATATTACCCCGAAGACGCCGCCGAACGCGATCTGGTTCACGCCTCCTTTACGATTGCGACTTGTGGTCGAGCTCGCCACCCGCCAGCATCCACGCCGCCGCCGGGCCGGGTAGCCCGTGGAGTGGGCCGCTCAGGTGGTGGTCGGCGAGCAGCTGGCGCGGCGGCTGATCGCCGGCCAGTTCCCCGAGCTCGCGGGGTGCGAGCTGGCACTGCTCGGCGCCGGCTGGGATAACACCGTCTGGCTGGCCGACGGCCGCTTGGTCTTCCGGTTCCCCCGCCGGGCCGTGGCGGTGCACTCCGTGGAACGCCAGTTGGCCGTGCTGCCGTTGCTGGCACCGCTGCTGCCGCTGCCGACGACCACGCCCGCCTACGCCGGCCGCCCCGGCGAGGGCTTTCCCTGGCCGTGGCTGGGCGCGCCGTTCGTGCCAGGCCGCGAGGCTGCGGCGGGAGCTATCGGCGACGACGCGCGGATCCGTGGCGCGGCGCCGCTGGCCCGTTTCCTGCGGGCCCTGCACACCGTCGATCCCCGGCGGCTTGGTGTCGACGGGAAGCTGCTGCCGGTGGACGCGAACGCCCGCACCGACATGGCCGATCGGGTGCCCATCGCCCGGGACTGGCTGGAGCGGCTGGCCGGGCTGACCGGGTGGCGCCCGCCGCCGGCGGTCAGCGCGCTGTACGCGGCAGCCGGCAACCTGCCGGCTCCGCGGATGACCTCGCTCGTCCACGGCGATCTGCATCTCCGCCATTTGCTGGTCGACGATCAGGGGTTGCCCTGCGCCGTGATCGACTGGGACGACATCGGCCTGTCCGACCCCGCCATCGATCTGCCGCTGATGTGGGCGCACGTGCCCCCGGCCGGGCGCGCCGCGTTTCTCGACGCCTACGGCCGGGTGCGCGACGACCAGTTGATCCGGTCCCGGCTGCTAGCGGTGGCGCTGTGCGGCGCCCTGGCGGTGTATGGGGCGGAGGAGTCGCTCGCCGCCCTGACCCGGGAGGCGACGGCGGGGATCGAGCGGGCCCTGCGCGACGGGTGAGCCGTCAGCGCCGTTCGCGGGGTGCGTAGCGGTGGTGGAGGATCACCGTGTTCCCGTCGGGGTCGCGCAGGAAGGCCATGTGGCAGACGCCGCTGTCGACCGTGGCGCCGATGAAGTCGACCCCCGCAGCCTCGAGCGCCGCCCGGGCGTCGGCCACGTCGGGCACCCGCAGCGCTATCCCGGCGATGTTCGGCTGGAACTGCTCGCCGTCCTGCTCCGGGTTCCAGAATCCCAGGGTGACGTTGCCGGCCTCGACCTCGCCGACGGTGAACGGGCTGGGGCGGAGGCCCAGCACCTCGACGTAGAAGTCCCGCGCCCGGGCGATGTCCCGGGTCGGCACGGACACGAAGTCGAGCCACTGCACGTCGATCATCGCCCGCCGATCGTACGCGATGACGGCTATCCTCGGCCGGATGCCGATCGAGCACGTCGACGCACCCGGCCTGTATCCGGGCGCGCCCTACCACTACGCCACCGTTGCCACCGGCGGCCGTAGCGTGTTCGCCGCCGGAGCCTGCCCGATCGACGATCTGGGCCGCGTGGCGCACCCCGGCGACCTGGCTGCCCAGGCCCGGTTGGCGCTCGACAACCTCCTGGTGGCGCTGGACGCGGCCGGCGCCGGGCCGTCCGACCTGGTGAAGACGACGGTGTACGTGGCCGGCCGGTCGCGCGACGACCTCGTCCGCGCCTGGGACGTGATCTCGGCCGGGTTGCACCCGGCCCGGCCGCCGAGCACGCTGCTGGGCGTGTCGTTCCTGGGCTATCCGGGCCAGCTGGTGGAGATCGAGGGGATCGCCGTCACCGGCCCGGCGTCTGCGGCAGGACCCGGAAGATCGTCCGCTTGACGGCCGGTGTGTCGTCGCCGTCGACGAATACCTGCTGAAGCCGGGGGTCGGAGGCCAGCCTGGCTGAGATCTCCGAGTCCCGCTCCACCATCACATAGCGCACGTGGTAGCGATCGAGCACCGCGTTGCGCGCCTCGTCGGATGTGGCCGGGTCGAGGAACCGGTCGACCTCGGCTCGCCGGGCCGGTGGGTCGAGCTTCGGCTCGGCCCGCATGTGGCCCTCGTTGACGGCGACGACATAGACGGCCGCCTCGCCCGAGAGCGTGTATGCGGGCCGCAGATCGGCCAGCACGACCGGGAAGGGTGCCTGGTCGTGAGCCCGCAGGTAGTCGATCGCCTGCCGGGACACGCCGGGCCGTCCGGTGGCCGGCTTGCGAGAGTAGTCGTGACCGAGGGCGGGTACCGCGAGCAGGCCGACCGCCAGCAGCAGCACGGGCAGCGCGCCGGCGGCCAGGTGGGGGACGGCCCGCACCCGGCGCCGGGTGACGATCAGCCACAGGGCGATGCCCAGCCCGGCCACCGCAACCAGCGCGCACAGCTCCGTGGCGTACGTATTCCACAGCGGCTTGAACCGGAGATGGAAGAGGAACGACAGCACGACCGCGGCTGCCGCCGGGATCGCCAGCCGCCGGCCCGGGAAGCGGGCGGCCACCAGCGCCAGAACGAGCGCCGCGACGTACGGCCAGGGAACGGCGATCCAGAACCGCCGCGCCTGAGCCAGGTTCACGATCGGGATCAGCAGGGCGAGCGCACCGGGCAGGGCGACCAGCACGAACGGCCCCAGCATGGTCACGGCTGCCAGCGCGTAGCGGCGGCCAAAGCCGATCAGCAGCACGGGGATCGCCAGCATGGCGATCAGGAACGCGCCGCGATGGGCCAGGATCGCCTGTCCGGACAGCATCACGGTGTGTGAGAAGACCTTGCCGACGCCGCTTCGATAGGTGGGGTTGAACGCGCCGGCAGGGGGCGCCCCGGCCAGCGCCTGCCACCAGATCCAGCCGAGGATGGCGGCGCCCAGGGCGTAGCTCGCCAGCAGCGTGCGCAGGCCGACCCAGGACACCAGCAGCACCCCGGTGCCGATCGCCAGCAGCGGGAACACATAGGTGGGGTGGACGAACGCCACGACGCCGACGATCGCCAGCCACGATGCCTGCAACCCTCGGTGCTCGGGCGTGCGGCAGAGCTCGTGGATCACCAGCACGCCGATCGGCAGCAGCACCACGAAGGTGAAGGTGGGCGGCTGCTCGGTCCACTGCAGCGACAGCGGCCAGGCGCCGGGAACCAGCGCGTCCCAGCACGCGAGCAGCGCGGCCGCGGCACCCACAGCCGGCCCGGCGATCGCCCGGCCGGCGGCGTACACCGCCACCGGCACCAGGCAGACGAACACCGGCACCAGGCTGACGTAGGTGGCGGAGGGGTCGCCGCCGGCCAGCTTGACCGCCCCGGCCTGAGCCGCGTGCAGCAGCGGAAAGGCGTACCCCGCGTGGGGGGCGCCGTCGAGGTACGTGGAGATGCCGGACAACGAGAGGCTGTCGAGCTCGATCAGCTTGCGAACCCGGCCGGCGTGGAAGAGCGCATCTCCGGCACCGATCCCGCCCTGGTAGTACCAGCCCACGGCGCCGGCGAGCAGCGCCGCGAGCCCCATGCCCGCCGCCTCCCGCCGCTCGACCAGCTCGGGCCGAAACGGCTCGCACAGAGCCAGGCCGACAGCCGAGGCGACCAGCACGACGATCAGCACCGCGACGAACGGCAAACCGGTCAGGAAGGCAAGCGCGAGCGGCGGCGCCCAGGCTGCGATCCCGCCCAGCGGAGCCAGCGCCACCGCCTCGGCAGTGCCCAGGCGGCGGTCCAGCCGCAGCAGCCGGACGGCAGCCCACCCGGGCAGGCCGATGGCCACCAGTGCACCCCAGCCGGCTGCGATCTCCATCGGCAGCACCTCCGCCAGCGCCCGTGTGGCCAGGGCCGCTGCCAGCACGCCGGCCAGGTGGACGGCCAGTCGCCGGCGCAGACGGTCGGCCGAAGGGACGGTGAGGGGAGCGGTGTCGACGCGGGCCACGGAAGGTGCAATTGGAGCATGGACGGCCGGCGGGTGCTGCGGGTGCGTGTCCGGCGGCATCGGGACCGGACGCGGTGGATGGTAGATTTCGGCCCGGTGACTCGCATCGGCGCATCACTGGCGGTCGCGCTGACGACGGCGGCGCTGCTTGCTGCGGCGGGCTGCGGAGGCGGCTCGTCGTCCTCCTCGCAGGCATCGGCCGAGCCGGGAACACAGCCGGCGTCGACGCCGACGGCGTCGGGCGACACTGCCGAGTTCTGCAAGCGGGCCAGAGCCGAGCTCGAGGACGTGACCACACAGCTCCAGCCGCTCAGCGACGCCACGGCCTCGCCGGAGACGATCAAGAAGAAGCTGCAGGCCGTGGAGCGGGGTTACGTCAGGGTGGTGGCGATCGCCCCTGCGGAGATCAGGCCGGACCTGCAGACGCTGCTCAAGGCGGTCCGGTCGCTCAACCAGTCGTACGCCGACAACAACTACGACCCCGCCGCGGCGATCGCCGCGCTGGTGCCGCTGTTGAACGATCAGAAGCTGACCCAGGCCTCCGACCACCTGGGCGCCTGGGCGGCCGCGAACTGCTGAGCCCGAGGGCTCGGCTCGCGTACGCGGCTCACCCGGCGTCGAGGATGGTCAGCCGAAGCGACGAGGGGGCGGCCGCCCCGGTCAGCAGCCGCTGCCGATTGACGGCCGTCCGGGTCGCGAACCAGGGGCTCTCCGACGTGCCGGGGTGGGGCACGAACACCGGATAGTCGCTGGAGGCCACCTGCAGGCGCAGGCTGTGGCCGGGCAGCAGCCGGTGGCCGGTGTGCCCGAGATACACCCGGGTGGGGGCGCCGCCGCCGGGATTTTCGACCACCGTCTGCCCGTACAGCAGGATGTGCGCGCTGCCGTCGGGAGCCACGTGGACCAGCTTCACGTGGAGGAACGTGGATGGCCCGTCGCTACCCACCCACAGGTCGGCGTCGACGCGGCCGGCAAGCGTCAGCGGCTCGCGCAGGGGTCGGCCGGCGAAGACGACGACGTCCGGGCGGGAGGCGACCTGGTTCTCGTCCGGGTATTGGTAGAGGAAGGCGAACGGGTTCTCGATCGTCGACGGCACCAGGTTCTCGGGATCGTGCACCCAGTCGACCCGGCCGGCCTCCGCCGGCTCGGCGAGCAGCTGGCCCTGGGGCGACAGGTGGAGCCGGCGCTCCACCGCGCCCGGCGGCGGCCAGCAGGGCGATGTCCGCCAGCCGTCGTTTCCCAGGTGCCAGCGCACGCGGGCCACCGACTGCGGGTCTGACCGGCCGGCCAGGAACGCGTCGAAGAAGTCGAGCGCCGGCTGGAGGTAGCGCGGGAGCATCTCCTGGAGCGCGTCGTCGTGCTTGTCGTGGTCGGCGGACTCGGGGATCGGGACCGTCTCGAACCGGTAGTTCTCGTGGTCGGTGGAGCCGGCGTGGAGGTACTGGTAGGGCGCCGTGGCCGGGTCGCCAACCAGCCGTTCGTAGTCGAGCATGTGGCCGGGTGTGATGTTGTCGAACCAGCCAACGCCGTGCAGGGTGGGGATCCGCAGCCGGTCGAACGGGTGCCCGCCGGCATACAGCTCGACGCCCGGCTCCCCGCGAGCTTCGGCAAGCAGGCGGTCGAACGCGATGGAGCGCGTTCCGATCACCTCGAACCCGCTGTCGAACACCTCGCTGAGCGGCCGGTGAGACCAGTCCGGCGTCCAGTGGTGTGAGCGGCCGTCGGCCCAGTACTGGGCAAGGTAGTGGGCGCCGTAGAGCGGCGTGACGCCGCGCAGCCAGTCGAACAGGTCGACCGCGGTCACCCGGGGGACGATGGCCTTCAGCGCCGGATGCCCCGAGGCGACCGCCGTCCACTGCGTGAACCCGTAGTACGAGTCGCCCCACATGCCGACCCTTCCGTTCGACCACGGCTGACGGCTGACCCAGTCGATGGTGTCGTAGCCGTCGTCGATCTCGTGGACGAAGGCGTTGACCTCGCCCTCGGAGCGAAACTTTCCCCGCACGTCCTGCGGCAGGAAGGCATAGCCGCGGTCGGTGAAGTGGCGGGAGATGAACGGCATCCAGCAGTAGCGGCCGTTCTTGTCGTAGGGCAGGCGCACGAGCACCGCCGGGAAGGGGCCCGGCCCGTCCGGCAGGTAGACGTCGGTGGCCAGCACGACGCCATCGCGCATCGGCACCATCTGCTGGTCGGCTCGCGGATCGATCTCGGCCGGCCCCAGGCTCTCCACGTGCACCGTCATCCCCTCATCCCGGCGATCGTATCGACCGCGATCCACCGACGGCAGGGGAGCCGGATGCATCGGCGGCGGGCGTCGTGGTAGCCTCGAGCCGTGGCCGACATCAGGCAGGCCGACGTGTCCCGGCACCTGGACGACGTCGAGCGCCTGTGGCTCGAGTACCTGACCTGGGGCAACGACGGGCTCGAGGCCCGATACGGCTTCCGGCTGCCTGTGCGCGAGGCCGTGGAGCACGACCTGGAGACGATCTCCAAGTTCGCGCCGCCCGCGGGCCGCCTGCTGCTGGGGTTCGAGGACGGCGCCGCCGTCGGCATCGGGTGCATGCGGCGCATCGGGCCGGCCACCGCCGAGATCAAACGCATGTACGTCGAGCCGTCCCACCGCGGCGCGGGCCTTGGCAGAGCGCTGCTGGACGCCCTGCTGACCGCCGCTCAGGCGGCGGGCTACCAGCGCATCAAGCTCGACAGCCCCGACTTCATGACGGCCGCTCACGCCCTCTACCGGTCGGCCGGATTCGTCGAGATCGAGCCGTATCCCGAGAGCGAGATCCCCGACCAGCACAGACCCCACTGGGTGTTCATGGAGCGGGCGTTCGACGGACCGTCCCCTGCGGCAGCGTGAGCCGCGGCCGGCCTACTCCAGCTCTTCGGCCTGTGGCAGGTCGTCGGTGATCTCGAACCACGGCGCCTTGGAGCCGACGTAGATGTGCTCTGCCGGCCGGATGCTGGGCTCGTCCACGAGTGAGCCCATCGCCACGTGCACGTACTCGCCGCCGCGCACCACGGAGAAGAGCAACGAGCCACATGCGGCGCACCGGGTGTCGTTGAGGTCGTCGTCGCCGAAGACCAGGAGGTCGGCGCCGCCGGCCGTGATCTCGAGCTTCCCGCGCTCGATGCCGGCGAACGCCTTGAACGCCGAGCCGGTTGCCGCACGGCAGCGCGAGCAGTGGCAGTTCGCCGCGTAGAGGAAGGCATCCGCCACCCGGTAGCGCACGGCGCCGCATTGGCAGCTACCGGCGAGCGTGGGGTCGCCCGCCCCGGCCTCTGTCGCTCCGGTGGTCACCCGGGAATGGTACGCCGACCCTGGGCCAGGCGGGGGCCGAGCGGCTCCGATCCCGCTTCGATACGCTCCGGCGGAGCGTGCCGTCCGCCGGTCGAATGGGCCGTCCATCGCTCGCCATCGGCGGGCTCGTCGCGCTGGCCATGATGGTCGTGCTGCCCGAGGGCGGCGGGCCACACACCGCGGCTGCGATTCCCGGATCGCCAGGTCGGCTGACAGCTCCCTGTGGTGGCAGCTCACCGCTCTCCTGCGGGGCCCCGGACTGCGCGACACCGAAGCAGCGATTCGGGGGATGCTCGCATCCGTGGAGCTGCTCCCGGTTGACGAGCCGGTCTGACGCCGGCGGTGTGACGACGGCGGATCCCAACCGGTAGGTTCCTTTCGACGTGGCTGATCTGCTGTTCTACGGGGACACCGAGCGCTCGCCGGCGATGCGCCACGAGCTGCCGGTGCCGATGGTCGACCCGTTCCTGCTCGCCGTCGTCGACGGGCGGATGCACGTCGTGGTGAGCGGGATCGAGCGCGGGCGGGTCGCCGCCGCAGCGCCCGACGCAGTGCTCCACGACATCGCCGACCTCGGTTTCCACGAGCTGCTCGAGAGCGGCATGAGCTTCCGCGAGATCGATCTGGAGCTGACATCGCGCGCCGTGGCGGAGATCGGCATCGTCGAGGCGGTGGCCGACCCCGAGATGCCGGTCGCCGTCGCCGACCGGTTGCGGGGTGACGGCGTCGTCCTGCATCCCGACCACGCCGTGGTGGCGAGGCGGCGGCGGGTGAAGTCGGCTGCGGAGATGGCCGGCATCCGCCGCGCGCAGGCGGCGGCGGTGTCCGGCATGGCAGCCGCCGCCGGGTTGCTGGCTGAGGCGGTGCCCGACGGCGACCGTCTGGTGCTCGGCGGCCAGGTGCTGACCGCCGAGGCGGTTCGTGACGCGCTGCGCGAGGCATGTCGGCGGGGTGGCGCGCCGGCACCCCCGGATGTGATCGTGGCGTCGGTCTGGCAGGGATACGGCCACGAGCCCGGCTCGGGCCCGCTGCCGGCAAACCTGCCGATCGTGATCGACCTCTGGCCCCGCGACGAGCAGTCGGGATGCTGGGCGGACATGACACGGACGTTCGTCGTCGGTGAGATCGCTGACGAGGTGCGGGCGCTGGAGAGCCTCGTCCGCACAGCGCTCGAGCAAGCCCGTGAGGCGGTCCGGCCAGGGGTCACCGGCCGCGAGCTGCATGAGCTCGTGTGCGACCTGTTCGAGGCAGCCGGGCACCGCACGCAGAGGACCGGCCCCGGTGACGACCCGGACGAGGGGTTCCAGTTCTCGCTCGGGCACGGCGTCGGCCTGGCGGTGCATGAGGCTCCCTCACTCGGCCTGACCGGGCGCGATGGGCTGATCGCCGGCGACGTGATCGCGATGGAGCCCGGGTTGTGGCAACGAGGGATCGGCGAGGTGCGCCTCGAGGACCTCCTGCTGGTGACGGAGGACGGCAGCGAGACGCTGACGCGCTATCCCTACGAGCTGACCGCCTGATGACGCGAGGCGCCGCCTGCAGCTGCGGGCAGCTTCGTCTGGAGGCGGCGGGCGATCCGGTCCGGATCTCCATGTGCCACTGCCTCGCCTGCCAGCGCCGCACCGGGAGCGCCTTCGCGATGCAGGCCCGGTTCACGGCAGACCGGGTGCAGGTGGCCGGCCGCTATAGCGACTACGTTCGGGTCTCCGACGAGGGCGATCGGCGAACTTTTCATTTCTGCCCGGACTGCGGTGCGACGGTCTTCTTCACCACGGAAGATACACCTGACCTGATCGCGGTCCCGGTCGGCGTGTTTGCAGACCCGTCGTTTCCGCCGCCGACCGTGTCGGTCTACGAGTCAAGGCGGCACCCGTGGATCACCGTACCCGCCGCGATCGAGACCGATGCGGCGTGGGAGTCGCTGCGCCCCCTCTACGAGCAAGGCCGGTACGCCGAGGTCGCCGACCGCGCTCGCGAGCTGATCGACGCCAATCCGCATTTCACGGAACTGCTCTACAACGTGGCCTGCTGCGAGAGCCTGGCGGGGCGTACCGCCGATGCCCTGGAGCACCTCGGGCGTGCCGTCGACGGCCGCGAGCAGTTCCGCACGCTGGCCGCCGGCGACTCCGACTTCGATCCGATCCGCGACCAGCCCGGGTTCAGGGAGCTGATCGGCTAGCCGCCGGCTGAGACGGATGCCCGCCGTTGACCGTGGTGCCGCCCCAGTCCTCGGGGGCGACGTCGCGTAGCGTCTCTGACAGCGTGAAGCGGTGTCCGAATGGATCTTCGATCTCGCTCTGCCGCTCGCCGTACTCGAAGTCGGTCGGTTCCCTCAGCACCCGCGCACCCTGCTGGCGAGCCCGCGCACACGTCGCATCCACATCATCCACACGCACCAGCACCGAGTGTGTCGCCACGCCGCCGCTCGGGCTCACCCGGTCGCCCCGCTCGTCCGCCACGATCACCGCCCCGGAGCCGAGGGCGAGCTGTGCCCGGTGCGCGTCGCCGATCCGCACCCGCTCGCTGCATCCCAGCGCCGACTCCAGCCAGGCGACCGCCGCGCGCACGTCGGGATAGATCAGCACAGGCACCACCTGCGCCGACGGGATCGAGCGGTTCGCCCGCATCCGTCGACTATACGCTGAAACCAGCGGCCGGCCGGCGGCGTTGAAGCCTGCATGCGAGTGCTCGCCCTGGCACCGGTGGTGTGCGTCCTTCTCTCGGCGTGCGGCGGCGGGACGGGAGGCGGCGCCTGGGGCGTGGCTCCGGCCGCCGGCGAGCGGGGATCAGCTGCGGCCGCCGGTGGCGGCGTCGTCCGCGTGACCGTCTCGCCGGCGGCCACCGGTGCGATCGAGATCACCGCCGGCCCGGTTTCTCCGGCGCCCCGGAACGACGCCCGCCCCTGGATGCGGCACCAGGTCGTGTTCCGCAACACCGGCGGCAGGCCCGTGACCTTCGCCCACCCCCGCAGGTCGGCCTTCCTGGGCGATCCCCGCGCCCCGGCGCTGCTGGCAGCCGACGAGGGCTGCGGCTACGAGAAACACGCTGCGAGCGTCACCCCCGGCGCCTGCTTGACCTATCTCGATGCGTTCACGATCGAGCCTGGGGCATCCGTGGCGCGGACGGTGACCCTGTTCAAGGGCCTGGCGGGCATGCGGGCGCCGGCACCTGGCGTCTACGTGTTCGAGAAACGGCTGCGGTTCGAGACCGGGAGCTCCCCACCCGGAGAGTCGACCGGGCGGTCGGTCACGATCACGCTTACCTACGAGATCGGCGGCGGCTGTGATCGATTCCCAACAGGCCGCTGCCGGTGCATACTGGCGTCATGCTCGACGAACGACTCGGCCGCCACTCAGTCGCGGTCGCGTCACTTGGGCTGATACCCGCACTCATGGTGATCATGGTGCTCGCACTCGGCATCGTTCATCCCGGCCAGTCGTACAGTCGAGTAACGATCGCGGCGACGTTTTCGACGCCCCCGCTGGTCGCCTTCACGCTCGGCATTGTCAACGATCGCCGGTTCGTGAGGTCGCTGCTGCTCGCGGTCGCCGCGTTCGTCATGATCGGAGTCTGGTACGCGGTGCTGATCATGCCGGCGGCGGCGCTTTGCACCGTGGCCCGTGGCGAGGGCTGCATGTAGTCCTCCTGCCGGGGCGACTCCACGCCGGCCGAACCGCGTAGGCTTCGGCGATGCCCGTGAACCTGTTCGCCGGCCTGCCGGTGACCGACTACGAGCGATCGGCAGCATGGTATGAGCGCTTCCTGGGCTCGGGTCCGAGCTTCACGCCGAATGCCACCGAGGCGGTGTGGGAGCTGGCCGAGCACCGTTTCGTGTTCATCGAGGTGCGGCCGCAGCACGCTGGCCACGCGATGCACACCCTCTTCGTCGACGACCTCGAGGAACGTGTCCGGGGGATCGCCGATCGCGGGATCGAGCCCGCCGAACGGGAGACCTACGAGAACGGGGTCCGGAAGGTGACGTACCGGGACCCGGACGGCAACGAGATCGGCTACGGCGGAGGGCCGGCCTGACCTGACGGTGCTGCCCGGTTCCATGTCTTCCTCTCCGCGTCCCAACGAGCCCCGTATCGGCGCCTCTGCCTCGGGTCTCACGTCCTTCGGTGGAAGGTGACCTGGCCGTTGAGTAG
>DATLLX010000035.1:0-15854 GCA_035537595.1 Gaiellales bacterium | reverse complement strand
ACCGCACGGTTGACGCCGACGCGATCCCCGACGACTGGATGGGGCTGGACGTCGGGCCGCGCACGGTCGAGCTCTATGCCGGCCGGATCGGCTCTGCGAAGACGATCTTCTGGAACGGGCCGATGGGGGTGTTCGAGCTGGAGCCGTTCGCCCGGGGCACGATCGCCGTCGCCGAGGCGGTGGCCGGCTCGGCGGCCACCGTCGTCGTCGGCGGGGGCGACTCGGTGGCCGCCGTCAACGTGGCCGGCGTGGCCGACCGCATCAGCCACGTGTCCACCGGGGGCGGGGCCGCGCTCGAGCTGCTGGAGGGCAAGGTGCTGCCGGGCGTGGCGGCGCTCGAGGGGGCGCCGGTATGAGCCGCCGGCCGTTCGTCGCCGGCAACTGGAAGATGCACAGGACGCCGTCGGAGACGGCGCCGTTCATGGAGCGGCTGATCGATGCGCTGCCCGAGGGCCCGGATGTTGCGGTGTGCGTGCCCTTCACCTCGATCGCCGCGGCTGCATCGGCGGCTGCCGGCAGTTGGCTGCGGGTGTACGCGCAGACCATGCACGAGCTGGCCGAGGGCGCGTTCACCGGCGAGGTCTCCGCGCCGATGCTGGTCGATGCCGGCGCCGACGGGGTGCTGCTCGGCCACAGCGAGCGACGGCAGCACTTCGGGGAGACCGACGAGGCGCTGAGGCTGAAGATCGAGAGCGCGCACGATGCCGGCCTGGAGGTGATCTTCGCCATCGGCGAGACCGGGGACGAGCGCGAGGCCGGGCAGACGGAGCCGGTGCTTCGGCGACAGGTCGAGGTGGCATACCGGGGGCTGTCGGTGGAGCGGGTCGCCCGCACCACCATCGCCTACGAGCCGGTGTGGGCGATCGGCACCGGTCGCACGGCCACCCCCGAGATGGCCCAGCAGGCTCATGCCTTCATCCGCTCGCTGCTGCCGGAGAGCGCCCGGGACGGCGTGCGGATCCAGTACGGCGGCAGCATGAAGCCCGAGAACGCGGCCCAGCTGCTGGCCCAGCCCGACATCGACGGCGGCCTGATCGGGGGCGCCAGCCTCGATGCCGCCGCGTTCGCTGCCATCGTCGGCGCAGCGCCGGCATGAGCCGGCCGGTCTGCTTGGTCGTCCTCGACGGGTGGGGGTTGGCGCCGGCGGGCCCCGGAAACGCGGTCGACCTCGCCGACACGCCGACGTTCGACCGGCTGTGGGCGACCTGCCCGCATACCACGCTGGCCGCGTCGGGCCGCGCGGTCGGCCTGCCCGACGGCCAGATGGGCAACTCCGAGGTCGGCCACCTGAACCTGGGCGCCGGCCGGGTCGTCCGCCAGGACCTGGTGCGGATCGGCGACGACATCGCCTCCGGCGGCCTGTTCGAGAACCCGGTACTGGTCGAGGCCTGCCGGCGGGCGGCCGGCTCGGCGCTTCACCTGATGGGCCTGGTGTCGGACGGGGGGGTGCACAGCCACATCGACCACCTGCTGGCCCTGCTCGAGCTGGCGCGGCGCCAAGCGGTGGAGCAGGTGCACGTCCACGCCTTCACCGACGGCCGCGACGTGTCGCCCACCAGCGGCGCCGGATTCCTGGAGCAGGTGCCCAACCTGGCAACGGTGGTCGGCCGCTACTACGCCATGGATCGAGATCGCCGCTGGGACCGCACCCGGCGGGCGTACGACGCGATCGTCCATGGCCAGGGCATGGTGGTCGACGACCCGGTCGCCGCCGTGCGGGAGAGCTACCAGCGGGGCGTGACCGACGAGTTCCTCGAGCCGATGGTGGTCGGCGACCCGGCAGAGGGCCGCGTCCGGGCGGCCGACAGCGTGATCTTCTTCAACTTCCGGCCCGACCGCGCACGGCAGCTGACGCGGGCGCTGATCGAGCCGGGCTTCCGGGAATTCGACCGCGGGCCGGATCCGCCGCGCCCCCATCTCGTCCAGATGACCGAGTACAGCGAGGACTTCGACGCCCCGGTGGCCTACCCGTCGGAGGCCCTGACGGGGGTGCTCGCACAGGTGCTGGCCGCTCTGGCCGTACCCCAGCTGCACGTGGCCGAGACCGAGAAGTATCCCCACGTCACCTACTTCTTCGACGGTGGCAGCGAGCACCGCTCGCCGGGCGAGGAGTGGAGCCTGGTGGACTCCCCGCGCGACGTGCCCACCTACGACCGCAAGCCGGCGATGAGCGCCCAGGGCGTGTCGCGGATGTTCTGTGAGGGGATCGCCGGCGGCAGCTACGGGTTCGGGCTGGTCAACTTCGCGAACCCTGACATGGTCGGCCACACGGGCGTGATCCCGGCGGTGGTTGAGGCGGTGGAGACGGTCGACCGCTGCCTCGCCGACGTGGTCTCGACCGTGGACGGCCTGGGCGGCGTTTGCCTGATCACCGCCGATCACGGCAACGCCGAGCAGATGCTGCAGGCTGACGGCAGCCCGCACACCGCGCACACCACCAACCCGGTGCCGCTGATCCTGACCGGCCGCCAGGCCGGGCTCGCCGACGGCGGCCGACTGGCCGACGTCGCGCCGACCGTGCTCGACCTGCTGGGGATCCCCCGGCCGGACACGATGGAGGGCCGCTCCCTGCTGGCCTGAGGTGTGATCTCCGACAAGAACGGCCCCTTCGTCGTGTATCGTTCGACGTGGTTCTTGTAACCATCCCGACCATCCTTGGCGCTACCCCAACCTGATCCCGCCGTCCTGCGGCTCGCCCGTCGTGGCGACGAGCGCGCGTTCGCCCTGATCGTCAGGCAGTACCAGACGCCGCTCTTCAACTACGTCGTCCGGGTGCTCGGCGGCGACCGGGCGCTGGCCGAGGATCTGTGCCAGGAAGTGTTCTTCCGCGTCTACCAGGCGCTGCCCGGGTTCGACTCGCGCTGCCAGTTCACGACCTGGCTGTTCCAGGTGGCCAAGCACCGGGTGGTCGACGAGCTGCGGGCCCGCGAGCGCCGCGGCCGGCCGGCGGTCGATCTCGACTCGGTTCCCCAGCTGCAGCTGGCCGCGCCGCCCACCGAGTCGCTGGAGGAGATGGATGCGGTCTGGCGGGCGATCGGCACGTTGACGCTCGACCTGAAGATGGCGCTGCTGCTGCGCGACGTGGTGGGCCTGTCGTATGCCGAGATCGCGGACTCGCTGGAGACCACGCTGGCCACCGTCAAGTGGCGGATCTACAAGGCGCGCGAGATGGTCGCCGTCGAGCTCGCCCGCGAGGGGCTGGGCAGGGCGCCCCGCCGGGCCGCACCGCCGCGCACGGCGTAGGCTCCCCGCACACGCCGTCGGCCGGGCCTGTATGACTCCGCGGTCATGACGATCCTCCTCGGCCTCCTCGCCGCCTCGGCATGGTCGCTGGTCAACCTCTGGCTGGTACCGCTCAGCCGCCGCCTGCCGCCGTTGCTGACTATGCTGGCGCTGCTGGCGGCGAGCACGCTGGCCACCGCGCCGCTGGCGCTCGCGTTCGAGGGCTTCCCCGGCCCCGACGCCCGGAGCCGGCTGCCGGTCGTGGCGCTGGCCGGGCTGCTCGAGGTGGCCGCCTTCGCCTGCTATCTGGTGGCGGTCAGGAACGGCTCGCTGGCGGTGATCGCCCCGCTGCTGGGGCTGTCGGGCGGCGTGGCGGCGCTGATCGCGATCGTCACGGGGGAGCAGATCACCGGCGTGGTGGCGGCCGGGCTGGTGCTGGCCGTCTGCGGCACGGCGCTGGCCTGCGCACAGCGCGGCGAGCGGCGGGTGCAGGGCGTGGGCTGGGCGATCGCCTCCGGCGGGCTGTTCGGCATCATGTTCACCATGTACGCCGCCGCCGAGCCGCTGCAGTCGTTCTCGGCCGTCACTTCTGCCCGGATCGCGGCCGTGCTGGCCCTCGGCCCGATCGTGCTGCTGCGCACGCATGTGCCGATCACCCGCCACGAGCTGCTGCAGCTGGTCGCGATCGGAGCCCTCGACGCGGTCGGCTTCTGCGCGTTCGTGGCAGCGGCGTCCAACGGCCCGGTCAGCGTGGCGTCCGTCTGCGCCGCGCAGTTCTCGACGCTGACCGTGGCCCTCGGCATCATCCTGCTCCGCGAGCGGCCCGCCCGCATCCAGCTGGCGGGGATCGCCCTGACGCTGGTCGGCACCAGCCTGCTGGCGACCGCCGGCTAACGGCCGTCGCGCAGGCGCAGAGCCAGTGAGCGGGGAAGGCCGGCCTCGATCACCGCCCGCTGGGTGCGCTCGATGTCGTAGTCGAGCCGCCGCCAGGTGACGGTGCGGGCGTCCTGGTCGAGCACCATGTAGGCGGCCCGGGGATCGCCGTCCCGCGGCTGGCCGACCGAGCCCGGGTTGATCAGGCGCCGGCCGTCGCCCAGCGGCCGGGTGCCCTCCTGGGCATAGCCTCCCGAGGCCCGGTCGTCGTCGCCGTCCAGGCCGTACATCAGCGGGACGTGGCTGTGACCGACCAGCGAGACCGGCTGGCCCTGCTGGTCGATGCAGGCCGCGGCCGTCCGGTTGTCGATCACGTACTCCCACACGGGGTCGCGGGGGCTGGCGTGGTACAGCGAGACACCGGCGCGCTCGGCGGTCGGCTGCAGCGCGCGCAGCTGCTCGAGCGTCTCCTCCGACATCACCCGGCGGGCGTAAGCGGCGGCGTCGGCGGCGTCATGGGTGAAGACCCGGCTCGAGATCGCCCCGTTGACCACCAGGTCGTGGTTTCCCGCCAGGCAGATGTCGGCCACGTCGAGCACCATTCGCGCGCACTCCTCGGGGTGGGCGTTGTAGCCGACTAGGTCGCCGAGGCACCACAGCTCCTCCACCTGCTCTCCCTCGATCGCCTCCAGCACCGTCTCCAGCGCTGGCAGGTTGCTGTGGACGTCGGAGATGACGGCGACCTTCACGAGGCGAGTACTCTACTGTCGCCGTGCGTCGCCTCGTCCCGCTCGCACTCCTCCTCGCGGCGCTCGCGGCGTGGCTGTGGCAAGCCC
Organism: Gaiellales bacterium; assembly: GCA_035537595.1. GTDB lineage: Bacteria > Actinomycetota > Thermoleophilia > Gaiellales > JAICJC01 > DATLLX01. The sequence continues at coordinate 10,923 of DATLLX010000035.1, read as the reverse complement.
AGCTGCCGCCCGATCCGCCGCCCGTGAAGGCGTCCGAGGTGTTCACGGCGGCCCAGATCTCGCAGGCGCGGGACTACCGCGAGCCGGGCTACCTGCTGGCGCTGGCGGGGCTGTTGGTGCCGCTGCTGCTGGCCGCCGGGCTGGCCCTCCGGCTGCCCGGCCCGCTGGCCCGAATGCGGCGCGGATGGCTGGTCGCGGCGGCGATCGCGGCACTGCTGGCGCTGGCTGTGGTGCCCCTGGACTGGATCGCCCACGTTCGTGCCCGCGACGCCGGGCTCGACCTGCGGGGGACGGCCCAGTGGGCCGCCGATGAGGCGGTGGGTGTCGGCCTGCAGGCGGTCACGGTAGGCGCCGCCTACGCCGCCGGGCTGCTGCTTCTGCGGCGGCTGGGGAAGCTGGGGGCGGCGCTCGCGGTGGCGGCGCTGGTGGCGGCGTTCGTCTGCCTTCAGCCGCTGGTCGTCGATCCGCTGCTGTTCTCGACCCGGCCGATCGCCGATCCCTGGCTGCAGGCCGAGGTGGCCCGCCTCGAGCAGGCGCTGGACGCCCACCCGGCATCGGTCACGGTGACCGACGCCGGCAGCCGCACCACGGCCGAGAACGCCCAGGTCGACGGCCTGGGGCCGACGGTCAGGGTGACGGTCGACGACACCATCATCCGGGCGCCGCGCCCGCAGCTGAGCGCGCTGCTCGCCCACGAGCTGACCCACGTCGCCCGCCTGCACACGCTCAAGGGCACCCTGTGGTTCGTCGTGCTGGGCGTTCCGCTGCTGCTCGGCATCGCCACGCTGGTCGAGCGCCGGCGGGGATCGCTGGCCTCGCCGCCGGCGGTGGCCGCCGTGCTCGCGCTCTGTCTGCTGGCGTTCACCGTCACGCTGCCGCTGCAGAACGCCATCTCCCGCCGCTACGAGGCTGAGGCGGACTGGGGCGGCATCCGGGCCACCGGCGACGGCCGCGGCGCCGAGCAGCTGGAGCGGCGGCTGGCGATCGCCAATCTGTCGAACCCCGATCCGCCCCGCTGGGTCGTCTGGCTGCTGTTCGACCACCCGCCCGTGATGGAGCGGATCGCGGTGGCCCGCGCCTACTCCTCCGGCTGATCGCCCTCGCCGTTGAACTCGGGCAGGTTCTTGATGCCCTCCTTGGTCTGCCACTTCGAGTAGTTGTCGGCGATCGCGTCCAGCAGCTCCTTGATGAACTTGGGCGACAGGTTGACGCGGGAGACGACGACTCCCGGCACCTCGTCGTCCTCGACCTCGTGGTCGACCCGGGCGAAGGTGATCGTGAACTCGTACTCGGAGTGGCTGACGTTCGCGAAGTTGGCGTACACGCCGGCCATGATCTCTGGCGTGAAGTGGATGTTCAGGTGGCGCTCCTGGGGAGCTTCCTCGTTCCAGTCGGCGTCGGTCACGTGGCCTCACGCCTTTCATGCTCGGGGTCGGATCAGCCCTGACACTACTTGAGGCCGGCGGCTTCCCGGCCGATGGGGGAGGGATGTCCCGGTTTTCCCGGCTGACGCCCTACAACTGGCGGCTGATCGCCGCGATGGCGGCGCTCGCCTCGACGGCGATCGTGGGGGCCGTCCCGCCGGCCGACGTCGCGCTCGACCTGCCCGCCCTGCACGCCGCGCTGGACTCCGCCACGCTCGTGATCGCGATCGTCGTCAGCTTCCTGTTCTGCGGCCGCTTCCTGCGCACCGGCAGGCTCGACGACCTGCTGCTAACAGCCGGCCTGGCGATCACCGCGGCAGCCAGCCTGGTGGCGACGGCGGTGGCGGTGGCGAACCTGAACGGCGTGGTGCTGTCGGCCTGGGCGCCGGTCAGCGGCGGCGTGCTCGGATCGCTCTGTGTGTGCGCGGCGGCCCTCTGCCCGCCGCGCGTGCTGCGGCACGCCCGGGCCGGCATCCTGTGGACGTCCGCCGCGTTCGCCGCCGGCTTCGCGCTGCTCCTGGCCGCGCTCTCGGTGCTGCTTCCAGTGCTGCCGTCGCTGGTGCCGGAGGGCGAGCCGCCGACCGGCGTGCCGCCGCTGCTGGAGGGCCCGCCCGCCTTCCTGGCGACCGAGGCGACGATGGCCGTGATCCTCGCGGTGGCGGCACTCGGCTTCTCCCGCCGGGCCGTCCAGACGGACGAGACGCTGCCCCACTGGCTCGCGCTGTCCTGCATCCTGGGGGCGGTCGCCCGGCTCGACCTGTTCCTCTACCCGTCGCTGTTCACCCAGTGGGTGTCGATCGGTGACGTGCTCCGCACGTTCCGCTTCGTCGTGCTCTTGATCGGCGCCGGCATGGAGATCAGCAGCTACTGGCGAAGCCAGTCCGCGGCGGCGGTGCTCGAGGAGCGGCGGCGGCTGGCACGCGACCTGCACGACGGCGTGGCCCAGGAGCTCGCCTTCATCGTCCGCCGCGCCCGCCGCGGTGAGGGCGATCCCGGCCTGGCGCAGATCGCGGCCGCCGCCGATCGTGCGCTGCTCGACTCCCGGCGCGCCATCGCCGCACTCAGCCTGCCCATCGACGAGCGGTTCGACATCGTCCTCGGCCGGATCGCCGAGGAGACCGCCGCGCGGGCCGGGGCGCACGTCGACCTCGATCTCGATGCCGCCGAGGTCGAGCACGCGCACGCCGAGGCGCTGATCCGGATCGTCGCCGAGGCCGTCCAGAACGCCACCCGCCACGGCGGCGCCGACGAGGTGTCGGTCAAGCTCAACGCCGCCGGCGGGCTGAAGCTGCGGATCGCCGACAACGGCTCGGGGTTCGATCCCGACGAGGCCGCCGGCCGCCGCGTGCCGGGGTTCGGGCTCGTCAGCATGCGCGAGCGGGCGGAGGCGATCGGCGGCGAGTTCGCCGTGGTCTCCCGCCCCGGCCAGGGCACCGTGGTCGAGGTGAGGGTGCCATGAGCGCCCGCGTGCTTCTGGCCGACGACCACCTGCCGATCCGGGTCGACATCCGGGAGACGCTGGAGCTGTCGGGCCGGTTCGAGGTCTGCGCGGAGGCCGGCGACGGTGCCGCAGCCGTGCGCGAGGCGGTCGCCACGCGGCCCGACCTCTGCCTGCTCGACATCCGGATGCCCGGCAACGGCCTGGCCGCCGCCTGGGAGATCACATCCCGGCTGCCCTCGGCGCGGGTGGTGATGCTGACCGTGTCGCGAAACGACAACGACCTGTTCGCCGCCCTGCGGGCCGGCGCCAGCGGCTATCTGCTGAAGGATGTGGACATCGACCGCCTGCTGGAGGCGCTCGACGGTGTGCTGCTGGGCGAGCCGGCGATCTCCAAGGAACTGGTCGCCCGGCTGGTGTCGGAGTTCCGCGACCGCAGCGCCCGGCGGCGATCGGTGCTGGCGCCGGCTCCCGTCGACGAGCCGCTGACCAGCCGCGAGTGGCAGGTGCTCGACCTGCTCCGGCTCGACCGCACGACCGGCCAGATCGCCGCTGAGCTCGTGCTCTCGCAGGCCACCGTGCGCAGCCACGTGGCGGCCATCCTGCGCAAGCTGCGGGTGCCCGACAGGGCGTCCGCGGTTCGCCTGCTGCAGGACGCCGACGCTCCCGGCCGTTGAGCCATCTCAACACCCGGTGATCCGTAGGGGTGATGACCAGCGGCGCCGTTTGCCCGATCTCGAGATCACCCCTCTGTCATCTTCCTCATCCCCGGAGCTGCCCCACATGGTTCTTCGCACCTTCCTCGATCGCCTCTCAGCCGCCCGCGTCATCGGGCTGGCCGTGCTTGGCCTGATGGTGACCGTCTCCTCCGCGGCGGCGTCCACCACGACGATCACCCTCGACGGCACGCCGATCACCGTCTCGACGACGGCGTCCGGAGAGAAGGCGACCGCCACCTTCACCGGTACGGCCGGTCAGCGCATCAGCCTGCGGGCCTGGGGCAGCTCCATGCACAGCCCCACGCTCTCGATCAAGAAGCCGGGCGGCACCGTGATCTACGGGCCGAAGACGGTGGGCATCAACGGCGTGTTCGTGGAGCCGGTGACGCTGCCGGTCAACGGCACGTATTCGATCGTGCTCGACCCGCCGCTGACGTACCACGGCAGCATGAACCTGGCCGCCTGGGACGTCCCCGCCGACACCACCGACGTGATCGCCACCGGCGCCAGCAACACGGTGTCGCTGGGCACGCCGGGACAGAACGGCGCCCTCACCTTCACCGGCAGCGCCGGTCAGAAGATCTCCATGCGTGAGACCAACCTGAGCGCCGGCAGCCAGTACAACATCACGCTCAAGAAGCCCGACGGCACTGCGCTGTCCCCCGCCGTCTCGCTGCGCGGAACGGCGTTCCAGGAGCCGGTCACGCTGCCGGTCGCCGGCACCTACACGATCGCCGTCAACCCGACCGGGTACTCCACCGGCGCCGTCACCGTCGACCTGTGGTCGGTACCCGCCGACGCGAGCGGCACGCTGACGCTGGGCGGCGCCTCGGCGGTCGTCTCGATCGACACGCCCGGTCAGAACGCGAGCTACACCTTCTCCGGCACGGCCGGCACCAAGGTCACCCTGACCGCCTCGGCGGACACGCTGCAGCAGACCGGCGGCCCGCTCGCCCGCGACGCCGTGATCACGATCAAGAAGCCGGATACCACGGTGCTGACCTCGGTCACCATCAAGCAGCCCGGCGGCCTGGTCGAGCCCACCCTGCTGCCGGCCACGGGCACCTACACGGTGACCGTCAACCCGGCCAGCGACGCCACCGGATCGATCACCCTGGCGGCGTTCCTCTCGCCGGCAGACGTCAGCGGCACGGTGACGCTGGGCACGCCCCAGACGGTGACCATCGGCAGCGCCGGCCAGAACGCGGCACTCACGTTCACCGGTGTCGCCGGACAGCGGTTCGCCCTGAACCTCTCCAACGACAGCATCGCCAGCCTCAAGGTGTCGGTCACCAAGCCGTCGAACACGGGCAGCCTGTACACGACCGTGTGGACGACCGTGTCGACCACCGGCAAGTTCTTCGAGCCGATCGCGCTGCCGGTCAGCGGGACGTACACGATCAAGATCGACCCGGTCAGCCTGAACACCGGCTCGGTCGACGTCGGCGCCTACATCGTGCCCGCCGACGCCACCACCGCGCTGACGCTGGGCACGCCCACGACGCTCACCACCACCGTGCCCGGATCGGCCAACGTGGCCACCTTCACGGCCACCGCGGGCCAGCGGTTCAGCGTCGTGTTCGACAACGTCACCGCCTCCCCGCTGGGGCTGTCGGGCGTCAACTACACCATCAGCAACTCGGCCGGCGTCGCCATCACCGGCGGCACGGGCGGCTTCGGGACGGCCGGCAAGTTCATCTCGCCGTTCACCCTTGCCACTGCCGGCACCTACAAGATCAAGCTCGATCCCACCGGCGCAAACGTCGGCGCGGTGCGGGTGACCGTCTACCTGGTGCCGAACGACCTGTCGAGCACGCTGACCCTGGGCGGCGCCGCGCTGACCCAGACCTACAGCGCTCCCGGCCAGAACGGCGGCATTACGTTCACCACCACGACGGCCGGCCAGAAGGTCAGCTTCTGGTTCTCGAACGTGACCATCGGCGCCGACCCGGTGTTCGGCGCCACCGCGAAGATCGTGAATGCGAGCACCAACGCCACGGTGATCAACTCCTTCTACCTGCCCGGCGGCGGCTTCGACCTGTTCAAGGGCCCGTACACGATCGCCACAGCCGGCACCTACAAGATCGTCATCGATCCGCAGGGGCTGGACACCGGCAGCCTGACGGTCAACGGCTACACCGTGCCGGCGGACGCCACGGCGGCGATCACCGTCGCCGGCGGCAACGCCACCGCCACCACCACGGTGCCGGGGCAGCTGGCCGCCTTCACGTTCAGCAACACCACCGCCCGCAACGGCACCACCATCACCTATGACGCCAGCTCGGCATGCCCGGCCTGGATCTCGGTGGTCACCGCATCGGGCACCGGCACCCAGCCGATGTCGCCCTCGCAGTACTTCATGCCCGGCGACAGCACGATCTTCGACCTGCCCGCAACCGGGTCGGCAACGGCCTACAAGGTGCTGGTCGATCCCGAGGTCAACTGCACAGGAGCCGCGGTCGTCGCTCTGAGCTAGCGAGGTGCCCCCGCCAAAACGCGCTCGCGCGCCGGCCCGCCCCCCGCGGCCGGCTGCGCGGGTGCGTGCCGGCGGGCAGTACGATGAGCGGGTGAGCGGGTCGGTCCTCGCAGAGCTCGAAGCGCCGCTTGCCGAGGCTGTCTCCGGCGTCGGTGGCGACGGTGCGGCGGTGCGGCTCGAGCGGCCCGCCGATGCGTCGCACGGCGATTACGCGACCGGCGTCGCGATGGCCCTGGCAAAGCCGCTTCGCTCGGCCCCCCGGGACATCGCCGGCCAGATCGTGGAGCGGCTGGACTCGCCCTGGATCGACTCTGCGGAGATCGCCGGGCCCGGCTTCGTCAACCTCCGGGTGGCGGCGGCCTGGTACCGGCACGTGGTCGATCGCGCGCTCGACGAGGGCGCCGAGTACGGCGCCGGGGCGGTGCAGTCGCCGCAGCGGATCCAGGTCGAGTTCGTCAGCGGCAACCCCACCGGCCCGGTCACCGTGGCCACCGCCCGCAACGCCGCGTACGGCGACTCGCTGGCCCGGCTGTTCGCGTTCGCCGGCCACCAGGTGTCGCGGGAGTACTACTTCAACGACGCCGGCCGCCAGATCGACCTGTTCGGGGCCAGCCTGCAGGCCCGGGCGCGAGGCGAGGATCCGCCCGAGGACGGCTACATGGGCGACTATGTGGGCGCGCTGGCCCGCCGGCTCGACCTCGCCGCCGACGCCCCTGCCGACGAGTGGGCGCGGGCCGGTACCGGGGCGATGATGGCCGAGATCCGCGAGACGCTGAAGCGCTTCCGGGTGGAGTTCGACTCCTGGTTCCTGGAGCGGTCGCTGTACGAGGACGGCTCCGTGGAGCGGGCGATCGAGCGGCTCAAGCAGAGCGGCCACGTGTACGAGCAGGACGGCGCGCTATGGGTGCGCACCTCCGAGCTGGGCGACGACAAGGACCGGGTGGTCGTGCGCGGCAACGGCGCGCCCACCTACTTCGCCGGCGACATCGCCTACATCGTGTCGAAGCTGGAGCGCGGCTTCGAAACCGCCGTCTATGTGCTGGGGGCCGATCACCACGGCTATGCCGCCCGGCTGAAGGCTGCCGCCCGGGCGCTGGGATACGACTCCGACCGGATCGACGTCCAGCTCTACCAGCTCGTCCATCTGGTCGGCGGCAAGATGAGCAAGCGGGCCGGCCGCGTGGTCACCCTGGACGATCTGATGGACGCGGTCGGCGTCGACGCCGCCCGCCTGGCGCTGGTGCAGCGTTCGCACGACCAGACGATCGAGCTCGATCTCGACGACCTGGCCGAGCGAAACGCCGAGAGCCCGGTGTTCTACAGCCAGTACGCCTACGCCAGGATCGCCGGCATCATCCGCAAGGCCGGCACGGAGCAGGCCCGGCCGGCCGCCGAGTGGCAGCCCTCCCTCGAGGAGGTCGCGCTGATCAAGCAGCTGGCCGAGTTCCCCGACCTGGTCGCCGAGGCCGCCGATCGGCGCGGGCCGCACCGGGTGGTGGCGTACCTCCAGGAGACGTCGCGCACCTTCCACCGGTTCTACACGGAGTCGCCGGTGCTGCAGGCCGAGCCCCACCTGCGGGACAGCCGGCTGGCCCTCTGCCTGGCAACCCGGCAGGTGTTCGCCACCGCCCTGGGGCTGATCGGGGTGGAGGCACCGGAGCGGATGTAGCCGTTCGGCGTTGTCGTTTCGTGCCGGTGGCGGCTTGCTACCCTGCGCGAATGAGCGTCCCGGCTGCACCGACCGTCTACGAAGTCGACGAGCTCTCCGAGCTGCTCTCCGGCGAGGGAGTCGACACCAACGAGGGCGAGTGGTACGCGATCCGGACGGATCCCTGGCCCTGCCCGGCGTGCGGCGAGGTGTTCGACTGGGTGACCGCCTGTCACCACGTGGTGGTGACCGACAACCGTGACGACCTGATCGACCACGCCGTGCGCTGCGCCCAGGTCGGCCGGAATCCGAAGATCGTCCGCTACGAGGACGGTTTGCCGACCATCACGCTCTGGCAGTGGCGGGCACTGGGGCGGCCGGTGCACGGCATCAAGCGATAGCCGCGCGGCCGCAGATCGTCTGGTTCCGCCGCGACCTGCGGCTGGCCGACAACCCCGCGCTTGCCGCCGCCGCGGCGGCCGGGCCGGTGGTGCCGGTGTTCGTGTGGTGCCCCCAGGAGGAGGAGCCGTGGGCGCCGGGCTCGGCATCGCGCTGGTGGCTCCACCGTTCGCTGGAGGCCCTGGAGCGTGATCTCCGCCGTCACCGGCTTCGGCTGGTGGTGCGCCAGGGGCCGGCGCTCGAGGTGCTCCGCGAGCTGTCGGCCGACGTCGATGCCGCCGGCGTCCACTGGAACCGGCTGTACGAGCCGGCCGCCGAGCGGCGCGACCGGCGGGTCAAGCGCGAGCTGCGGGCGGCCGGCCTCCAGGCGTCCAGCCACAACGCCGCGCTGCTGGTCGAGCCGTGGGAGGTGAGCACGGCGGCCGGCGAGCCCTACCGCGTGTTCACGCCGTTCTGGCGGGCCTGCATGGCGCAGCTCGATCCACCACCGCCGGAGCCGGCGCCCTCGCTCCAGGCACCCGAGCGCTGGCCGGACGCCTCGCCGATCGCCGAGCTCGGGCTGGAGCCGGAGGTCGACTGGGCGGGCGGCCTGGCAGCCGAATGGACGCCGGGCGAGGCGGCGGCGGGCGAGCGGCTGGAGCGGTTTCTGGAGCAGCCGGTCGCCCGGTATGCCGCGGCCCGTGACCTGCCCGCGGTGGAGGGCACCTCGCGGCTGTCCCCGCACCTGCACTTCGGCGAGATCGGGCCGCGCCAGGTGTGGCACGAGATCCACGGCCGCGGCATTCAGGCCGACCGCTACCTGACCGAGCTGGGCTGGCGCGAGTTCGCCCACCACCTGCTGCATCACTTTCCGAGCACGCCCGAGCAGCCGCTGCGGTCCGAGTTCGAGCGCTTCCCCTGGCGCGACGATCCCGACGGCCTGCGGGCCTGGCAGCGAGGCCGCACCGGGTTCCCGCTGGTCGATGCCGGCCTGCGGCAGCTGTGGGAGACCGGCTGGATGCACAACCGGGTGCGGATGGTGGCGGCCAGCTTTCTGGTCAAGGATCTGCTGATCCCCTGGCAGCAGGGCGCGCGATGGTTCTGGGACACGCTGGTCGATGCCGACCTCGCCAACAACACGCTGGGCTGGCAGTGGACTGCCGGCTGCGGAGCCGATGCCGCACCGTTCTTCCGCGTCTTCAACCCGCAACTGCAGGCCGCCAAGGCCGATCCTGACCGCGCCTACGTCCGCCGCTGGCTGCCGGAGCTGGACACCCCGGACTACCCGGCCCCGATCGTCGACCACGCCGCCGCCCGCCGGCGGGCGCTGGAAGCCCTGCGACGCGTCAAGCCCGGCTGACGCCGGCCGGTTTGGCCGCCCCCGGGCGGGGTAGATGGCCAACCGTGCGCGACGTGCTGCTGCTGATCGACGTGCTCTCGGCCTTCGACCATGAGCAGGGCGAGGAGCTTGCCCGGGACTTCCGACGGGCCGCCCCGGCGTTGGAGGCCGCGCTCTCGCGGAGCCGTGACGCCGGCATCCCGGTCGTCTACGCCAACGACATCCGCGACCGGTGGGACGGCGACGGGCCGGGCATGATCCGCCGCGCGCTGGCCGGCCGCGCCGGGGACGTGGTCGGCCGGGTGGCGCCACGAGAGGGGGAGGCGCTGATCCTGAAGCCCCGCTACTCCGCCTTCGACCTGACGCCGCTCTCGCTGCTGCTCGAGCAACTCGGTGCGGAGCGGCTGGTGACGGCCGGCACGGCGACGGAGATGTGCGTCGCCCAGAGCGCGATCGACGCCCGCGAGCTGGGATACAAGGTGACCGTGCTCACCGACGCCTGCGCCTCGGTCGACCGGGAGATGGCCGGCACCGCGCTGGCCTACCTGGAGCGCGTCGTCGGCGTACGCCTGGAGGCCGGGGCGTTGTCCACACACTCCCGGTGAGCCGCGTTGCCCAGGTGGTGCGGCGCCGTCGCCCGTGTCCTCTGTTACCTCGATGCCTCGACGCGCAGAGTTCCATTCGCCGCGCGCTGGACTACGACGATGTCGTGGAAAATTCTCCGGCCTCCGTGTCTTCGGGTGAGGCGGTTCCCGCGTAGGCGGCCTCCCGGACGGCCGTGTCCGACTCGAGCACGGTACCGAGGGCGCCGGCGACGGTGGCAAAGGAAGCTGCGAACCAGGCGAGCGTGACGTAGTCGCGCGCCGACGCGTCGCGGCCGAGGGCGTCCGCGAGCACCGGCACGGTGATCACGAGCACGGCGTTCGCGAGGACGAGGACGAAGAGCGCTGCGTAGAGCGACGCGATCCCGATCGTGACGGTGATGACGGTCGTGACGTTGAAGAGGAGCACCTGCGCGCGGGCACGCGAATCGGGCGCGCGCTCCCACAATTCGTGCGCGACGATCACAGCGACGATCGTCACCGCAAGCGAGGCGAGGCACATGGCCAGTAGCCGCCACCAACTGAGCGCTGCTGAGAGCCGCCACATGTCGGACGCGACGATGCCGTAGGCGCCCGCGGCAAACGCCGCGGCGAGCACGCCGTAGAGCCTTTCCGCCAGGCGCCAAGGCCGGTTCGCGCGCACCATTCCAGCCAGCAAGCGGAGATGCCCGAAGATCACCGTCGGCACGTAGGGGAACCTCGAACCGTCCTCGGCATCGGCGGCGATCTCACGCAACGAGCTCCCCGCACCGACAAGGGCCCCGGCCAACTCGCGGAGCACGCGCCGAAGCCGCCGCTTCAGGTGCAGAGCGCCGAGCGCTGGCAGCGAGACGAGGGCGACCCCGTGCGTACGGCTGACGTGACGCGAGACCGGACGGCTGCCGTGCCGTAGTGGGAGA
>DATLLX010000034.1:0-2707 GCA_035537595.1 Gaiellales bacterium | reverse complement strand
ACGTGACCAACGTCAGCGACCACCCCACGACGTCCAAGGAGAAGCTGGGCGCGGTGGCCGTGGGCAAGGGCCCGGCTCTGGCCCGCGGCGCCGGGGTGCACCCGGTGCTGTTCGACCTGCTGCGCGAGACCGCCGACGCGGAGGGCATCCCGATCCAGGTGGAGCCGACGGGCGGCCACTCGGGAACCGACGCCGACGCCGTCCACCTGTCTCGAGGCGGCATCCCGAGCGCAGTGGTCAGCATCCCCCTGCGCTACATGCACTCCCCCAACGAGCTCCTGCAGGTCGACGACCTGGTCGCCTGCGCGGCGTTGATCGCGGCCTTCGCACGCCGGCTCGACGGTCCGATCACCGCCGAGTAGTCGTACCATACGGGCCATGTCCCGCCGTGCCCTGACGGTGGCCGCGCTGACGGCCGGCACCGTGCTCCTGGTCAGCACCGTTCTGTACGGGCGAAGCAACACCGCCGCCCTCGACGACCCGGCGAATCCCGGCCGGCAGGCAGCGCAGAGCTTCAAGCCATATGCGGCTCCGCAGTTCAGCGGCCGAACGCTCGACGGGGCCACAGTCTCGCTGGCGGACTACCGCGGCAAGACGGTCGTCGTCAACTTCTTCGCCGACTGGTGCACGCCCTGCGCCGAGGAGGCGCCGGCGCTGTCGGCGTTCGCGTCCCGGCTCGGCCCCGGCACGGTGATGCTCTCGGTCGCGCGCGAGTCCGACCGCTCCGGCGCCCGGGCCTTCGCCCGCCGCCACCACATGGACTGGACGGTGCTGTTCGACGGGGACGACTCCCTGACCCGCGCCTTCCGGCTGGTCGGCCAGCCCGCCACCTTCGTCATCGACGGCCGCGGCGAGATCGTGTTCGCGAAGCTGGGCCCGGTCACCGAGCAGGCTCTGGCCGGCGCCGTCGCCCGGGCATGAGCCTGTCAGCCACCCAGCTCGCGGTCGCCTTCGCGGCCGGGGTGGTGTCGGTGCTCTCGCCCTGCGTGTGGCCGCTGATCCCCGGCTACCTGTCGTTCGTGTCCGGCGTGCCGGCCGGCGCGCTGACCGATCATCGCCGCCGGGTGACGGCCGCGGCCGTGGGCTTCGTGGTCGGCTTCACCGCGGTGTTCACCCTGGCCGGAGCAGGTTCCGGCGTGCTGGGCGGGCAGTTCCTCGACCACCGCCGCGGCTTGGAGCTGGTCGGCGGCGCCATCGTGATCGCAATGGGCGTGCTGATGCTGCTGCCCACCGCGATGCTGCTGCAGCGCGAGTGGCGGGTGCCGGTCCCCCGCCCCCAGCACGGCCCGGCGGGCGCTGCGGCGGCGGGCGCCGCCTTCGCAATCGGCTGGACGCCCTGCATCGGCCCCACCCTGGGCAGCATCCTCACGATCGCCGGCACCGAGGGGCGGGGAGTCGACGGCGCACTCCTGCTGCTGGTGTACTCGCTGGGGCTGGGCATCCCCTTCCTGGCCGCGGCGCTGTTCCTGCCGGCCACGCTTGCGGCGGTGCGCCCGCTCCGCGAGCACTGGGCGCTGGTCACGCGCGCCTCGGGCGCCGTGCTGATCGTGGTCGGCGTGCTGCTGGCCACCGGCCAGCTGACCGAGCTGACCACCCGGCTGGCCCGATAACGTGGGCGGATGAAGGTCGTCTCGGTGGTCGGCAACCGGCCCCAGTTCATCAAGGCCGCGCCGCTCTCGAGCGCGCTTGCCTCCGGCGGCGGGCACGTGCTTGTGCACACCGGCCAGCACTACGACGACGAGCTGTCCGACATCTTCTTCCGCGAGCTCGAGATCGACCCGCCGCACCACCGGATCGCCGCCGGCTCGGGCACCCACGCCCAGCAGACAGCGACCATGCTGGTGGGCCTGGAGCCGGTGCTGCTGGCCGAGCAGCCGGACATGGTGCTGGTGTACGGCGACACCAACTCGACGCTGGCCGGCGCCCTGGTGGCCGCCAAGCTCCAGCTGCCGCTGGGGCACGTGGAGAGCGGGCTTCGCTCCTTCGACCGGCGGATGCCCGAGGAGGTGAACCGGGTGCTGACCGACGTCGTCTCCGACCTCCGGTTCGCCCCCAGCCAGGTCGCCGTCGACAACCTGGCGGCCGAGGGCATCACCGACGGCGTCCACCTGGTCGGCGACGTGATGGTCGACGTGGCCGAGCATTTCGGGCCAGTGGCGCGGCGCCGCTCGGCGATCCTGGAACGGCTGGCGCTCGACCCCGGCCGCTACGCGCTGCTCACGGCCCACCGCCAGTCCAACACCGAGGAGGCCGCGCTGCAGCCGCTGGTCGAGGTGCTGGAGGCGATCGGCCGGCAGGTCGTCTTCCCCATCCACCCGCGCACGGAGCGGGCCCTGGAACGGGCCGGCCTGCTCGAGCGGGCGCAGGCGGCAGCGCAGCTGACCGAGCCGCTCGGATATCTCGACTTCACGGCACTGCTGGCCTCGGCCGCCGTCTGCCTGACCGACTCCGGCGGCGTCCAGAAGGAGGCCTACCTGTACCGCGTGCCGTGCATCACGCTGCGCGACACCAGCGAGTGGGTGGAGACGGTCGAGCTGGGCTGGAACCGGCTGGTGGGCCTCGACCCGGAGGCGGTGCGGGCAGCCCTCAACGGCGACCTGCCGCTGCCCGACAGCCATCCGCCGCTGTACGGCGACGGCCGCGCCGCCCGCCGGATCGCCGACATCATCGCCGCTTACGGGCCGTGACGGCCGGTAGCATCCCCCGC
>DATLLX010000033.1:0-3850 GCA_035537595.1 Gaiellales bacterium | reverse complement strand
GAGTAGCGGGCGACGTCGATCAGCTCGCCGCCCTCCCGGATCGCCTGCACGCCGATGCGGATCTCGGCCGCGTTGCCGAACGTCGCGTTCAGGAGCGCCGACAGCCGGGGGCCGGCAGCGTCGCCCGCCTGCTCGGTGGCGATACCGAGAATGTGGGCCATCCCGGACACGGCGACACCGGCTGTCAGGAAAACCAGCACGGGCGAGAACCCGGCCACGTTGAAGGCGACGCCGGCCACTGCGACCGCCGCGATCCCGATGAACTGGATTCCCTCGCTGCGTGAGATTCCGGCCGACTGCGGGGGAGCTGTCATCGCGGGGAGCTTACGCGACGGGCTGGAGGCGTCGCTTCGGTCAACCGGGAGGCATCGTCACTCGGCGAACGCACCCATCCGGTGGAATTTCTGGCGGCGGAGATGCCGCCGCTCCGCGGCGGGCAGGGCGCCCAGAAAGTCCATCTCAGCCGCGATCGCGTCGCCCAGCAGCTCGGCCGCCTTGCCGTGGTCGCGATGCGCCCCGCCTGACGGCTCGGGCACGATCGCATCGACCACCTCCAGCTCCAGGCAGGCGTCGGCAGTGGGGCGCAGCGCAGCGGCCGCCCGCTTGGCCTCTCCGGACTCCTTCCACAGGATCGCCGCGCAGCCCTCCGGTGAGATCACGGTGTAGATGCTGTGCTGCTGCATCAGCACGCGGTCGGCCACGCCGATCGCCAGCGCACCGCCCGAGCTGCCCTCGCCGATCACGCAGGCCACCACCGGCACCGGCAGGCTCATCAGCATCAGCTGCGAGCGGGCGATTGCGCCCGACTGGCCGCGCTGCTCGGCGCCTACGCCGGGATACGCGCCAGGGGTGTCGATCAGCGTGACCACCGGAAAGCCCAGCCGGCCGGCCAGCTCGAACACCCGCATCGCCTTCCGGTAGCCCTCCGGGCGCGGCATGCCGAAGTTGCGGTAGGTGCGCTCCTTCAGGTCGCGCCCCTTCTGATGGCCCACGAACGCCACCGACTGGCCTCGGAACGAGCCGATGCCGGCCACGATCGCGGGGTCGTCGCCCTCGGCCCGGTCTCCGTGCAACTCGACGAAGTCGTCGCACAGCCGGTTCAGGTAGTCGAGCGAATAGGGGCGATCCTGGTGCCGGGCCAGCTCGACGGCATGCCAGCTGTCGCCGTCGGCGCCCCTCCTGCGCAGGAACCGGAAGCGGGTCCGGTCAGCCGTCGGCACCGTCGTTCCTCATCGTCCGAAACACACTGCGGGCGCCGCTCAGGACGCGGCCGACCGCCCGCTGCGCTCCCAGGTCGGGCAGCAGCGGCGCCCTGCGGTAGGGCATCCCGCCGGACAGCAGGGCGACCACCCGGGCAACGGTCTCGCGCAGCTCCGCGCGAGGCACGATCAGGTCGACATGCCCGTGGCGGTAGTTGGACTCGGACAGCCCGAAGTCGTCGGGCACGTCCTCGCGGGTCGTCTGCTTGACCACCCGCGGGCCGGAGAAGGAGAGCAGGGCGCCCGGCTCGGCGATCACCACGTCGCCCAGCGCGGCGAAGCTGGCGGCCACGCCACCGGTGGTGGGATGAGCCAGCACCGACACGAAGGGAAGCGCCGCCTCCCGCACCTCGTCGACGGCCGCGACCGTCTTTGCCATCTGCATCAGCGCCAGCACGCCCTCCTGCATGCGAGCGCCCCCCGACGCGGCCACCGACACCAGCGGCATCCGCCGGTCGACGGCCAGCTCAGCCGCCCGGTAGAACTTCTCGCCCACCACCGCGCCCATGCTGCCGCCCAGGAAGGTGAAGTCCATCACGGCCAGCGAGATCGGCATCTCGCCGATCTCCGCCTGGCCCGCCAGCATCGCGTCGCGCAGGCCGGTGCTCCGCTCCGCCGCCTCCAGCCGTTCCGGGTAGGGCTTGGTGTCGACGAAGGCGAGCGGGTCCACAGACGCCAGCTCGCGCGCGATCTCGCTCCAGCTGCCCTCGTCGGCCAGCTGCACGATCCGCTCCCGAGCGGTGACCGGGAAGTGATGGCCGCAGTGCGCACAGACGCGCAGGTTGGCGACCATCTCCTCCTCCCGGTAGTGCGAGCCGCAGACGGGACACGTGTTGCGGGCGCGCACGGCCTCGGTCTCGGGCTCCTGGAGCTGGGCCTCCCCCACCCTGCTGATATCGACGCTGATTCGCTCCGCCACGGGCTAGATGGATGGTCCCGCGGGAACCGCGGCGCCATCGATACAGGTGTGACGGAGACCGTCGGCCATCCGGTTGCGCTACCCGTCCCAGCGGCGCAGGACGAGGGCGGCGTTGTGGCCCCCGAACCCGAACGAGTTGGTCAGCGCGATCTCGACATCAGCCTCGCGACCGACGTTGGGGATGTAGTCGAGGTCGCAGCCGGGGTCGGGGTCGGTTTGGTTGATCGTCGGCGGCAGGAACCGGTCGCGCATCGCCAGCGTGGTCAGGATCGTCTCCAGGGCGCCGGCGGCGCCCAGCAGGTGGCCGGTCTCGCTCTTGGTCGACGAGATCGGCACGGCCCGCGCCCGGTCCTCGCCCAGCGCCAGCTTGAGCGCCCGCGTCTCGGCCGCGTCACCGACCGGGGTCGACGTCGCATGGGCGTTGATGTAGCCGATCTGGTCGGCCGTCACCCCGGCGTCCGCCATCGCGTTCTGCATCGCCCGGGCGGGGTTCGCCCCCACCGGATCGGGCTCGGTCAGGTGGTGGGCATCCGACGACATGCCGTATCCCAGCACCTCGGCATGGATGGTGGCGCCGCGCTGCTGCGCTCGGCCCAGTTCCTCCAGCACCAGCACCGCTCCGCCCTCGGCGAGCACGAAGCCGTCGCGACCGGCATCGAAGGGCCGGCTGGCGCCCTCCGGATCGTCGTTCCGCCGCGACAGCGCCCGCATCGTGCCGAACCCGCCCAGCCCCAGCGGCACCACCGGCGCCTCGACCCCACCGGCGAGCATGGCGTCGGCCATCCCGGCGCGGATGTACATGACCGCATTTCCGACCGACATCGCCGAGGCCGCGCAGGCGGTGCACTCGGTGGTCAGCGGCCCCCGGGTGCCGTACATCATCGAGATCTCGGCGGCCCCCATGTTCGGGATCAGGGCCGTGACCCAGTACGGGTTCAGGCGGTCGGGGCCGGCCTCGAACAGCTTGTGATGGGCCACCTCCTCGGTCTTCAGGCCGCCGATGCCTGTGCCCACCGAGCATCCGATGCGGTCGGCGTCGGCCGCGATGTCGATGCCGGCGCTGTCGATCGCATGACGGGCGGCGGCCAGCGCGAAGTGCACGAAGCGATCGGTGCGGCGTGCCGTCCGCCGGTCGATGTACTCGAGCGGATCGAAGCCCTGCACCATCCCCGCCACCCGGATGGCGCCCTCGAAGCCGTCCACGCAGGAGACACCGGAGTTCCCCTCACGCACGTTCTTCCAGGTCTCGTCGACGTCGAGCCCGCAGGGCGTGATGGCGCCCATGCCCGTGATCACTATCCGTCGTCGTTCGTTGCCGTTCTGATCGCTCATATCCCCAGTCCTCCGTCTACCGCCAGGACGTCGCCCGTGATGAAGGCGGCGGAATCCGACACCAGGAACCGCACGGCCCTGGCCACGTCGGCCGGGTCGCCCAGCCTGCCGAGCGGCGTCCCGGAAAGGATCGCCTCCCGCGCAGGCTCCGGCAGCACGTCCGTCAGCTCGGTGGAAATGTATCCGGGCGCGATCGCATTGACGCGGATCCCCCTGCTGCCGAGCTCCTTCGCCAGCGATTTGGTCAGCCCGATCAGGCCCGCCTTGGAGGCGGCGTAGTTCGTCTGGCCGGCGTTCCCGCGAACTCCGACGATCGAGCTCATGTTGACGATCGCCCCAC
>DATLLX010000032.1:0-5119 GCA_035537595.1 Gaiellales bacterium | reverse complement strand
GCTGCACCCATTCCACGCCGTTCGCCGGAGGCTGCTGCATTACGTGCGAAGGAGTGGATGGGTGGGTCTTCTTTTTAACCACATTCGACGAGTGTGAGGGCGCCTATGCTGACAGTCGACATCTCGTTGCCCGACATCGAGGAGTTGAAAGCACTCGTCCAGGAGGGTCAGGAGAAGGGATACCTGACCTTCGACGAGGTTGCGACGGCTCTGGAGGAGATCGAGCTCACCAAGGAGCAGCTCGAGGACTTCTACACCTATCTTCTGGACCACAACATCGAGCTGCTCGACGGGGAGTCGAAGCAGCAGGCGCAGCAGCACCGGCTGATCCACGGCGAGAAGCCGCCGGAGCTGGATCTCACGGTCGAGCCCAGCCTCGACTCACTCCGTCTTTATCTTCGCGAGATCGGCAAGGTGCCGTTGCTCACCGCCGACCAGGAGATCAGCCTGGCCAAGCGGATCGAGCGCGGCGACGTGCTTGCCAAGCAGCAGATGATCGAGGCCAACCTGCGCCTCGTCGTGTCGATCGCCAAGGGCTACCTGGGCCGCGGCCTGTCCTTCCTCGACCTGATCCAGGAGGGCAGCCTGGGCCTGATCCGCGCGGTGGAGAAGTTCGACTACCGCAAGGGATTCAAGTTCTCGACCTACGCCACCTGGTGGATCCGCCAGGCCGTGACCCGCGCCATCGCCGACAAGGCACGCACGATCCGGATCCCGGTGCACATGGTCGAGAAGCTGAACCGCGTCGTCCACATCGAGCGCCAGCTGGTGCAGCGGCTGGGCCGCGATCCCCGTCCGGAGGAGATCGCAGCGGAGCTGGACATGACCGCCGACGAGGTGCGCGAGATCCTGCGCATGGCGCAGCTGCCGGTCAGCCTCGAGAAGCCGATCGGCGAGGAGGAGGAGAGCGAGCTGGGCGATTTCGTCCAGGACGAGTCCGCCCCCTCCCCGTTCGACACCGCCACTACCACCCTCCGCAAGGAGGACATCGAGCGGGCGCTCGATTCGCTGCCCGAGCGTGAGCGCAAGGTGATCGAGCTGCGGTTCGGCCTCAAGGGCGAGCACCCCTGCACGCTCGAGGAGGTGGGCCGCGCATTCGGGGTCACCCGCGAGCGGATCCGCCAGATCGAGAACAACACGCTGAAGAAGCTCGAGGGGCTGCCCGAGGCGCAGGCCCTTCGCAACGCCGAGTAGGCGTCGATCCATCGGCGGGGCGGTCGCACCGACCGCCCCGCCGCGTTCCTCGCCGGCGGTAGACTTCCGGCTCTCGGGAGGGTGTCCGAGTGGTTAAAGGAGACGGGCTGTAAACCCGTTGGCTCTGCCTACACAGGTTCGAATCCTGTCCCTCCCACTGAAATCAGTCCGCGGTCGATCAGGCCGCGGAACCGCGCCACCGAATCGGCCACCGCATCCTCGAACGGCATCTCCGGCAGTGCGCCGGTGATCAGATCCAGCGACCCCGACGCCACCTGCTCGGGGAACGGCAGCAGGGTGCCGGCGTCGTAGCTGATCGAGCCGGCCGCCGCCGGAGCAGCCCGCTCGATCGCCGTCACCACCTCGTCCATGTGCACTGCCTGGCCGGCCAAGTTGTGCACCGACTGGCCCTGGTAGGCGGCCAGGCTGGCTGCCACGAAGGCACCGGCCACGTCGGGCGCGTACTGGAGCTGGCTGCGGCCGCCGTAGGTCATGTGGAACGGCTGTCCCGCGGCGGCGGCCAGCATCGCGCTGGTCGGCTGCGAGGTCAGTCCCTGGTCGCGGCCGGGGCCGAACACCGTGTGGGGGCGGATGCCGATGCTCGACACCCCGTGGTCGCCCCAGTAGACGTGCGCTGTGCCCTCGTTTGCCCGCTTGAAGACGCCGTAGATGGTGCTCGGCAGCGCGCTCATGTCGGCCGCCAGCGAGCCGGCGTCGATGGCGTCGTAGGCGGCGATCGACGAGGCGTACACGACCTGGGCCATCCCGCCCCGCCGCTTCACCGCCTCGAACACGTTCACCGTTCCGACAACGTTGACCCGCGCGCCCAGCGGCGGATCGGCCCTGCAGAAGGGCACCTGCAGCGCGGCCAGGTGGATGACGTTGGTGATCGCGTGCTGTTCCAGCGTCCGCTGGACGGTGTCGAGGTCGGTGATGTCCCCTGCCACCTGCTCGAGCGTCGCCGGCTGCCCGGCCGGCGTGACCATGGCGATCCGGTACGGGTCGCCGCCCAGATCGAGGCTGACCACTCGCTCGCCGCGCTCCAGCAGTTCGCGCACCACCCAGGCTCCGATGCACCCGTAGGCCCCGGTGACGAGGAACCGCCGCTGATCGCTTCCGGCCAAGCTGCGCGCGACCCTACCGAGGGGTCGTGGCGGCGTCAACGAGCTTGCTCAGCCGTCCGAGTCGACATCCCGCCGCAGGAACGTCAGGTAGCCGACCACCAGCGCCGGCAGCGCGTAGAGCGCGCATACCCAGGCGGCGCGGACGATCGGCTGCCAGTCGACCGGCGTTCTGAAGAAACCCTGCCAGGCCTCGAACTGTGTCGTCAGCAGGTACGGGTTGAGGCCGCCGAGCCCCGGCAGGATGCCGATCAGCTGCATCATCAGGCACGACATCAGCGTCCCCACCACCGCCGCTGCACTGTTGCGGAAGAGCGCCGAGAGCAGCACGCCGATGCAGACCACCGCCGCGATCGGCATCAGGTAGACGGCGAAGCTCGCTCCCACCAGCTCGAGGCCGTGGACTGCCGACACCGGCTGGCCGGACAGGCCCGTGACCGGGTTGAAGCCCGACTCGATGGTGCCCGCCACCAGCGCCACTCCGCCCATGGTGACCAGGGCCAGCAGCGCGTAGGTCGATGCCGCGAACAGCTTTCCGGCGAACACCTCGCCGCGGTCGAGCGAGCGGGTGAGGATGGTCTTCAGCGTGCCGTTGTGCGACTCCGACGCGATGATGTCTCCCGCCACCAGTGCCGTGATCAGCGGGAACAGCCACACCGACGCGAACAGCAGCAGCACCAGCGGGATGGCCAGCCCGGACTGGCGGACGTAGCGGCCGAATGCGACGTCGTTCGGCGAGCCGCTCTGCAGGGCCAGCGCCACGACGAAGATGATCGGCACCAGCGCCGCCGCGGCCAGACCCAGGTAGGTGCGCTTCTGCGAGACGAGCTTGCGCAGCTCCCACCGGTAGACGGTGAGGGTGCCCGGCATCACGCCACCTCCTGGACGAGCTGCGGCCGGCCGTCCGGCGAGGCCGCGCCCTCGCCCTCGGTGAGCCTGAAGAAGAGCTGCTCGAGGGTGGCGCCCTCCCGCTCCAGAGAGCGGATGCCTATGCCGGCCCGGCCGAGGGCGATCGACAATGCGGCGACCGCCTCCTCCGACGCCGAGAAGGCCGCCTCTTCGCCGTCGACCGTGGTGTCGATGCCGTGGTCGCCGGCCATCCGCAGGGTGCCGGCGATGTCGGTCGTGCGAAGCCGGTAGCCGGTCGAGACCTGCGACAGCAGCTCCTGGATCGTGCCCTCGTAGAGGATGCGGCCTCGCTGGATGATTCCCACGCGGTTGCACAGCTCCTCCACCTCGGCCATCTGGTGGCTGGAGAGCAGCACGGTGATGCCCTCGGCAGACAGCCTGCGGACGAGCACCTTCATGTCTCTGATGCCGGCCGGGTCGAGGCCGGTGGTGGGCTCGTCGAGCATCAGTAGCCGTGGGTCTCGGAGCAGCGCTCCGGCGATCCCCAGCCGCTGGCGCATGCCGTGGGAGTACCCGCCCACCTTGTCTGCAGCGCGGTCGGTCAGTTCGACCAGGTCGAGCACCTCGCCGATCCGCGCCCGGGCGTCGCCGCCGTCGAAGGCGGCCAGCATCTCGAGGTTGGTGCGCCCGGTCAGATAGGGATAGAAGCGGGGCGCCTCGACGAACCCGGCCACCCCGGTCAGGGCGCGCTTGCCCTCCCGCTGGGGATCGCGTCCGAACAGCAGGGCGCGGCCCCCGGTGGGGCGGATCAGGCCCAGCATCATCCGCATCGAGGTGGTCTTGCCGGCGCCGTTGGGCCCCAGGTAGCCGTACACGTCGCCGGTCTCGATCCGCAGATCGACGCCGGCCACGGCGGCCAGTTCGCCGTAGTGCTTCGCCAGGCCTTCGCAGAGAACCGGCGGCTCGCTCACGGGGCGAGGCTCCGCGCCGCCGCTTCGGCGGCCGAGGCCGGTACCGACCCGATCAGGGTGTACGCGACCCCGCCGCGCGACCACGAGAGCACCGTGCCCAGCGGGGTGCTCAGCTCGTGCCCGGAGGCGCCGTTGATGGAGACCTCCGGCAGGGCGCCTAGCGGCCCCGAGCCCGATCCCGCCTCGGCCGCCCGCTCCACGACGACGATCGCTCCCAGACCGCGGCCGTAGACGACCAGCGCTCCGGCGTTGCTGCCCTTGATCGCCCGCACCGTCTGCCGGGGCAGGCCGACCAGGGATCGGGGAGCGCGCAGCTGAAAGGGGACGGCCCTGGCAACCGCGCTGGTGCCCTCCACGGTCGAGGTCTTCGCCCTCAGGCCCTTGACCTCGGCCGCCGACGGAAGCTGGATCTCCGTCTGCTTGGCGCCGGCCGGCGGGGTCAGCTCGTAGGTCGACGCGGCGACCTTGCCGTAATGGATGTCGGTGGCCCTCAGCTCGAGCACCGGCGTCGTGTCGGTCGAGCTGTAGACGGCGATCCGCAGCGGCACGCCGCGGTTCGCATCAAAGGCCAGCTCGGCCGCGCCCAGCAGGCCGCCGTCATGCTTGGGCCCGATGCGGACGGTGTACGCCGGCTGGCCGGCGACCGTGGACGGCCGTGCTCCGGAGAGGCTGGCCGCCTCGCCGACGCGGGTCAGCAGCCGGGAGATGTCGGCCATCGAGGGCAGGTCGCCGCTGTCGTTGGCGGTGGCGTCACTGCCCGCGTGGGCCGGCAGCGGCAGCCGGTACACGGTGTTGCTGGAGGCGTCGTAGAGCGTGGCCTCGGTGGGTGTGACGATCAGCTGCGCGTCACCGGCGCCGGACTGCAGCTCCAGGCGCAGGTGGCCCTTGGACACCCACAGCCGGCCGCTGGCGCCCGTGATCACCGGGGAGCCCGTGTCCGGCGCCGAACCGCCGGCCAGCAGGTGGTTGGTCAGCTTCACCCGC
>DATLLX010000031.1:0-2251 GCA_035537595.1 Gaiellales bacterium | reverse complement strand
GCCACGGACGTGGCCGACTTGCTCGCGGAGGCGGCGGCGGCCACCGTGAGCAGCTCCCGGCAAGCACTCGACAGCCGGACCAACCGCCGGTCGATCACCCCCCGGATAGCGGCCGGCACCGCCTGGACGCTGGCGCCTGAGGCCAGCAGCTGGCAGAGCTCCCGCGCGAAGAAGGGGTGGCCACCGCTGCGATCGTGCACGGCCTCGCCCCAGTCGGCGGCGTGGCCCTCGGCCACCGCGGCCACCAGCTTGGTGGTCTCCTCGGCCGAGAGCCCTCGCAAGACAACCACGTCGGCCGACGTCAGACCCGACAGCGCCGCCGCGACCTCGCCCTCGGCCTCCCCTGGCCGGTAGGCGCCGACGAGCAGCAAGGGGCCCGACCCGGCCTGGTTGGCCAGGAAGCGGACGAGCTCGATCGTGGACTGGTCGCTCCACTGGAGATCGTCCAGGATCACGACGACGGGCGAGGTCGCGGCGGCGCGACGAAGGAGCCGGGCGACCGCGTCGAACACCCGCAGCCGCCCGTACGCGTCCGAGCTGTCCCGACCGGCCATGGTCGAGCCGGGCGTGGCGAGCTCTGGCAGCACGGCGGCCAGCTCCGTCGAGGTCGTTTCGCCCAGCTCCGGTCGCAGGTCGATGATCGCGCGCAGGGCCTGCGTCCAGGGCCAGAACGCGGGGGTCTTGTCGCCATCCCAGCACGTCCCCCACACCGGCCACCCGCCGTCTTCGGCGATCGCGGCCGCGAATCGTGCCAGCATCGCCGTCTTGCCGATTCCGGCCTCGCCCGTGACCAGCACCAGTCCGGCCCGATGCGGCCCCCCAGCGCCAAGACCGGTCCTGACCGCCTGATAGGCATCGTGAAGGCGGGTCAGCGCGTCGATGCGGCCGACGAACGGGGACACACCGGCATTGTCACGTACTGTCCGGACGTCGGCGAACCGGGCCTGTGGCGCCCGCCGAAACTGCCAGACTGTTTCTAGCGGTTGCCAGCCGGATTCTGGCGCGTACTCGGTTGTCAGCATGAAGAGCACGACACCGGAGGAACCCCGTGACCACGACGTTTGATCCACAGCACTACAAGGCGACCACCCGGGCCCAGTGGGAGGACGCGGCCGAGGCCTGGCATCGGTGGGGTCCCACGATCGAAAGCTGGCTCGGGCCGGCGACCGAGCGGATGCTCGATGCCGCCCGGGTCACGACCGGGAGCGCGGTCCTGGATGTCGCCGCCGGAGCGGGCGGGCAGACCCTGGCCGCGGCCCGCCGCGTGGGCCCGGCCGGCCGCGTCCTGGCCACCGACATCTCGCCGGCCATCCTGGCCTTCGCGGCCAAGGAGGCCGCTGAGGCTGGGCTGGAGAACGTCCGCACCCGGGAGCTCGACGGGGAGGAACTCACCGGCGAGCACGGCGCCTTCGACGCGGTGATCTCCCGGGTGGGCTTGATCTACTTCCCTGACCAGCAGGCGGCTCTGACCAGCATGCGCGAGGCACTGCGTCCGGGCGGCCGGCTGTCGGCAGTCGTCTACTCGACGGCCGACGCCAATGGCTTCTTCTCCATCCCGGTCGGCATCATCCGGCGCCGCGCTCAGCTGCCTCCGCCCGCGGCCGGTCAGCCCGGTCCGTTCAGCCTGGGCTCACCCGGCACGGCCGAGGCGGTCCTCACCCAGGCCGGATTCTCCGACGTCGTCGTCGAGGCCGTGCCGTCGCCAGTCCGGATGGCGAGCGCGGCCGAGTGCGTCCGCTTCGAACGCGAGTCATTCGGCGCCCTGCACCAGATGCTGTCCGGCTTGCCGGCCGACGAGCGCGAAGCCGCCTGGGCCGAGATCGCGCAGGCGCTCAGTCAGTTCGACGGTCCGGCCGGATTCACCGGCCCGTGCGAGATGCTCGTCGTCTCGGCGACCCGCTGAGGACCGCGGATGCCGACCGTGACAGTCGCCGCCGTTCAGGCGGCCTACATCCTCATGGACCAGAAGGCTTCACTCGCCAAGGTCATCGACCTCCTCGGCCAAGCCGTCGACCGAGGCGCCCGCATCGTGGTCTTCCCCGAGGCGTTCCTTCCGGGCACGCCGATCTGGATCGACACCGTCCCGATCTGGGACGGGGACGCCGACTGGTACGCCCTGCTGGTCGACCAGGCCGTGGTGGTGCCCGGCCCGGTCACCGAGGCGCTCGGCGCTGCCGCCCGCGATGCCGATGCCTATCTGGTGATCGGCGTCAGTGAACGGGAACCGCACGGCGCCACCATCTACAACACC
>DATLLX010000030.1:0-3516 GCA_035537595.1 Gaiellales bacterium | reverse complement strand
CGGGCTGGTGCACGGCGACTTCCTGGTCGGCCCGGCGGTGACCCCGGCGCTCGCCAACATGCCGGCCATCCTGCCCCGCGACCTCGCGCTGGCGCTGTTCCCGCTGACCGTCTGGTTCGCGCTGCGCGCCGTCGCCGGGCGGCGCATGCGCGACGTCGCGGCTGCCGGGGCGCTCGCCGGCTGCCTGCTGCTGATCGGGCCGGTCGGCGCCATCGTGGCGGCGCTGGTCTGCGGCCCGGTTGCGGTGCGGCGCCGGATCCCGGTGCGGCACGCCGCCGCCGCCGTGGCGGTGGCGGCGGTCGTGGTCGCACCCTGGCTGGGCCGGGTCGCGCTCAACTACCTGCGGCTGGGGGGATTCTCACCTCACCAGCCGCTGCCCAGCGTGACCGCCTCGCAGGCGCTGGTGGCGATGGGCGTGGTACTGCCGATCGGACTGCTGGGCGTGGTCTGGATGCTTCGCACCCGCCCTCCCGACATCGACCTGGGCGCGCTGGTGCCGCTGGTGGCGGTTCCGGCGATCCTGTGCCTACTCGCAGGCCTGTTGCCCGGCCACAGCCTGGCCGGCGTTGCACCCGTCGTCAAGCTGCAGCGGTACCTGCCGTTCTTCGTGTTGGGGCTGGCCATGCCGGCCGGGT
Organism: Gaiellales bacterium; assembly: GCA_035537595.1. Taxonomy (GTDB): domain Bacteria; phylum Actinomycetota; class Thermoleophilia; order Gaiellales; family JAICJC01; genus DATLLX01. The sequence goes on along the minus strand of DATLLX010000030.1, from coordinate 2,881 downwards.
GGGCGGCAGACGCGGTGCTGGCGCGGATGTCGCGCAGGGCCGCGATCGCCCTGGCGACAGCGCTGGTTGCCGCCGCCGGCGCCTCGACGGTGCTGACCTCGATCGGGCTGGCGGGTGCCTTCAGGAGCGCCGAGCCGCGCGGCCTGCACTGCCAGGGCGGGGCGCCGATGGGCGCCGGCGACGTGGTCGCGGTGGCGGGCATGCCGCCGCAGGCGACCCTGGTGGTGGACAGCTCCGTGTTCCGCAGCACCGGTGCCTGGCTGCTGCACTGGGTGCCACCCGCGCAGCTTCGCTACCGCGACGTGTTCTCGACCATCAAGGGGCAGGGCGAGCGAGCCGCGGAGACGCGCGAGATCGCGCGCGGTCGCGTGCCGGCGGGCATCGACTGGGTGGTGCTGCCGGGGGCGGCGCCGGGCAGCTCGCTGGTCAAGGTCACCAGCTGCCGGGTCGGCGGCCTCCACCACTCCGTCGACGTCCAGGTCTACCGGCCACGATCATCCGGCTAGGCCGCTAACCTCCCCCGCGCTATGACGGCGTGTGGGAGAATCCCGCCGTTACGGCTGTGGACGTAGTCATGCAGCGATATCGACCCTGGGAGAGCAGCGGATGCGTGTACTGATTTTGGGCGGCGACGGCTATCTGGGATGGCCGACGGCCATGCGCTTTTCGGGCAAGGGCCACGATGTGGCGGTGGTCGACAACTTCGCCCGGCGGCGCTGGCACGAGCAGGCCGGCACCGATTCGCTGACCCCGATCGCGTCGCTGGACGACCGCATCTCCGCCTGGCACGAGGTGTCGGGCAAGCGCATCGAATCCCACATCGGCGACATCTCCGAGGGCACCTTCATCGCGGACACGGTGCGCGACTTCATGCCCGACACGATCATCCACTACGGCGAGCAGCCCAGCGCCCCGTGGTCGATGCAGAGCGTCGACCACGCGGTGATCACCCAGCAGTCAAACGTGATCGGCACGCTCAAGCTGCTGTGGGCGATGCGCGAGTACGCGCCCGATGCGCATCTCGTCAAGCTGGGCACGATGGGCGAGTACGGCACGCCCAACATCGACATCGAAGAGGGCTACATCGAGATCGAGCACAAGGGACGCAGGGACATCCTGCCGTTCCCGAAGGTGCCCGGCTCGTTCTACCACCTGTCCAAGGTGCACGACAGCCACAACATCCACTTCGCCTGCCGGATCTGGGGCATCCGCGCCACCGACCTCAACCAGGGCGTGGTCTACGGCATCGAGACGCCGGAGACCAAGCTGGACGAACGGCTGGCCACCCGCTTCGACTACGACCAGGCGTTCGGCACGGCGCTCAACCGGTTCTGCGTCCAGGCGATGATCGGGCACCCGCTGACCGTCTACGGATCCGGCGGCCAGACGCGCGGCCTGCTGAACATCGTCGACACGCTGCAGTGCGTCGAGCTGACCGTCGCCAACCCGGCCGACGCCGGCGAGATGCGCGTCTACAACCAGTTCACGGAGTCCTTCTCGGTCGCCGAGCTGGCCGCCAAGGTCAGGCATGCCGCCGGCGAGGTCGGCGTCGAGGTCACCATCGACACGATCCCGAACCCGCGCGTCGAGCTCGAGGATCACTACTACAACCCGGTGCACACCAAGCTGCGCTCGCTGGGCCTCCAGCCGACCCTGCTGTCCGAGACGCTGATCGAGTCGGTGCTGACGACGATCGACCGCTACAAGCACCGCGTGATCGCCGAGGGCATCGATCCGAGCACGCAATGGCGCGGCGAGCCGGTCGCCCAGCCCGCCTCCTAGCCGGACTCGCACTTCTGCTCTGCGGAGCCGGCCTGCTCGCGCAGGCCGGCTTCATGCTGCGTGACGCCGACCGGGCGCTGTCGGCCGAGCATCGCGGCGCGCTCCGCTCGTTGCTGCTGCGCGCAGACCGGGTAATCCCCGCCGGCGCGCCCTACGCGGCCACCAGCACGGTGCGGGCGGACAACGCCCGCTATTACCTGTATCCGCGGCCGCCGGTGGCGACCGGCTTCGACCGCTCGTCGCTGGAGCGCTCGGGCGTTCGCTGGGTGATCGTGACGAGCGACGCCGTGCCCCTCAGCCTGCGCGGTGACGCCGGCTGGTACCGGGTGGTCGCGACGACCGGCGCGGGACGGCTGATCGAGGTCACCCGGTGATCGCCTGGGTGGTCACGGCCGGCGGCTGCGCGGCGCTCGTCTGGAGCGGGCTGCCATGGGCGCGTGCGCTCGCCGGATCCCGCCCGGGACGCTGGCCGCTGTACGGGCTCGGCTACCTGACCGGCACGGCGCTGGTCACGCTGGGACTGCTGCTGGTCTCGCTGGCCGGCCTGCCGATCGGCCGGCTGACGCTGGCCCTGGTCTGGATCTGCGTGCGGCTCACGGGCCGCCGGTTCGCCGACCGCACGCCGCCCGCGGCGGCGCCGGTGCCCGGGCCGATCGCCCCCGCGCTGCCGTTGCTCGCGCTGACGGCGGCGACGCTGGCATTCGGCGTGGTGCAGGCGCTGCGGCTGGGGCCGATCGAGGCGGTCGACTTCCTCAAGGCCTGGGGACTGAAGGGGACGGCCATGTTCCACGACGGCAACCTGCAGTTCGACGGCCTGTCCGGGCCGAACCTGTTCTACCCGCTTCAGGTGTCGAACCTGACCGGTGCGTTCTACGTGCTGCTGGGGCGGGTGGACGACTCGGTGGTGCGGCTGCCCGCTGCGCTGTTCGGGGTGTCGCTGGCGCTGGTGCTGTGGTGCCTGGTGCGCGAGCTGCTGCCGCCCGCGGGAACGGCGCTCGCCGTCGCGCTGGCCGTTGCCACGCCGCAGTTCACCGTCCTGATGACGGACGGGCTGGCCGATCTGGTGCTGGCCGCCTACGTCACCGTGTGCGCGCTGGCG
>DATLLX010000029.1:0-5313 GCA_035537595.1 Gaiellales bacterium | reverse complement strand
CATGGGCGCCGAATACGGCTACCAGCTGCTGTGGGTGCTGGCGCTCTCGACCCTGGCTCTGATCGTCTTCCACGAGGTGGGCGCCCGGGTGGGGCTGGTCACCGGGCAGGGGCTGACAGGGCTGATCCGCGACCGCTACGGCGTCCGGGCGGCGGCCTTTGCCGTGCTGGCGCTGGTGGTGGCAAACGTGGGGACGACCTGCGGCGAGTTCGCGGGCGTGGCCGCCAGCCTCGAGCCGGCGGTGCCCCGCAGGGTCAGCGTGCCGGTGGCGGCGGTCGGCGTCTCGCTGCTCGTCCTGCGGGGAAGCTTCCATCGGATCGAGCACATCCTGCTCGTGCTGTCCACGGTCTTCGCCACGTATCTGGTCTCGGCCGTTCTGGCCCATCCGGACTGGTCGGCCGCCGGCCGGGGGCTGGTGGTGCCGTCGATCCCCCTGACCGGCGCAGCGCTGCTGGCCGCCACCGCCTGCCTCGGCACCACGCTGGCGCCCTGGGGCCTGGCCTTCATCCAGTCCTACGCCGTGGACAAGCGGCTGACTCCCGACGATCTGCCGTACGAGCGGATCGACGTGTGCGTCGGAGCGATCATGACCGGCGTGATCGGGGCCGCCGTCGTCATCGCCTGTGCGGCGACGCTTCATCAGAGCGGTACCTCGATCGAGGATGCGAGCGAGGCGGCGGGGGCCCTGCGCCCGCTGGCCGGCGACCTGGCCTCCTCGCTGTTCGCGGCAGGGCTGCTGGGGGCGTCACTGCTGGCCGCGTCGATCCTGCCGCTGTCCACCGCCTACTCGGTCTGCGAGGCGCTGGGTGACGAGGCGGCCCTCGACGACCGCTTCTCCGATGCCCCCACCTTCTACATCAGCTATGCGGTGATCGTCTGCGTGGCGGTCGCCATCGTCCTCATCCCCAACGCGCCGCTGGTGCAGATCCTGTTCCTGAGCCAGGCGCTGAACGCCGTCCTGCTGCTGCCGCTGCTGGTCTTCATCGCTCGCATAGCCGGTGACGCCCAGGTGATGGGACGGCACGTCAGCGGAAGGTTCGCCTCGGCGGTTGCCTGGGGGACGATCGCGCTGATCGGCGCCTGCGTGTCGACCGACGTTGGCCCTCGGCCTGCGGTGAGCATGCCGAGGGCCGGGCCATCCTGGGGGAGGAGGCCCGGCCCGCAGCGCTCGGCCGAGGAGTCGTCGGCCGGACGTTCAGACCTGAGGCTGCACCCGGGTGATCACAACCGGTTCCTTGGCATCCGTCGAGCTGCGGCGAAGCGCGCCGCCAAGCGCGAGGACGATGAACCCGATCCCGCTCAGGGTCAACGCGATCCCGACGACGATGCCGAACACCGCCAGCCGCTCCGCCATGTAGGACATGTTGAGCGCCGTTGAGAGGGCCGTCTCGGTGACCCACAGGTTGCGGGCGCCGTTCTCGACCGGCTGGCCGGTCTTGGGATCCTTGGCCGCCGCAGCCTCGTCGTTGGTGGGGTTGCCCTGGCTGTCCAGGAACCGGCCCATCTGCGCATACGTCTGGCCGCCCGTCGCCTCCAGCGCGTGCTTGCGCATCACGTTCGCAAACGCCCGGGCCTCGTCGCCGGTGTCGACCTTCTGGCCGGGGATGGTGGAGTCGGGGGTGCCGACGATGCCCTCCTGGGCGAGGCTGTCGCGAACGGTGTTGCGCCCATCCACACCGGTCCAGATGGCGCCGATGCCGAACGCGATCATCAACACTCCGGTGACGATGCCGCCGTATTCCAGGATCTTTCGCATGGTGACTCCCTTCCGTCCCTCGGACGAGGTTCGATCTGCCGTGCAGCCAACGTAGCGGCGGCCGGCACGGCCGGGCACGGGGGCCGGCACCGATCCGGATTCGGGTTCGCCGCGACTCCGGTTGCGGGCAATTACGGGCCGGCCGCAATCGCCCACCGCCGGTCCGCGATACTTTCGCCATGGGCGTACCTGACGACACGCTTCGGATCCTGCTGGTCGACGACCACAAGGTGGTGCGGGCGGGACTGCGGATGCTGCTCGAGTCCGAGGACGGCCTCGAGGTGGTCGATGAGGCCGGTGACATCCGTGACGCCGTGTTCAAGGTGCGCCGCCACAAGCCCGATCTGATCCTGCTCGACGTCACGCTGCCGGACGGCAGTGGCGTCGACGCTATTCCCAGCCTGATGGCGGAGGCGGAGGGCGCGAAGGTGCTGGTGCTCTCGATGGAGGACGACGCCCACCATGTGCGCACGGCGTTCGGCAACGGCGCCAGCGGCTATGTCCTCAAGGATGCGGCCGAGGACGAGCTGGCTGCCGCCGTGCGGGAGGTCGCCCGCGGGGGCAGGTACCTGCATCCCGAACTTGGAGCGCGGCTGATGCAGGCCGACATGCGTGACCGCGAACGGGCCGAAGCCGATCCACTGTCCGACCGCGAGCGGGATGTGCTGCGCCTGCTGGCTCAGGGGCACACCAATCAGGAGATCGCCGGGGCGCTCTACATCTCCGTGCGCACGGCCGAGACTCACCGCGCCCACATCATGCAGAAGCTGAGGCTGCGCACCCGCGCCGAGCTGGTCAGCTACGCCCTCGACCAGGGCTTGTTGGGCCGCGACTGACCTCGCCCGGCCCGGAGAGGGATAATGCCCTCATGGGAGTCTCGGGCGGCGGCGGGCGGGACGACGCGCTTGACGCGGCCACGATGCGCCGCCTGCTCGACGTCGGACGGTCGCTGGTGTCCGAGCTCGATCTGGAGTCTCTGCTGCAGACGGTGCTCGAGGCGGCTCGCGACCTGACGTCGGCGCGCTATGCAGCGCTGGGCGTCCTCAACGACCGGCGCGACGGGCTCGAGCGGTTCCTGACGCTCGGGATCGACCCCGTCGCGCATGACCGGATCGGTGACCTGCCCCGGGGCCATGGCGTGCTCGGCGTGCTGATCTCGGATCCGCGGCCGCTTCGGCTGGCAGACGTCGGCAGCCATCCCCAGTCCTATGGCTTTCCCGCCCTGCATCCGCCGATGGCCAGCTTCCTGGGGGTGCCGGTGCGCATCCGCGACTCGGTCTACGGCAACCTGTACCTGACCGACAAGCTGACCGGCGAGTTCACCGAGCAGGACGAGGCGGCGGTCGTGGTGCTCTCCGAGTGGGCCGGGTTCGCCATCGAGAACGCCCGCCTCTACCGCGACGCCACGGAACGCCGCGACGAGCTGCAGCGGGCGGTGGCCGCATTCGAGGCGGCCCTGACGGTCGCCCGCGCAGTGGGCGGCGAGACGGAGCTCGACCGCATTCTGGAGCTGATCGTGAAGCGGGGGCGGGCGCTGCTCGATGCGCGGTCGATGTTCGTGGCCCTGGAGGCGGCTGGGCAGCTGACCATCAGCGCGGTCGCCGGTGAGCTGGATCGGGGGCTCGAGCAGCGGACGGTGCCTCTCGAGGGGTCGGCCGCTGCGGCGTCGCTCGACCAACGACGGCCGCTGCATCTCGCCGGCCGTGCGGGCGAGACGGTCGCGGCGTTGCCAGGTGTCGAGGCGGCAGCCGCCCTGATCGTCCCGTTGATGTTCCGTGGTTCCTCCTTCGGCGTGCTCTGCGCACTGGATCCGGCGTCGGGCGCGGAGCGGTTCAGCAAGGACGACGAGCGCGTGCTGGAGGCGTTTGCGAGCAGCGCCGCGACGGCGGTCGCCACGGGACGCAACGTCGCCCAGGAGCGGGCCCGCCGCGCCACGGAGGCATCCGAGAGCGAGCGGCGGCGGTGGGCGCGGGAGCTGCACGACGAGACGCTGCAGGACATGGCCAGCCTGAAACTGATCCTGTCCACCGCCCGCCGGTCGGGCGATCCCCAGGCCGTGTCGAGGATCCTCGGCGAGGCCGTCGAGCAGATCACCGAGGGCATCGCCGCGCTGCGGCATCTGATCAACGACCTTCGACCGCCGATCCTGGACGCGGCGGGAGTTCAGCCTGCGATCGAGCATCTGGCGTCCCGCGTTACGGCCACCACCGGGCTGCCCATCGAGGTCGACCTGGATCTGGCATACGCGGCCGGGCGCGCCCCCACCCGCCTCAGCCCGCAGCTCGAGGACACGCTCTACCGCGTGGTGCAGGAGGCGCTCACCAACGTCGTCAAGCACGCCGGCGCGAGCTGGGCCACGGTGTCGATCTGCGAGCGTGACGACCTGGTCGACCTGCGGGTGGCCGACGACGGCGTCGGCATCGACACCATGAATACATCGGCCAGCGGCTTCGGCCTGATCGGAATGCGGGAGCGGATCGAGATGGTGGGCGGCACGCTCGCGGTCGGGCCGGGGCGCGGCGGCGGCACGGAGCTGCGCGCGTCGCTGCCGGTGACGAGGGCCTCGGAGCCGGCGCTGGCGGCCGGGTCAGGCGACCCGATCGCCGGGCTGCCGGCCTCGCCTGATTCCCGCCGGCCTGCTCGGTAGCTGCCTCAGATCGCGAGCAGCTCGCGAGTGGCGCGCGCCGCCACGATCTCCTCACGGGCGTGAACGACGAGCACACGGGGCCGGGTGCCGGGCCGGGCGACGTCCCGGTCGCCCGATCCACCGTTTGATGATCGATCGATCTCCACGCCGAGAAAGCCGAGATACCCGCAGACGGCCTCCCGCACCGCCGCCGATCCCTCGCCGACGCCCGCGGTGAACACGAGCGCGTCGATCCCGCCCGCCGCCATGGCCATGGTCGAGGCCGCGCCCGCCACCCGGTAGGCGAAGAGCTCGAGCGCGTCCCCAGCCGCGTCGTCGCCCTGCTCGGCCCGCCGCTCGAGCTCGGCGACGCTGCCGGTGCCCGCCAGCCCGGTCAGTCCCGACTCCTCGTTCAACGCCCGGCCGAGCGAGGTCGTGGTCTCGCCATGGTGCAGCAGGTAGAGCAGCGCGCCGGGGTCGACCGATCCCGAACGGCTGGCCATCGGCACCCCCACGAGCGGCGAGAAGCCCATCGTGGTGTCCCGCGAGCGGCCGCCGGCGATCGCGGTCACCGAGCAACCTCCTCCCAGGTGGCAGACGACCAGCCGCAGCTCGCCGAGGTCCCGTTCCAGCAGGCTCGACGACCGCTCGAGCGCCCACTCCAGCGACAGCCCGTGAAAGCCGTAGCGGCGAACGTGGAGCTCGTCCCGCCACCGGCGGGGGACGGCGTAGGTCGAGGCAACGGGCGGCATCGCGGCGTGAAACGCGGTGTCGAACACGGCGACCTGCGGTACCGAGGGAAACCGCTCCCGGGCCTCGTCGAGGGCCCGAAGGGCGGGGAGGTTGTGCAGCGGGGCGATCTCCTCGAGCTCCTCCAGCCGTGCCCTCACCGCCTCGTCGACCACCACCGGCGAGACGAACGCGTCACCGC
>DATLLX010000028.1:0-3244 GCA_035537595.1 Gaiellales bacterium | reverse complement strand
CGCCCGGCTCCTGGCCGGCGGCTGAGCCGCGGCCGCCCCCGGGTCCCGGAAAGCGTCCCGGGACGTGCCCGGGACGCCACGCGGCCGGCGGAAATGGCGCAGCGCAAAAAATTGAGGATGATCTCGGGACGGGATGCCTGTATGAGGCTACGAAGGGGGCTTACGCTAATTTTACCCCGGCGGGTGTATGCGCCGAGGTAATAGCCGGTCGGGGCGCGGCGGGGTAGGGTGTGGGATGGGTATGACGAGTACATTGTCGATCTACAACGAGCATTTCGGGCTCAACGAACGGCCGTTCACGCTCCTGCCCGATCCCGACTTCCTCTACTGGTCCGACAACCACACCCGCGCCTACGCCATGCTCGAGTACGGCATGCTGACCCACGCCCCGATCACGGTGATCACCGGCGAGATCGGCGCCGGCAAGACGACGCTCCTGCGCCACCTCCTGCGCTCGCTCCCCGAGGACTTCACCGTCGGGCTGATCTCCAACGCCCAGGGCAACCGCGGCGAATTGCTGCACTGGGTGCTGATGGCGCTCGGGGTCCCGACCGACTCGAGCGCGAGCTACGTGCAGCTCTTCGCCCAGTTCCAGGACTTCCTGATCGAGGAATACGCCGCCGGGCGGCGCACGATGCTGATCTTCGACGAGGCGCAGAACCTCTCGACCGAGACGCTGGAAGAGCTGCGGATGTTCTCCAACATCAACGCCGACAAGGACGAGCTCATCCAGCTCGTGCTCGTCGGCCAGCCGGAGCTGCGCGACCGCATCGCCCAGCCGCGGCTCGTCCAGTTCGCCCAGCGGGTGGCGGCCGAGTATCACCTGCCGGCGATGTCGGCCGAGGCCGTCCAGGCCTATGTCGGGCACCGGCTGGCGGTCGCGGGCGCGACCCGGGAGATCTTCACCCCGGCGGCCGGGGAGTGCGTGCACCTCGCCTCGCGGGGGGTGCCGCGGCTCGTCAACCAGATCTGCGACTACGCGCTGGTCTATGCCTTCACCGACGGGCTCGACAAGGTCGACGCCGGGGTGATCGAGCAGGTGGTCAGCGACCGGCGGATGCACGGCAACCTCAAGATGGTGGTCTGACCGCCGCCGGGGAGCTCCCGGGGACGCGGCAGGTCGGAACGAACGGAACGGCTTATGGGCAATCTCGACATCAAATTCTACTGGGCGGTGTTCCTGCGCCGGCTGCCGTATTTCCTGGTGATCGTGGCCTTCCTCACCGCCGGGGCGGTGACGGTCGCGATGATCCTGCCGCCGGTCTACACCAGCTCGGCCAGCATGCTGGTCGAGCCGCAGCAGATCCCCGGCGACCTCGCCCAGACCATGGTGCCGGTCGACCCCTACGAGCAGGCGCAGATCATCGAGCAGCGGCTGATGACGCGGGCGAACCTGCTCGCGCTCGGCAAGCGGATCGGGATGTACGACGGCGTGGATCCGCCGATGTCGGCCAACGCCATCGTCGGCGACATCAGCCAGCGGATCCTGTTCATCGGCTTCACCCCCGACGTGTCCCGCGGCCCGGGCACCCCGGGCGCCACCATCCTCGGCGTGTCCTTCGACGGCCCGACGGCGGAATACGCCAACAAGGGCGCCAACGAGCTCGTCAACCTGGTCCTCGAGGAGAACGTCAGGCTGCGGACCGGGCGCGCCAGCGACACGCTCGAGTTCTTCCAGGCCGAGGTCGACCGGCTGGCGGCCGCGCTCGACGCGCAGGGCAAGAAGATCAGCCAGTTCAAGACCGAGAACTTCTCGGCGCTGCCCGACAGCCTGAACGACCGGCGCAGCCAGCAGCTCCTGCAGCAGCAGCGGCTGCTGACCCTCGAGCAGCAGGAGTCGGACCTGAGGAACCAGCGCGCGACCGTGGTCTGGGTGTACCAGCGCACCGGCCACTCGTCGGCCACCGGCCAGCTCAGCCCCGAGGAGACGCAGCTGCAGTCGCTGCAGAACCAGCTGGTGCAGATGCGCACGATCTACGCCGCGTCGAGCCCGCGGATCCGCATGCTGGAGAGCCAGGTCGCCGGGCTGCAGAAGGTCGTCGACGACCAGCGCGCCGCCCGCACCGTGCCCGGCCCCGACGGCCAGCCGGCGCAGCCCGCCTCCGACCTCGACGTCGAGACCGCGCCGATCGACGCGCAGCTGAAGTTCATCGCCGACAACAAGGCGCTGATCCAGAAGACGCTCGACGACCTCGACAAGTCGATCCAGGCAACTCCGGCGAACGAGCAGGTGCTCGACGGGATGGAGCGCGAGCTCACCAACCTGCAGAACCAGTACAACGCCGCGGTGCAGAGCGCCAGCCAGGCCCAGGTGGGCGAGCGCATCGAGGTCCTGTCGAAGGGCGAGCGCTTCTCGCTGATCCAGCAGCCGAACCTGCCGACCAAGCCCGCGAGCCCCAACCGCAAGCTGATCGCGGCCGCCGGCATGCTCGGCGGCATCACCGCCGGGCTCGGCTTCATCCTGCTGATGGAGCTGCTCAACCACTCGATCCGGCGGCCGGGCGAGCTCACGGCCAAGCTCGGCATCGAGCCCTTCGCCACCCTGCCCTACATCCGCACCCCCGGCGAGATGCGGCGCAAGCGCACCATCGTCGCCGGGACGGTGGCGCTGATCGCGGTGGCGCTGCCGGCGCTGCTCTTCGCGGTGCAGACCTACTACATGCCGCTCGACGCTCTGATGGACCAGGCGCTCGCCAAGGTTGGCCTCTCCATGCCGACGGCCATCGTCCCCGACACCCCGCCCGCCGCGGCGCCGGCCGCAACGACCGCCCCGGCCGCGCAGCCGTGAGGCGGGATCCCTACCGGCGCGGGTGACGCGCCGCGGATGATCCGGCCGGGGCCTCCCCGGCCGCCTTTGGAAGAGAAGAGTCGATGGAACGCATCCAGGCCGCCATTCAGAAAGCCAAGGAGCAGCGCGGCGAGGCGCCGGCGGGCGCCGCGGCGCCCGCCGCGCAGGGGCCGCTGGCCGCCGCCCGCCAGGCGCGCCAGGGCCAGGCGGCGCCGCCGGGGCCGGCCTGGGCCGAGCTGCCGGCCTTCGAACCCGACGCCCAGCTGATGGCGAAGCACCGCATCGTCACCTTCGCCGACGCCGACCCGGCGCATTCGACCTTCGACATGATGCGGACGAAGATCCTGCGGGCGCTGCGGCAGAACGGCTGGACCTCGCTCGGGATCACCTCGCCGACCAGCGGCTGCGGCAAGACCACCGCCTGCCTCAACATCGCCTTCAGCCTCGCCCACCAGC
>DATLLX010000027.1:0-5188 GCA_035537595.1 Gaiellales bacterium | reverse complement strand
ATCGATGTACTCCTCCTCGGGCGGGTCGAGGCTTCGCGCTCCCAGCAGGGCGGCGTCGCCCGGAGCCACGTCGCCGCCGTCCAGCAGCATCCGAAACGGCATTCCCCACAGGTTGCCTGAGGGCGACGTCTCCGGCGTGTTGAGATCGCCGTGGGCGTCCACCCAGACGACCGCGATCCGGCCATGCCGGCGAGCCAGGCCCCGGCCGGCACCGACGTGGGTGCAGCAGCATCCGCCCAGCACCACCGGGTTCTCTGGCAGTGCGGCGGCCAGCGCCTCGGTCTGCTGGTCGAGATCGACGCAGCTGATGGTGGCGGCCTCGTCGAAGCCCAGCGGCATCGCCGCCGCGGCCTCCATGGCCTCGCCGCCGCTGCCGAACGCTCGGGGGACGCGTACCAGCTCCGGCCTCATGCCGGCACCAGCTCGTCCACGGTGTCGGCGAGTGCGGTCAGATCGGGCAGCTCACGGGTCGGCAGCGGCCCGGGTGCCTCACCCTGGCGGTTGATCCACACGTTGCGCAGTCCCAGGTCGTTCGCCGGGGCGATGTCGTGGAACAGGCTCTGGGCGACGTGCACATGGCGATCCGCCCCCGCGCCCGTCCGCTCGGCGAACTCCCGCCAGTGGCCGTGCGCGGGCTTGTAGGAACGCACGTCCTCGGCGACGATCACCAGATCGACCGGCGCGCCCAGCCGGGGCAGCGACGAGGCGATCAGGTCGCGGTCGCAGTTGGACAGGATGGCGAGCTTCCAGCCACGGCGGCGAAGCTCCCCGAGGGCATCCCCGGTATCGGGGAACGCCGGCCAGTCGCGCAGCGATTCTGACATCGCCGTCCGCTCGCCGGCGGTCAGCTCCCTCTCCTCCTCCTCAGCGATCCGCGCGGTGCCCAGGTCGAGCACCTCCCGGTACGTTCGGTAGCCGTCGGCCTGGATCGCCGCCTCCACCTCGTAGTAGCGGCCCAGCAGCCGCGCGCGGTGCTGCTCGCCGAACAGCCGGCTCAGCACGCCGCCGATGCCCCGCCGCCAGTCGATCAGGGTGCCGTAGCAGTCATAGGTGGTCCAGCGATCGGCCATCCGCAGAGCCTAGAGCTTCAGCGCACCACCGCAACCCAGCGACCGTCGGCGTCGCGAGACAGCATGCCCTCGATCTCCAGCCGCACCAGCCCGGCCGCCACCTCACCCGCCGCCATGCCGAGCCGGCCGGCCAGCTCGTCGGGATGGCCGGCCTGCTCGCGCAGCGCCGCCAGTAGCGGCTCGTCCTGCAGCGCCGCCGAGCGCCTCGGCGCAGGTCCGGCCTCCAGCCCGACCCAGGCCAACAGGTCTTCCGGGCCCTCGATCAGGCCGGCACCCGCCTTCAGCAGCCCGTTCGTGCCGGCAGCGCCCGCGAACGACGGCCAGCCCGGCACGGCCAGCACGTCGCGGCCCAGTTCCAGCGCCAGATCGGCGGTGATCAGCGCACCACTCCGCTGCCGAGCCTCGACCACCACCACCGCGTCCGCCAGCGCGGCGATGATCCGGTTGCGGGCCGGGAAGCGCCACGGTGCCGGCTCGGTGCCGGGCGCAAACTCCGACACGACCAGGCCGGAGCTGACGATGTCGGCGTAGATCCGACGGTTCGTGCGGGGGTAGGCGATGTCGGGGCCGCAGCCGAGCACGGCCAGCGTCGCGCCCGCAACGCCGAGCGCGCCCTCGTGCGCCGCCGCATCGACGCCGAGCGCCAGGCCGCTGATCACCAGCGCGCCCTGGGCCGCCGCTGCGCCGGCCAGCTCCCGGGTCAGCCGCAGGCTGACATCGGCCGCCCGGCGCGAGCCGACGATCGCCACCGCCGGCCCTGACCAGCCCAGCGCCTCGCCCAGCGATCCCACCGCGAACAGCCGCTGCGGCGGATCGTGCAGATCCGACAGCCGCTCGGGATATCCCGCCCGGTCGCGGTCGATCCGCCTGACGTGGCTCACCGGCCCGCACCGGAGCGGTACGAGAGTGCCTCCGCCATGTGCTCCTCGGAGACCGCGTCGGCTCCGGCCAGGGCGGCGATCGTCCGGGCCACGCGGGTACTGCGAGCCGCGCCGCGGGCTGACAGGTACCGCTGATCGACCGCCCGGCGAAGCAGCCGGCCGGCGCCGTCCGAGACGGAAGGAGGCAGGCCGTCCAGCCGCTCGCGGGTCCCGGCCACACGGGAGGCGACCGCAGCCGTGGCCTCTCCGGCAGCGCCGTGCGCGTCCGCCCGGGGCACATCGACGCGGAGGTCGAAGCGGTCGAGCAGCGGCCCGCTGACCCGTGCCCGGTAGGCGTCGACCCGCTGGGGCGGGCAGATGCAGGGCCGGTCGGGGTCGCCGTGGCGGCCGCAGGGGCAGGGGTTCATGGCGGCGATCACCAGCGAACGAGCGGGCATCCTGACCGCGCCGGCGGCCCGGGAGATCAGCACCTCACCGTCCTCCAGCGGCAGTCGCAGCGCCTCCAGGGCCGGACGCTGGAACTCGGGCAGCTCGTCCAGGAACAGCACCCCGCCGTGGGCCAGCGTCACCTCGCCGGGCCGCAGGCCGGCGCTGCCCACCAGGGCGGCCACCGAGGCGCTGTGGTGGGGCGCCCGGAACGGCCGCTCGAGCATCGCCCGACCGCCGGCCAGCAGCCCGGCCGCGGAGTGGATGCGGCTGATCTCGAGCGACTCCGCCGGGTCGGGCGGAGGCAGCAGCCCCGGCAGCCGTCGGGCCAGCATGGTCTTGCCCGAGCCTGGCGGGCCGCAGAGCAACAGGTTGTGACCCCCGGCGGCCGCGATCTCGACCGCCCGCCGGGCCCGCGCCTGGCCGCAGACGTCGGCCATGTCGGGGTGGGCAGTCAGCGGCCGCGGCTCGGCCGGGGCCGGGGGCTCTGCCTCTGCCCAGCCCTCCAGCACCCCCACAGCCTGGTTCAGGTCGGCCACAGCCGCTACCGCGATCCCCGGCACCAGCGACGCCTCGGCCGCGTTCTGGGGCGCCACCAGAATGCAATCCAGCTCCAGCTGCGCCGCCGCCTCGGCCATCGCCAGCACACCGGCCACCGGCCGCAACCGTCCGTCCAGTCCCAGCTCGGCCGCCGCCGCCACCCGCTCGATCCGCTCCGCCGGCGCCTGACCAGACACCGCCAGCACAGCCAGGCCGATCGCGAGATCGAAGCCCGAGCCCTGCTTCTTCTCCCTGGCCGGCGCCAGGTTGACGGTCAGCTCATGCCCGGGAAACTCGTACTGCGACGAGCGCACGGCACTTCGCACCCGCTGCCTGGCCTCGGACACCGCTCGGTCGGGCAGCCCGACCACCGCGAATGACGGCGACGTCTGCGTCCGCAGATGCGCCTCGACATCGATCCGCCGCGCTTCCAGGCCGGAGAGGGTGAAGGTGACAGCACGCGCGATCACGCCGACCACCGTACGGACGGCGGCCGCACAGGTGGGTCACGACCGGTGACAGAACCGCGTCAGAACACCGCGGAGCGAGGCGGGCACCCGCCCGGGAGGCGTACCTGACGTGTGCGGCGCCACCCTACACTGTCGGAGTGCTGAATGGGCGCTGCGCCTGCCACACCGTCGAATTCGAGGTCTCGGACGAGTTCGTCGTTGCGTTCATCTGCCACTGCTCGAACTGTCGCGCCAGCACTGGCTCGGCATTCTTGCCATGGGGCGAGATCGAGCGCGAGAAGTTCAGGGTGACCAAGGGCGCGGCATCGTTGACGCGGCTCGGCGGGGAGCACGCGGATCACGAGACGCGGTGCGCAGTGTGCTGGTCGCTGGTCTACTGGACGAGGACTGCGCGCGAGGCGGCGTACGTTCGGGTGCCGTACGGGACGCTCGTCGACGAGCCGACCCTCAGGCCGATGGGCCATATGTTCGTCGGTTCCAAGGCTCCGTGGTACGAGATCCTGGACGACCTGCCCCAGCACGACGAGTATCCCTGGTCGTGATGGGTGGGGACGGGTTCATCCCCCAGTTCGCCCATCCAGTGGCCCCTGAGGGAGTCAGGGGCGGTTCCCAACCCATGCCAGGCACCCGCATACTGGGCGGATGACCCGTTTGCCCTGCCGCGCCATGATCTGTGCGCTCGTGGCCGCCGCCGCCGTTCAAAGCGGCTGTGGTGTGTCCGCGAGCGGCGTTTCGTCAAATGGTGGCGATCCCTCGGCGTACCCGCTCGTCAGTGGGCCCGCGTCGATCGAGCATCATGCCGTCACGGCCGCGGACGGCTCCGTGTCGTACAGGCCGGCGCCCCCGACGACGTACGAGACTCAGCCCACCCCCACCTGCCAGCGCGCAATCGTCCAGACCGGGACCGGTTCGGCCGAGCTCGCCATCCCGCCGACACCAGGCCTTCGCGCCGTTGCGCTGAGTCCGCACGAGACCAGGGTGACGTGGTGGTTCGACGAGATTCCCGACGATTGCCGCCCGTCGCTCCTCCTGGTATCAGTGGTGGCAAATGAAGACCCGGGTGCCACGCCGATGACGCTTCGACTCCCCTTCAGTGGACGGTCCGGTAGCACGGTGATCCGCTACGGCGACTTCACGGACCCGGCGGACGTGGCTCTGATCAGCGCGACGCTTGCCAACGGTCTGCGGAGCGGAGTGGTGTCGGTCCTGATTCGTCAGTCGTAGGCTGACCGCACCCGGAGCCGCTGAGCCACAACGTTCAGAACGCTGCCGGCAGGTGGCGCACCGACAGCCCGTCGACCGTGATCACGTCGAACCGCACCGTCTCCACCGTGGGGTCGCGGGCGACCAGGATCTCCGCCGCCCGGCGCAGCCGCAGCTGCTTCTCGTCGCCGACAGCGTCCAGCGGGCCGCCGTAGCGCCGGCTCCGCCGGGCCTTGACCTCGCAGATCACCAGCAGCCGCCCGCGGCGAGCGAGCACGTCGATTTCGCGGCCCGCCACCCGCACGTTTCGGCCCACGATCCGGAAGCCGGCCAGCCGCAGCCGCCAGGCCGCGAGCTCCTCGGCGAACCGGCCGTAGCGGTGGGGGCTACGCCAGCTCGAGCTCGGCATATGCCCGGGCGTGCCAGGAGCGGCGGTGAAGCGGCGTCACGCCGTGCAGGCGGACGGCGGCCCCGTGCTCGGGCGTGATGTAGCCGACGTGCCGCTCGAAGCCGTACTCCGGGTAGCGGTCGGCCATCCGGTGCATATGACGGTCGCGGACGACCTTGGCCACGATCGACGCGGCGGCGAACGCGGCGC
>DATLLX010000026.1:0-4471 GCA_035537595.1 Gaiellales bacterium | reverse complement strand
CCCGGCCAGATCACCGGTCGCTCAGTGGCCGGGATGCTCTACCTGGTGGTGATGGGAACCGTCGTCACGTTCGCCGCCTTCATGTGGCTGCTGGGCCATGTGGCGCCGTCGCGGGTGGCCACCTACGCCTTCGTCAACCCGGTGGTCGCGGTGCTGCTGGGATGGGCGATCGCCGACGAGCCGCTGACCACCGGCATGCTGGCGGCCACCTGCGTGATCATCGCCGCCGTCGCCGTGGCCGTCACGAGCCCGGCACGAGCGACGGCGCGGGAGGCCTGATCGCGGCCAGCACCGCCGCGCGGGCGTCCCGCGACCGGCAGAAGTCGCGGAACGCGGCGGCCTCGGGCAGCCGGGTGCCGGTGTCGCGCTCCAGCAGGTACCAGGAGCGGCGGAGTGGGGCGCCCGGCATGCTGACGCGGCGAAGTGTGCCCGCCGCCAGCTCGGGGCCGGCCGCGTGGGCCGACAGCAGGGTGATGCCCAGGCCGAGCGCCGCCGCCTGCTTGATCGCCCCGTTCGACCCCAGTGTCATCGTCGACCGCGGCGAGATGCCCTGGTCTGCGAGGAACCCCTCGACCGTCGTCCGGGTGCCGGAGCCGGCCTCCCGCAGCAGCCAGGTCTCGTCGGCGGACGCGTCGACGCGGGCGTCGGCGGCCCCCACGACGACCAGCCGGTAGGCGAGGAACGGGAAGCCGGCGATGCCGGACGCCGGGGGCGGCTGGCCGCCGATCGCGAGATCGACGTCGCGCCGCAGCAGCCGGTCGAAGACGGTGGAGCGGTTCCCCACCTCCAGCGACACCTCGACATCGGGGTGAAGGCTGCGAAAGGCCTTCAGCAGCGGCGGCACGACGTGCTCCCCGGCGGTGGTCACCGCCGCCAGCCGCAGCATCCGCGATCCCTGCAGCTCGCGTACCGCCTGGTCTCGGAGCCCGACCAGTTCGGCGGCATACCGGGCCAGCGTCTCGCCGGCGGCGGTGAGCACGATCCCACGGCCCTGGCGGGCGATCAGCGGGCATCCCAGCTCGCGCTGGAGCGCCGACACCGCCGCCGAGACCGCTGGCTCGGTGACCACCAGCCGGGCGGCCGCCGCGCGCACCGAGCCGGTGCGGGCGACGGCGAGAAACGTCTGCAGCTGGCCGAACGTCATCTAATCACTACCTTATCATTCGACCTCGAACATTCAATTGTCCTTGTGCAGTGGCGGGCGTAGCCTGCGCCCATGGCAGACCACACATCACCGCTGTTCGCCGCCGGCGTCAAGGAGTATCGCGAGACGTACTGGCGCCCGGGCTACGAGCCCGCAGACACCGACATCCTGACCGCCTTCCGGGTCACGCCGCAGGAGGGCGTGCCCATCGAGGAGGCAGCCGCGGCGGTCGCCGCGGAGTCCTCGACCGGCACCTGGACGCAGGTCTGGACCGACCATCTGGTCGACATCGGCCGCTACCAGGCCAAGTGCTACCGGATCGACCCGGTTCCCGGGGAGGGCGATCAGGCGATCGCCTATATCGCCTATCCGCTCGACCTGTTCGAGGAGGGATCGATCTCCAACGTGATGAGCTCGATCGTGGGCAACGTGTTCGGGTTCAAGGCCCTGCGCGCCCTGCGGCTCGAGGACATGCGGATCCCGGCGGCGTACATGAAGACGTTCCCGGGGCCGCCGAACGGGATCCAGATCGAGCGCGACCGCCTGAACAAGTACGGGCGCCCGCTGCTCGGCTGCACCATCAAGCCGAAGCTGGGCCTGTCGGCCCGCAACTACGGTCGCGCCGTCTACGAGGCGCTGTCCGGCGGCCTCGACTTCACCAAGGACGACGAGAACATCAACTCCCAGCCGTTCATGCGCTGGCGCGACCGCTACGAGTTCGTGATGGAGGCCGTGCTGAAGGCCGAGACCGAGACCGGCGAGCGCAAGGGCCACTACCTGAACGTGACCGCGCCAACCGTCGAGCAGACGTTCGCGCGGGCCGAGTTCGCGCGCGACCTGGGGTCGCCGATCATCATGCACGACTACCTGACGGCGGGCTTCGCGATGCACCAGTCGCTCAGCAACTGGTGCCGGGCCAACGGCATGCTGCTGCACGTGCACCGGGCGATGCACGCCGTGATGGACCGCCAGAAGCATCACGGCATCCATTTCCGGGTGCTGGCCAAGTGGCTGCGGATGGCCGGCGGCGACCACCTCCATGTGGGCACGGTCGTCGGCAAGCTGGAGGGCGACAGGGCGTCGACGCTGGGCGTGGTCGATCTGCTCCGCGAGGACCGGATCGCCGCCGACCCCGCCCGCGGCATCTACTTCGACCAGGAGTGGGTGTCGCTACCGGCCACCATGCCGGTCGCATCGGGCGGCATCCACGTCCACCACATGCCCGACCTGGTCGAGATCTTCGGGGACGACTCGGTGCTGCAGTTCGGTGGCGGCACGCTTGGCCATCCGTGGGGAGCCTCGGCCGGGGCGACCGCCAACCGCGTGGCCCTCGAGGCATGCGTCAAGGCGCGCAACGAGGGCCGCGACCTGATCGCCGAGGGCCCGGACATCCTCCGCGGCGCGGCAGCGCACAGCCGGGAGCTGGCAACGGCAATGGAGACCTGGGCGTCGGTGCGGTTCGACTTCGACACCGTCGACACGCTCGACCCGGCGGTGACGCCATGACCCGCGCGGAGACGTTCAGCTACCTGCCGCCGCTGACCGACGGCGAGCTGCGGGCGCAGATCATCAACCTCACCGCCCGCGGCCTGATCCCGGGCATCGAGTACGCCGAGAGCCCGACCATCCGTGACAGCTACTGGAAGCTGTGGAAGCTGCCGTTCGTCGACCGGCCGACGCCGGAGGCGGTGCTGGTCGAGATCGACCAGTGCGCGGCCCACAATCCGACCGCGCAGATCAAGCTGGTGGGCTACGACAACATCCGCCAGGGACAGGTGGTCGCCTTCGTGGTGCGCCGCCCGGAGTAGATTCTCCCTCCATGCCCCGCCCCATCATCCTCGGTGTCGTCGGCGATTCCGCCAGCGGTAAGACCACGCTGACCCGCGGGCTGGTCCGGCTGCTGGGCCAGGAGCAGGTGTCGCACATCTGCCTCGACGACTACCACCGCTACGACCGGGCCCAGCGCGCCGCGATGACGATCACGCCGCTCGACCCGGCGTGCAACTACATGGACATCATGGCCCAGCACCTGAAGCTGCTGCGGGAGGGGCATGCCGTGCTGAAGCCGGTCTACCGGCACTCGGACGGCTCGTTCGGCCCGCCCGCGTACATGGCGCCCGGCCGGTTCCTGATCGTCGAGGGGCTGCTCGGCTACCAGACCGAGGAGATGCGCCGGTGCTTCGACATCCGCGTCTACCTGGATCCACCCGAGAGCATGCGCCGGCGCTGGAAGGTGGTGCGCGACTGCTCCCGGCGCGGATACACGACCAACCAGGTGCTGGAGGAGCTCGACCGTCGCGAGCCCGACTCCGAGGCCTACATCCGCCCCCAGCGCCACCATGCCGACATCGTCGTCCGCTTCGCCCCGCCGCCGGGCCTGGACGACGAGGCCGACGCGACGCACCTGGACGCCCACCTGCTACTGCGGCCGGAGCTGCCGCATCCCGACCTGGCCGACGTGGTCGGCGACGGCGAGCAGCGGCTGCAGCTGATGTCGCCCGGCGGCGAGCAGGACCTGCGCGTGCCCGGGCTGATGGATGCATCCCGGGCGCTGGAGCTCGAGGAGCGGATCTGGGAGCACATGCATTTCGCCAGCCATCTGCGCTCGGAGCGCCTGGGCGAGTTCACCATCGGCACCGACCTTCACCGCTCCGACTCGCTGGCCATCGTCCAGCTGCTGGTGCTCTACCACCTCGTCACGGCAAGGGCCAAGATCGCCCTCGGCGGTGCCGAGGCGGCGACCCGTCTGTAGCGACTTCGTGCGGACTGCAGCAGCCCTGTGGGCTGCCGATAGGGCTGGTGTGGACGCCAACCGCCGTCAGTTCTTCCGCATGATGATGCGCTTCCCCGTCGCCTGCAGGCGGCTGCGGCCGGGCGGGGAGGGCGCCGAGCGGTTCGACGCCGAGACGGTCGATCTGTCGGCCGGCGGTGTTCGCATCGTCACCGATCGCCCCGTCTCGCCGGGCGACCGGTTCGAACTCGAGATGCGCCTCGGGGAGCCTCCCACCACGCTCGGCGCCGAGGCGCACGTCGTCCGCGTCGAGACCGCCCATGACGGCCGTTCCGTCTGCGCGCTGGCCTTCGACAGCCTCGACCCGGTCGCCGAGCGCCGCGTCGTCGGCGCCGTCTTCGCGGAGGAGCGGCGGGCCGCGGAGGCCCGCTCCCGCTGCGGCTCTCGCTGTGGCTGCCGGTGATCTGCCGCATGCCCCGCCACAGCGAGAGCCGCAGCGGGAGCGGGCCTCCGCGGCCCGCCGCTCCTCCGCGAAGACGGCGCCGACGACGCGGCGCTCGGCGACCGGGTCGAGGCTGTCGAAGGCCAGCGCGCAG
>DATLLX010000025.1:0-3905 GCA_035537595.1 Gaiellales bacterium | reverse complement strand
CGTCGGCGTAGGACTCCTTCGCCAGCAGGTCGAACGACTCGATGGCACGGATCACGATCCCGTAGTCGCCTGAGCCGACGAAGCTGCCGATCCAGTCTCCAGGCCGCCCCGCGTCGGCGAACACGCCCTCGTCGACGCCCTGCCAGTACGCGTGCTGGAACAGACAGCCGGCGATGCCGCGGTCGGTCCAGCATCCCGCGGTCAGCGCACGCTCACCCTTTCCGATGCCTCGCAGCGACAGCTGGAGCAGCTCGCGCCCGCGTGGGGACTCGGCCAGCCTGGCCAGATCGCCCCGCACCCGGTGCTCGTGTGAAGTCATCTCGTCACCTCGATCGGTTGGGTGCGCCGATCATCCCATCGCGCCGGTGAGGTGACAAGAACCTGAGTCACGTTCATGTCGCCACCGCCGCCTCGAGTGCGTAGCGAAGCTGATCCTCCAGCGGCCGGCCGGGCACGAGCACGCCGTCCAGGGCCGCGGTGCCGATGGTGAAAGCCCACACGCCCCGCTCGTCGAGAGCCTGGATCCGGGCCTGCGAATCGACCGATCCGGCGGCGATCACCGGCAGCGATGTGGCGTCGACCACCGCCTCGACCAGCGCGTCCACATCGCCGTCGTAGCGGTAGGCCAGCAGGTTGATGCCGTCCACCCCCAGCTGCTCGGCCCGGCGGGCGTCGTCGGCGATCTCGTCGATCGCCCCGCGGAGCAGGCAGGGATGGCCGACGATCCGGCCCACATAGGGGAAGAACCTGATGCCCGTGCCCTCCAGGATCTCCTGCACCGGCTCGATCAGCGTGCCGCCGATCAGGTAGTCCGGCCCGATCTCGGCGGCCGCCCGCGCGGAGGCCAGGGTCGCCTCCTCGGACTCCGACACGACCTCCAGATGGGTGGTGTGCCCGTTGCCCTTGATGTCCGACATCAGCGCCTGCAGCTCCTCGCGGGGCAGCCCGACGTCCTTGCAGCCGACGTGCCGTACCCCGGTGCCAGCTATGGAGGCATACACGTCCCGGGCGTCCGTCAGAGTCTTGTCGTCGCGCGTCAGCATGAAGATGAACTCGATCACCGGGCCTCCAAGTTGTCAGACAACTTCGCTATCCTACGCCGGAACCGATCCGACATGCAACGGGGAGAGTGAACGTGCGCGCAGCGATCTGGGATGGGCCGGGCGAGATGTCGATCGGCGAAGTCGCGGAACCGGGGTGTCCGCCCGACGGCGTGCTGCTCCGCGTGACCGCATGCGGGATCTGCGGCACCGACGTCCGCACCTTCTACAACGGCGACCGCAGGATCTCGCCGCCCTGGGTGCTGGGGCATGAGATCAGCGGCGAGCTGATCGAGGTCGGCCCCGCCGCGGCCGACGAGATCGCCCAGAGCGGCCTTCAGATCGGCGACCGGGTGCACTGCATCTCGACGCTGTGGTGCGGCCGCTGCCGGCTCTGCCGGTCGGGCAACGAGCACCTGTGCGTCAACGGTGAGCTGATGGGGTTCGACCACCAGGGCGCCTACGCCGAGCTGGTGGCGATCCCCCAGATCGCGCTCAAGAACCTGTTCCGGATCCCCGAGGGGCTGTCCGACGCCCATGCCACGTTCGCCGACCCGCTGTCGGACGCCATCTGCGGGCACAAGGACATCGGCGTCGGGCTCGACGACACCGTGGCCGTGATCGGCGCCGGCCCGGTGGGCACCGCGCACGCGGCGATCGCCCGGCTGGAGGGCGCCGGGCAGGTGCTGATGCTGGAGACCGCCGCGCCCCGCCTGGAGCTGGCCCGCGACATCCTCGGCGACGAACGGATGAGCTACGTCGACACCTCCGGCGCCGACGGAGAGCGGGCCGTGCGCGACGCCACCGACGACATCGGCGCGGATGTCGTCATCGTTGCCTGCTCGAGCGACATAGCCCAGGAGCAGGCGATGGAGATGGCGGCGCCGCGGGGCCGGGTGCTGTTCTTCGGCGGCCTGCCCAAGGGCACGACCCACATGCGCTTCCCATCCAACATCCTGCACTACCTGGAGGTGCAGGTGCACGGCTCGTACGCCTCCCGGCACCGCGACCAGGTGCACGCCCTGGACATGCTGGCCAACGACGTCGGAGGCATCCGCCGGGTGGTGTCGGACGTGGTCGGGCTCGACGCGGCCCCCGAGGCCTTCGCGCGCATCCGCGCCGGCGAGGTGCTCAAGGTCGTCGTGGAGCCGTGAGCGCCCCCCGCCGATCGCTCCGCCACTCGATCGCCGAGGGCCTGCGCGAACGGATCGCGGCCCGCAAGCTGGCGCCCGGAGACCGCCTGCCCAGCGAGCCCGAGCTGGCGAGGAGCCTGGGCGTCTCGCGCAGCTCGCTGCGCGCGGGGATCGCGCTGCTCGAGGAGGACGGCCTGATCCGCCGGCTGCACGGGTCGGGCACCTACGTCACCCACCGGCCGCTGATGCGCAACGACCTCAGCCGCAACTTCGCCGTGTCCTCGATGATCGCGGCGATGGGCCTCGAGCCGGGCACCGTCGACGAGCACTGCGGCGCGGAGCCGGCCCCCGCGGAGGTGGCCCACGAGCTGGGCGTCGAGCAGGGGGCGCCGGTGAGCACGCTTCGCCGGGTGCGGACCGCGGACGGCCGGCGGGTGGTGGACGCGATCGACTGGTGCCGCACCGACCTGATCGGCCCCGACGAGATGCGCGACCTGGAGGGTGGCTCGATCTACGCGGCGCTGGCCGGGCGCGGCATGCGGGTGCACCACGCGGTGGCCACCATGACGCCCGACGTGGCCGTCGACGAGGTCGCCGAGCGGCTGGCGGTGCCCCGCGGCTCGCTGCTCTTGACGCTGTTCCAGGTCGACAGCACCGCCGACGGGGTGGTCGTCCTGGTGTCACGGGAGCATCACCTGGCGGACGCCTTCCAGATCTCCGTCTATCGCCGCGGCCCCGGCGACGGCGAGGACGACCGGTGAGCGGCCGCGAGCTGGTGGTCGGGGTCGACGTCGGCTCGCAGGGAACCTGCGCGCAGGCGCTGACCGCCGACGGCGAGCATCTGCACACGGCCTATGTCCCTCACGCGCTGTCCTATCCGCGACCCGGATGGGCAGAGCAGGACGCGCGCGAGTGGCTGGGCGCCGTAGCCCAGGCGTTGGCCGAGGTGCGCCGGGCGGTCGACGGAGGCGCGATCCGGGCCATCTCGTTCGGATCGCAGCTGGATGGTCTGGTGGCGACCGACGCATCCGGTGGGCCGCTGGGGCCGGCGCTGATCTGGATGGACCGCCGAGCCGGCGCCCAGTGCGACGCCGCTTCGAAGCGCATCGACCCCGGCCGGCTACGCGAGCTGACCGGCTGCAATCTCGATCCCGGACACGTCGCCGCCAAGATCGCGTGGCTGGCCGAGCACCGGGAAGACCAGCATGCTGCGGCCCGCTGGTTCCTGCTGCCCGGCTCGTTCGTGGCCTGGCAGGCGTCGGGCGAGCTGGCGGTCGACCCGTCCAACGCCTCATCTTCGATGCTGCTCGACGTGGCCGGCGGCGGCTGGTCGGCCGAGGCCTGCGACGCGTTCGGGATCGACCCGGCATCCCTGGCAGCGGTGCAGCCGGCGCACACCGCGCTGGGGCCGGTCGCGCCCTGGCTGCGCGAGGCGGCGGGTCTGGACGCGTCCACCCAGGTGGTGCTGGGGTGCGGCGACGAGATGGCCGCCACGCTGGGCGCCGGGGTGGTCGAGCCGGGTGTGGTGTGCGACGTGATGGGGACGGCAGAGCCGGTCTGCGCCGTTGTGCCAGGCCCGGCGCTCGACCCCGACGGCGTCACCGAGCTGCACCCGCACGCGACGCCCGGCGGGTGGCTGCTCGAGAACCCGGGCTGGCTCTCCGGAGGCGCTTACCGCTGGTTTCGCGACGAGCTGGGATCGGTCGAGGCCGCCCGGGCGTCGGCGTTCCAC
>DATLLX010000024.1:0-3310 GCA_035537595.1 Gaiellales bacterium | reverse complement strand
GCGCGTGTTGTACCGGGCTGAGCGGCTGCTAGACTGCGCGGTCCATGGACGAAGGGTCGCTCAGCCCCGTCACTCGAACGGCCTCTCGCCGGGCCGCGCTCGTCTTCATCTTCATCACGATCCTGATCGACGTGCTGGCGTTCGGGGTCATCATCCCGGTGCTGCCGCACCTCCTCGAGCAGCTGGCCGGCGGCACCACCTCGACCGCGGCGTACTGGGTGGCCGTGTTCGGCACCATGTTCGCGCTCATCCAGTTCGTGACCGCTCCCATCCAGGGCGCCCTCTCGGATCGCTTCGGGCGGCGCCCGGTGATCCTCCTCTCCTGCCTCGGGCTCGGGCTCGACTTCGCGTTCATGGCGGTGGCGCCGACGCTGGGCTGGCTGTTCGTCGGGCGCGTGATCTCGGCGATCACCTCGGCCAGCTTCACCATCGCCAACGCCTACATCGCCGACGTCACCACGCCGGAGCAGCGCGCCAAGGGCTACGGCATGCTGGGCGCGGCGTTCGGCGTCGGCTTCATCGTCGGGCCGCTCATCGGCGGCGTCCTCGGAGACATCGATCTCCGCTGGCCGTTCTGGTTCGCCGCCTGCCTCGCCCTGCTGAACTTCGGCTACGGATTCTTCGTCCTGCCCGAGTCCCTGCCGCCGTCGCTGCGCAGCCCCCGGTTCGACGGGTCGCACGCCAACCCGCTCGGCTCGCTGAAGCTCCTCCGGAGCTATCCGCAGGTGCTCGGGCTGGCGGGGGTGGTGTTCCTCGCCAACCTCGCGCACTACGTCTACCCCACGGTGTTCGTCCTCTACGCCGACTACCGCTACGACTGGGGGCAGCGCGAGGTCGGCTACGTGCTCGCCGCGGTCGGGGTCCTCAGCGTGGTGGTCAACGTGGGCATCGTCGGGTTCGCGGTGAAGCGCCTCGGCGAGCGCGGCGCGCTGCTGCTCGGCCTGGCCTGCGGCGTGGCCGGCTTCGCCATCTACGGGGCGGCCGAACGAGGCTGGATCTTCCTCGCGGGCCTGCCGATCAGCGCGCTCTGGGCCATCGCCCCGCCGGCGACGCAGGCGTTGATCACGAAGCAGGTCGGCCCTGACGTCCAGGGGCGCATCCAGGGCGCGCTCATGAGCCTGGTGGCCCTGGCCGGCATCGTGGGTCCGGCGATCTTCGCCGGATCGTTCGGCTTCTTCGTCGACGAGCGCCGCGCCGAGCCCCTGCCCGGCGTCCCCTTCCTGGTCGCGGCGCTGCTGCTCCTCCTCGCGCTGCTGGCGGCGCGCCGCTACGCCCCCCGCTCGTGATATAGGAGCGGGCTGGTATGTCGATCCAGCGACTCGTCTGCCTTGCTCTCGTCGTCGCGGCCTGCGACCCGGGACCGGCGCATCATGCCAAGCCGGATGCGGGGATCTTCGGCGAGCAGTGCCAGCCGGGGGGGAGCTTCGACATCAACGGGACCGCCGGCGTGCTGGCCACGCTCAACGTCCACATCAACGCCGGAGGGCTGGTCGATACCGACGCGGCCGCCGAGCTGCTCCTGCTGCTGCAGGTCACGCAGACCGGGCGGGACGTCGCGGTCGTCGCCACGCCTTGCGGGCTCACCATCCCCGATATCCCGGTCGCCGGGCAGGACAAGCCGATCCACTTCGAGCTGCCGGCGCCGCTGATCGCGTCGGTGCATCCGGTCACCGGCACCGGCGAGCTCGACGGGGATCGCACCTGCGCCACGGTGCAGTGCCACCCGATCACCCTGCTCATCGGCGCGCGCATGAGCCCGGCGGCGGCAGGCAAGCTGCCCGAGGCCGACGCCAACGGCGTCTTCAACGCCTGCCTGCCGTCGACGGCGAACTGCTACGACGCCATCACCAGCATGTGCGCCTGCGACCAGGAGCTCGACGGCAAGCCGGGCGCCACCCTCACCGCCAGCAATGTGCCGGTGGTGCCGCTCGAGAAGGTCTACGTCAACATCCGCGCCACCTTCTCCCTCTCGGGGCAGGTCTGGTCCTCCGACCGGATCGAGGGCGAGGTCACCGCCAGCCTCGAGCAGGCCATCCTCGGGTGCGGCAAGGCGGGCGGGGTGACCTGCAGCGCCGGCGAGACGGTGCTGGTCAAGAACCTCAACCCCAGGATCACGCAGAGCGAGCAGGATCCGTCGGTGTTCCGTGGGGTTCGTGTCGACGAGGACATGACCTGCGCCGACCTGATCGCCATGCGAGACGTGATCTTCGGCCGCTGAAGCTCGATACTATCCCCGTGCGCGCGGCGCTCGTCCTCTCTCTGGCCCTCGTGACCTCGGGGTGTCAGACCGCGCCGCCGGTCGACGGCGAGGCCGGCGCCATCCTCGGCGGGCGCCACGACCTCGATCACCCGCAAGTGACGCTGCTCATCTTCAGCACCCACCTCTGCAGCGGCACGCTGATCTCCTCGAAGGTCGTGCTCACCGCGGCGCACTGCGTCCTCTCCGGCTCGGCCACCGTGGTTCCCCGCGTCTTCTTCGGACGCAACCAGCAGGACGCCGAGGTCATCGACGGCGTCGAGGCCTACCCGCACCCCGACTACGACGCGCGGACCTTCCGCAACGACATCGCCGTCGTGGTCCTGCGCGACCGCGCCCGCTTCGAGCCGGTCCCGCTGCACCTCGACGAACCGGTCGAGGACACCGAGGTGACCCTCGTCGGCTTCGGCCTGCAGGAGACCGAAGATCGCAACAGCAGCGGCGAGCGGATGCGCGCCACCAAGCTCATCACCAACGTGACCGATCAGGTGATCGTCACCGGGCGGGCCATCTGCAGCGGCGACTCGGGCGGGCCGGCGCTGTTCACCGTCGACGGCGAGGAGCAGGTCGGCGGCGTCATCTCCTACGGCGATCTCGAGTGCAACTTCGGCGCCTCGCAGCGGGTCGACATCCACGCCGACTGGCTGGCCGAGCGCCTCGCCGCCACCGACCCGCCGTCGTGCGAGCGCGACTTCCGCTGCATCGACGGTTGCCCGCAGGGCGACGCCGACTGCCCTTGCTCGGCGACCGACGGGGTCTGCCTCGCCGCCTGCGACGATCCCGAGTCCGATGCCGACTGCCCGCGCGGCTGCGGCGGCGGCGACGTCTGCACCAGCGGCCCGCAGTGCCCGTCGCCCGATCCCGACTGCGGCGATCCCTGCGGCGCCGAGGGCCACTGCCTCGAGAGCTGCCCCTCGCGCGATCCCGACTGCCCGGCCCCCACCTCCCTCGGCGGGACCTGCGCCCGCACCTTCGAGTGCCCGCTGGGGTCGGCCTGTCTGGTAGGCGTCTGCACCGGCCTGTGCGGGCCGACCGCTCCCTGCGGGCACTCGA
>DATLLX010000023.1:0-4093 GCA_035537595.1 Gaiellales bacterium | reverse complement strand
GCCACGGATCGCAACGCATGGCGCCGGATCGGTGCCGGATCAGTGGTGCCGGGAGCGCAAGAACCGCGTGATCCGCCGGGCGATGGAGGGCCGGTTTCGCTCCAGCTCCGGGTGATCCTTGGCGGGCAGGAATCGCGACTGCGCACCCTCACGCGGCACCTTCAGGAATCGCGCCGGCAGCGCCTCCGGCAGCTGGCCGATCAGCCGCTCGAACTGGATCGCGGGTCGCCCCTCCACGGCCTTCTCGACCCGGAAGTAGCTCCAGTCGATGTCCAGGTCGCGCACCGCGATCGCATCGACCAGGAACGTGTTGGTGTTGAACACCGTCACCGCGGCCTCGTCGAACCCGGCCGGCAGCCGGAAGCTCTCGAGTATCACCGGCCGGCCGTTCAGGCGCACCGGGATGCCGCCGCGCTCCGATCCTTTGTCGACTACCTCGACGCTCAGCGGGTCGTCATGGTCGAGGTGCCAGCCCAGCAACAGCGGATCCACCGAGGCTCCCAGGTTGTCGAGGTTTGCGATCAGCAGCACCCGGCCCCCCCGTCCGATGAAGGCGTCGAGCAGGCCGCTCTGCCGCAGCGCGTCGGGCAGGTCGCCATGGCCGGTGGCGTGGAGGCTGAGGTTGCCCTCGGAATCCCGGAACAGCTCCCCCTCAGGTGTCAGCCGCACCGACGCGTGCTGGCGGAACTTGGCGACGTCATCGTCCTGCACCCCGGCCAGTGCGTCGGAGATGGCCTCATCGGTCGCGTGGCTGGTCATCAGCCACATTGGGAGCGATGCGCCCGCCTGCCCGGCCCAGTAGGTGCGCTCGGCCAGCCGAGCCTCGAGGAAGGTGACGCCGGGGACGGCATCGACGAGCGCTTTCACCACACCGCCCATGCGGGTGGCCATCCCGCCCGCCAGCACCACCACGGCCAGCTCGCCCCGCCGCATGGCGTCGAGGCCCAGCGCGGTCAGGCGGCTGCCCTCAACGGAGTCCCGCTCGGGCAGCTGGGCGACGTCGTCCTCGCCCGGCGGCTCCACCTGGCCGCGCACCCGGTTGACGTCGTCGTCGCCATGCAGCAGCTCACGGGCCAGGCCGCGAAGCCACCCCGGATCGACGCCCAGCGCTCGCAGCTGGTCGTCGTCCCAGCCGTCCAGCGCGCCGCCCCCGCTGCCCTGCTGATCAGCCAAACCGGTAGGGCGGCCGGTGGACGCCGTGCTCCGTGACGATGGCAGTGATGTTCCCGGCGGGAGTCACGTCGAACGCCGGATTGTAGACAGCGGTACCCACCGGGGACGACTCTCCGGCGACCTCGGCGGCCGCCCGGTGCTCGATCGGAATCTCCGCCCCGGTCGCCAGCGCCGCATCGATCGTGGAGCTGGGCGCCGCCACGTAGAACGGCACGTCGTGGGCATGGGCGAGGACGCTCAGCG
Organism: Gaiellales bacterium; assembly: GCA_035537595.1. GTDB lineage: Bacteria > Actinomycetota > Thermoleophilia > Gaiellales > JAICJC01 > DATLLX01. Next base: position 2,677 of record DATLLX010000023.1, on the reverse strand, counting down.
CGTAGGTGCCGATCTTGTTCGCCGCGTCGCCGTTGGCGGCGATCCGGTCGGCGCCGGTGATCACCGCGTCCACCCTGCCCTGCGCCATCAGCCAGCCCGCCATCGAGTCGGCCAGCAAGGTCGCCGGGATGCCGTCCTGCTCGAGCTCCCAGGCGGTCAGCCTGGCTCCCTGCAGCAGCGGCCTGGTCTCGTCCACCCAGACCGACAGGCCGGGATCGCGCCCGTGGGCGGCCCGGACGACGCCCAGCGCGGTGCCGTAGCCGGCCGTCGCCAGCGCGCCGGCGTTGCAGTGCGTCAGCACCCGGGCGCCACGCGGCAGCAGCGGCGCGCCGTGCTCGCCGATCGCCCGGCACCGCTCCACCTCGTCGAGGTGCAGGCGGCGGGCCGCCTGCTCCAGCCGGCCGGCCAGCTCCGCGTCGGGACAGCCGGCGGCCGCCTCGGCCATCAGGCCGACCGCCCAGGGCAGGTTGACCGCGGTCGGGCGGGCCTCGACCAGCCCCGCGCAGGCCGCGTCGAGCTCGCCGCGGCCGCGGCGGGCGGCCAGCGCAACCCCGTACGCTGCGGCCACGCCGATCGCCGGTGCGCCGCGCACCACCATCGTGCGGATCGCGTCGGCCACGGCCTGCCAGTCGGCCAGCCTGCGCTCGACCCGCTGGCCGGGCAGCAGCCGCTGATCGAGCAGCACGACCGCATCGGGGTCGAGCCGGGCGATCTCCTCGGGCTCAAGTGACACGGCGGGCGAAGCTCTCAGTGCGGGGGCCGGGCAGGCCCGGTGCTCAGGTACCCTCGTCCCACGAGGACAGGTAGCGCTCCTGCTCCTCGGTGAGGGTGTCGATGGCGATGCCCAGGCTCTCCAGCTTGAGCCGCGCCACCTCGTCGTCGATCTCCTGCGGCACCCCGTAGACCTTGGCCTCCAGGCTCTGGTGGTTGCGGACGACGTGCTCGGCGCACAGCGCCTGGTTGGCGAAGCTCATGTCCATCACGGCTGCCGGATGGCCCTCGGCCGCGGCCAGGTTGACCAGCCGGCCGTCGGCCAGCAGGAACAGGCGGCGGCCGTCCGGCATGTCGAACTGCTCGACCATCGGCCGGGCGACGCTGACCCGGGTGGCAGCCTGGTGCAGCGCGGGGATCTCGATCTCGACGTTGAAGTGGCCGGTGTTGGCCAGGATCCCGCCGTCCTTCATCACCTCGAAGTGCTCGGCCCGGATCACGTTCTTGTCGCCGGTGGCGGTCACGAACAGGTCGCCCACCCGGGCGGCGTCAGCGATCGGCATCACCCGGAAGCCGTCCATCACGGCCTGTAGCGCCCGCAGCGGATCGACCTCGACGACGATCACGTGGGAGCCCAGCCCGCGCGCCCGGTCGGCCAGTCCGCGCCCGCACCAGCCATATCCGCAGACGACGAAGGTGCGACCCGCCAGCAGCACGTTGGTCGCCCGCAGCACGCCGTCGATGGTCGACTGGCCGGTGCCGTAGCGGTTGTCGAACAGGTGCTTGGTGTCGGCCTCGTTAACGGCCACGATCGGGAAGCCGAGCTTGCCGTCGCGCTCCAGGGCCTTCAGCCGGATGACGCCGGTGGTGGTCTCCTCGGTGCCGCCCATGATCTCGCCCAGCAGGTCTTGGCGGCGCGAGTGCAGGACGCCGATGACGTCGGCCCCGTCGTCCATCGTGATCTGGGGCCGGTGATCGACTGCCGCCTCGATGTGCGAGTAGTAGGTGTCCGAGTCCTCGTTGTTGATGGCGAACACCGAGACGCCGTACTCGGCCACCAGGGCCGCCGCCACCTCGTCCTGCGTCGACAGCGGGTTGGACGCGCAAAGCACGACGTCCGCGCCGCCGTCCTTGAGCGTCCGGGCCAGGTTCGCGGTCTCGCTGGTGACGTGCAGGCAGGCGGAGATGCGGATCCCGTCGAGCGGGCGCTCGGCGGCGAACCGCTCGCGGATCGACGCCAGCACCGGCATCTGCCGGTCGGCCCACTCGATCCGCCTGACACCGTCGGCGGACAGGCCGAGGTCGCGGACATCATGATGCGCGGTGGTGCTCATGCCGGGCTGACTATAGCCGGGGCCGGTTCGCGGATCGGTCAGCCCGCGGCGCGGGTCACCCGTCGCAGCTGGGCAACCAGCAGCCCCAGCCCGGTCAGCCCCAGCCCTGCCATCAGCACGATCCCGGCGCTGCCCATGTCCGACCCGCTGACCGCGGTCACCAGGCCCATCCAGATCACACCGCCCAGGGCGCCCACCCAGACCAGCGCATCCAGCCGCAGCGCGGCCGCGGCCAGGAAGGTCGCAACGGCCGCCACCGAGATCACCAGGATCCAGATGCTGAACGACTCCCAGTCGCCCTGCCCCTGGCCCAGCACGGCCGCGCCATAGCCGAGCAGCGCCGCGGTGCGGGCGGCATGCACGCCGAACTCGTTGTCGCGCTGGATCAGCAGCGCAGCGATCCCCAGTGCCACCAGCGCCTCGATCAGCACCAGGCCGGCCAGGCTGATCAGCGGGTCGCCAGAACCGCCGTCGCCGATCGCGACGGCCGAGAAGCTGACCAGGCCCACGATCGACGCCGAGAGCCCCCAGCCGGTCAGCCGCACGCTGCCGATCGCCCGGTGGCAGACCAGCACCTCGAGCACGCCGGCCAGCGCGCAGACGGCGCCGTACACCGCGGTGTTCTGCGGGTT
>DATLLX010000022.1:0-9081 GCA_035537595.1 Gaiellales bacterium | reverse complement strand
GCCCAGCCACAGCTCGCCGGCGCGGAAGTTGACCTCCGTGCCGCTGATCCGGGGCGAGCCATCGCGGCGGATGGTCGCCAGCGTCTTGTGCACTGAGGCATCGAACATGCCCCGCGCCCGCGCCGCCAGCTCGGGCGCCTCCCGCTCGACCTCCTGCCAGCTCGCCACCCACCGATCCTACCGGCGACGGCGAGCGGGGGGCCCTGTCAGCGGTTGGAGGGGAGGCCCGGCACGTGACGCCGTTTGGTGAGATCGGCGTCCTCGACATCGCCCGGCGGTGGCGGCGCCTGGTTGCCGGCGGCGTCAGGCGCCGGCTCGGTGCTGGCAGCGCCACCAGAGCCACCCAGCGCGGTGCCCCGATCGCCGGCCGCGGCCGGGAATGAGTCGCGGAACCGGTCGAGCAGGCCGCGGGCCCGCGGCCCGGCGTCGCCGCCGCCCTCCGACTCCGGCTCCGGCTCCAGCTCGACCGTAATCGTCGTGCTGCGCTCGGAGGCGGCCGCGAACGTGACCCGTCCGGTACGCCCCGGCGCGTCGTTTCGCTCCGACCAGGCGATCTCGGCACCGTCGCCCCCGGGATCGCCCTCGGTCGGGTGCTCGGCCCGGCGCATGGCGGCCGGGATCGTCTCGTCGCGCGTCCACCGTTCGTACGCCTCCCGCAGCGGGCGCGGGATCTCGACGGACTCCGTGATCATGGTGCACCTCCGAAAGACGGTCGGGTCAACACCTGTTCATGCCCAGCGCCGGGCGGACGCAAGCATGTCCGGCGTGCGCCGCCCGTGTGCCATGATCGGGCGCGTGATCGATCCTCATGTCGTTCGCCGCAACACGGTGCTGCTCGCGGGCACGTTGACCTGCCTCACCGGCATGGTGCAGCTGGTGGTGGCGGTGGCCACCATCACGCTCGTGCTGGTCACCGGTGTCAAGTCGATCCTGGGCCTGGGGCCGGCGGTGTTCCTGGCCTCCTCCGCGGTCGCCGCGCTGCCCGCCGGCCGGGCGATGGATCGGAGGGGAAGGGTGCCGGTGCTGGCCGCCGGCTGCCTGTCCGGCGTCGCCGGCTGCCTGCTGGCGGCGGCCGGTTCGGCCGTGGAGTCCGCGTTCCTGGTCATCCCCGGCTTCGTGCTGGTCGGGGCGGCCAGCGGCATCGTGCTGCTGGCTCGCGCGGCGGCCGCCGACCTCTACCCGCCGGAGCGACGCGCCCACGGCATCTCGCTGGTGCTGTTCGGCGCCCTGTTCGGGGCGGCCCTGGGGCCGCTGGTGTTCCGTCCCCTGCTGGCCGGCAAGGAGCTCGACGCCGACTCGCTGGTGGTGCCCTACCTGGCCGCTGCCGCGATCATGGTCGTGGGCCTCGTCATCGTCACCCGGGTGCGGCCCGACCCGTCGGTCTACGCCCGCCGGATCAGCACCGCTCCGCCGCCGGTCTCGGCCGCGTCGCTGCGGACGATTCTGGCCCGCCCGGGAGCGGTGCCGGGGGTCGCCGCGGCGGTCGCCAGCTTCGCAGTCATGGTGTCGGTGATGAACCTGACCGGCTACATCATCGTCGGCCACGGCCACGAGCAGGCCGACGTCTTCACCGTGATCAGCTTCCACATCGTCGGCATGTACTCGCTGGTGCTGGTGGTCGGCAGGCTGATCGACCGCGTCGGCCGCCGGTCGTCCCTGGTCAGCGGGCTCTTGATCGAGGCGGTGTCCACGCTGGGGTTGGCGGTGTCGTCCAGCGTGCCGGCGACATCGCTCTGCCTGTTCGGGCTGGGGATCGGCTGGAACGTCGCCTATGTGGCGGCCGCCGCCCAGCTGGCCGACGTGGCGTTGGCCTCCGAGCGCGGCCGGCTGCTGGGGTTCACCGATCTGCTGTCCGCGGGCACCGGGGCGGCGCTGGCTCTGGCCGGCGGCGTCGTCTACACGCAGCTGGGCGTCGCGGCGCTGGCCCTCGGCGCCACGGCGCTGGCCCTGTTCCCGGCGGCCTGGCTGCTCACCCGGCCACCGCAGCCGGCGATCGCGGCCGGCGACTGAGCAGGTTCACTCGCCGACGTCGAACACGATCCCCTGGGCCAGCGGCAGGTCGGCCGAGTAGTTGACCGTGCCGGTCTGCCGGCGCATGTACGCCTTCCAGGCGTCGGAGCCCGACTCGCGGCCGCCACCGGTCTCCTTCTCGCCGCCGAAGGCGCCGCCGATCTCGGCCCCGCTGGGCCCGATGTTGACGTTGGCGATGCCACAGTCCGAGCCGGCCGCCGACATGAACCGCTCGGCCTCCCGCAGATCGGTCGTGAAGATGCACGATGCCAGCCCCTGCGGCACCCGGTTGTGCATCTCGATCGCCTCGTCCAGGTCGCGGCAGGTGACCGCGTAGAGAATGGGCGCGAAGGTCTCCTCGTGCATCAGCTCGCCGTGCTCGGGCATCCGTACCAGCGCCGGCCGCACATAGCGGGCGTCCGGCCAGCGGTCATCCAGCTCACGGCCGCCGCCGGTAACCGTGGCGCCCTGCTCGCGAGCGCGGTCGAGCGCGGCCTGCATCCGGTCGTAGGCCTCGGCCGTGATCAGCGGGCCGCACAGCGTGCCCGGCTCGCGGGGGTCGCCGACGGTCACGCTGGCGTACGCCCGCTCCAGCCGCGGCAGCAGCTGATCGGCGATGTCCTCGTGGACGATCAGCCGGCGGAGGCTGGTGCAGCGCTGGCCGGCGGTGCCGACGGCCGCGAACAGGATCGCCCGTACCGCCAGCTCGAGGTCGGCGCTGGGGGTCACGATCATGGCGTTGTTGCCGCCCAGCTCGAGAATCGTCCTGCCGAGCCGCGCCGCCACCCGCGGCGAGAGCGCCTTGCCCATGGTGGTCGAGCCGGTGGCCGAGATCAGCGGCAGCCGGGGGTCGTCGGCCAGCTGCTCGGCCCGCTCGGCGCCGCCGTTGACGACCTCCACCAGGCCGTCGGGACCGCCGCCCAGCCGTTCGACTGCCCGCCGCAGGAGGCTCTGGCAGGCGAGCGCGGTCAGCGGTGTGCGGGGCGACGGCTTCCAGACCACCGGGTCGCCGCAGACCAGGGCCAGCGCCGCGTTCCAGCTCCATACGGCGACCGGGAAGTTGAATGCGGTGACGACCCCGATCGGGCCCAGCGGATGCCAGGTCTCGGCCATCCTGTGGCCGGGCCGCTCGGAGGCGATGGTGAGGCCGTACAGCTGCCGGGACAGGCCGACCGCGAAGTCGCAGACGTCGATCATCTCCTGCACCTCACCCAGCCCCTCCTGCGTGATCTTGCCCGCTTCCAGCGTGACCAGGGCACCCAGCGCGTCCTTCTCCGCCCGCAGCTCCTCGCCGAACAGGCGCACCAGTTCCCCGCGGCGGGGCGCCGGCACCTCCCGCCAGGCCAGGAACGCCTGGGCAGCCCGCCCGATGGCGGCATCGGCGTCGGCGGCCGACGCCGAGTGGACGTGGGCGATCGGCTCGCCGGTGATCGGCGTCCGCACCTCGATGTCGCCGCCCTCGATGGCCTCGCGCGGGATTCCCAGCCGCTCGAACAGGGCGGCAGCGTCGTGGGTCTCAAGCGTGCTGGTGTCGGTCATCGGGTGCTCCTCGAGGTGCGCGGTCGGGTGCCCCGAGTGTAGAGCACTCCCTCCGTCGCTCAGGGCGCCGGGACGGCCGGGCGAAGCGACTGGTCGAGCCGCCGACCGACCTCGGATGCCGCGTCCAGCAGGCGGTCGATATCGTCGGCCTCGGTGCGAAAGCTCATCACGCAAGCGCGGAGCACGTAGCGCCCGCGGAGCACGGCGTTGGACGGGAAAGCGCGGCCGTCCGCCCGGATCGCGGTCATCAGCCGCTCGTTCAGGTGGTCGAGGTAGGCCTCGCGATGCTCGTCCACTGGCAGATCGGGCGGGACGTACCGGAAGCAGGCGATCGACAGCTCGACCGGCCCCACCGGCTCCAGGTCGGGTCGCCGCTCGGCTTCCGCCGACAGGTAGCGGGCGAGGGCGGCGTCGTGGGAGATCCGCCGGGCGTAGGCGTCGAGCCCGTGAGCGGCCAGCGACATCCACACCTTGAGGGCCATGAACGACCGCGACCAGGCGGGGCCGGTGGCCCCGATGCTGATTCCCAGCCCCGACAGCTCCGGATCCTCGCGGACGTACGCGGCATCGATGTCGAAGCTGGCGGTCAGCCGGGCGGGGTCGCGCACCAGCAGGCAGGCGCTCGACTGCGGCGTGTTCAGCCACTTGTGAGGATCGAAGCCGATCGAGTCGGCGCGGCCGATGCCGGCCAGCTTGGGCGCCAGGTCGGGGGCCAGGACTGCCGCGCCGCCGTAGGCGGCGTCGACGTGGAACCAGGCGTCGTGCTCGGCGCAGACATCGGCGACCTGCTGCAGCGGGTCGACCGCCCCGATCGCGGTGGTGCCGGCCGTGCCGACCACGGCCACCGGCCGGATGCCTTCGGCGACGTCGCCGGCGATGGCCCGCCGCAGCTCGTCGACCCGCATCGCGAACCGCTCGTCGGTCGGGATGCCGCGGACGGCCTGCTCGCCCAGGCCCAGCATGTCCGCCGCCTCGAGGTTGGTGGCGTGCGCCTCCTCCGAGACATAGAACGCCATCCGCTCGCTGCCCACGCCCTGCTCTCGCACCCGACCTGCGGCCTTCGCGTCCCTGGCCGCCTTGAGCGCGGTCAGGTTCGACATCGCGCCGCCGGTGGTCATCAGGCCGCTGGATCCCGCCGGCAGCCCGAAGCGGCCGGCCAGCCAGCGCATCAGGTGCAGCTCGAGCTCGGTTGCCGCCGGCGAGAGCACCCAGCCGCCGGTGTTTGCATTCAGTCCGGCGGCGACCAAGTCGGCAGCCGCACCGGGGATCGTACCGGCCCCGGAGATGTAGCCGAAGAAGCCGCCGTGGCCGGGATAGTTGGAATGCTCGAGCACCAGCGATCGCAACAGCTCGGTCAGCTGCTCCAGCGGCATCGGCGCGTCGGGCACCGGCCATGCCATCGCCGCGGCCACCTCCCGCTGCCGTGCGCCGCGTCCCGGAGGCAGCTCCCGGATCCGCTCCAGCAGCTCGGCCCACACGTCGATGGCCGCCCCGCCGATCTCGCGGGCGCGGTCGGCGCTCCAGTCGAGGTCGGTGACGGGCAGCGGGCGGTCCACGGCCGCGGACCCTATCCTGCCCCGCGTGCGGCTGCTGGTGACAGGAGGGTCGGGCTACCTGGGAAGCGAGCTGCTGCGGCGGGCGGCGGGGCGCGATGACGCCGTCGGCACCCGCCTCACGGCCGGCGGCGGCCCCCGGCTCGACGTTCGCGACGCATCGGCGGTGCGCCGGCTGATCGCACGGGTCGGTGCCGACTGCGTGATCCACACCGCCTACGTGCAGTCCGGGCCGGCGATGCGGGAGGTGGTGGTGGATGGATCCCGGGCCGTGGCGGCGGCAGCGGCCGAGGCCGGGGCCAGGCTGATCCACCTCTCGACCGACGTGGTGTTCGGTGGCGAGCGGCCGGGGCCATGGCGTGAGGCCGATCAGCCGTGCCCGATCACCGGCTACGGCCGGGCGAAGGCTGACGCCGAGCGGCTGGTCGTGGATGCATGCCCCGGCGCCCTGGTGGTGCGCACCTCGCTGCTCTACGGCGGCGTCACCCGCGCTCCTCACGAGCAGCTGGTCGCCGATGCCGTGGCCGGGTGCTCCGATGCCCGGTTCTTCACCGACGAGCTGCGCTGCCCGATCGCCGTCACCGATCTGGCGGCCGCGCTGCTCGAGCTGGCCGGGCGGCCCGAGCGCGGCGTGATGCACCTCGCCGGGCCGGAGGCGATCTCGCGGTACGAGTTCGCCCGCCTGCTGGCGGCGGCGGGCGGTGGCGACCCCGATCGGGTGAGACCCTCCCGCAGCGCCGATCTTCCGGTCGCCCGGCCGCGTAACTGCGCCCTCGATTCCTCGCGTGCCCACCGTCTGCTGCGCGCCCGTGTTCGCGGCCCCATCGAGGTGCTCGGCTGACCGCTCGGTCGGCCGCCTGCTGACTACACTGATCGGCCATGGCCTCGGCTGACAGCGCGATCGGACGGCTGCGGGTTGGCGCCGTCTCGTCACGGGCGCTCGAACGCAGCGCCTGGCTGACGTTGGGGGTGCTGTGGCTGGTGGTGACGACCGGCGGGCTGGTCAGGCTGACCGCCTCCGGCCTGGGGTGCACGGACTGGCCCAACTGCGAGCCGGGCAGCCTGGTGCCGGCGGCGTCCTACCACGCCCTGATCGAGTACTCGAACCGGATCATCTCCGGTGTCGGCGTGGTCGCGACCGTGGTCACCGCGCTGCTGGCTCAGCGCTCCCCCCGGGCCGGTGCCGGGCTGCGGCGCGTGGCCTGGGCGGCCGCGGCCGGCACGGTGGCGCAGGCGCCGCTGGGAGCGATCACCGTGGCAACCGATCTGAACCCGCTGGCCGTGATGTCGCACTTCCTGCTGGCGATGGCGGTGCTGGCAGCCGCCACGACCGGTACGCGACCCAGGTGGCGGCTGGCCGGCCCGCCGGTACTGGACGTCGCCCATCGGCCGCGGCAGGCTCCGCTCGCCTGGTTGTCGGTGGCCGCCGTCCTGGGGCTGGTGACGACCGGCGCCGTGGTGACGGCCGCCGGCCCGCACCCCGGCTCGACGGACAAGCCGATCGACCGGCTGTGGAACCTCGAGCACGCCGCGTGGCTGCACGTCAGGGTGGCCGTCACCTTCGCGGTGCTGTTTCTGGTGGTCGCCGGGTGGCTGTGGCGGCGTGACCGCGGCACGCTCGCCCAGCGGCTGTCGGTCGCAGGCGTCGTGCTCACCCTCTGCCAGTTGGGGGTGGGCGAGTACCAGTATCGCAATGGGCTGCCCTGGCAGGCGATCGCCGTGCATGTGGCGATCGCCGCCACGCTGGTCGTCACCGTGGTGCTCGTGGCGTCGCTGATCACCGACGCGCGCCGGGATCCCTCCGATGGGGGTGGGAGCGGCCCGAGAGTCCGCGAAGATGAGGGATAGGCGCGACGCTCCAGACGCGCCTTCGGCCCACACCCGCAATCGGAAGGATCGTCGTGACGGATTCGTCGAGCCTCGCACCGGACCCGTCCGGTCGATTGCTCACGTCCTATCAGACCCTTCACGAGATCGCGCGCATGCTGCTCGGCTCGGCCAGCCAGGAAGAGCTGCTGACGACGATCACCCGCGAGCTGAAGCGGCTGGTTCCCTACGACATCGTCACCATCTACCAGATCGACCACGTCCAGGGCATGTTCGTGCCGCTGCACGTGGTCGACCGGTTCGAGAAGCACCTGGACGACCACCCGTTCGAGCTGGGCACGGGATTCACCGGCCAGGCCGTCCGCTCCCGCCGGCCGCTGAACCTTCCTCGCGCCGACCTGGTCGCCGGCGGCTCCCTGGTGCCCGGCACCGAGAACGACCCCGAGTCGCTGGCCATCGTGCCGCTGATGGTGCGCGACGAGCCGATCGCCACGCTCAACGTGTCCCGCCTGGGCGAGGACGTGGCCTACTCCGCCGAGGAGTTCGATCTGATCTGCCGGTTTGCCGACCTCGCCGCCCTCGCCCTCGACAACACGCAGCACCGCGACCGGCTGGTCAAGGAAGCCCAGACCGACGGCCTGACCGGCCTCGGGAACCACCGGGCCTTCCACGAACGGCTGCGGGAGGAGGTCGAGCGGGCGCACCGGTACCGGCGGCATCTATCGCTGGTCGTGTTCGATCTCGACGACTTCAAGCTGCTGAACGACGTCCACGGCCATCAGCAGGGCGACGTCGTGCTGTCGGCGGTTGCGGGTGCCGCCTGCGAGGGGCTCCGAGCCAGCGACGCGGCCTTTCGGGTGGGCGGCGAGGAGTTCGCGATCCTGCTGCCGGAGACCAGCAAGCGCGCTGCCAAGGCCGCCGCCGACCGTTTGTGCAGCCGGGTGCGTGCACTCGGCACCGTGCGCCGGATGACCGTGTCCTGCGGCGTCGCGGCTTTCCCCGGCGACGGTGCGAACCCGACGGAGCTGCTGGAGGCGGCGGACGCGGCACTGTACGCGGCCAAGGAGCGGGGCAAGGATCGCAGCGCGAGCTACTCGGCGGCGATCGGCGCCGCCCGGCGGCGGCGCACGCGCGAGCAGCCGCGCCATGAGACCGAGTCGCTCGCCCAGCTGAAGCTGCTGGGCCTGCTGGCGGGCAAGCTGAACCGGCTGAACGACGTCTGGCGGATGGGCGAGTCGATCGTGCTCGAGCTGCGGTCGATGGTCGACTACCACAACGCCCGCGTCTACCTCCTGGCCGAGGACGGCGAGACGCTGGAGCCGGTCGCCTTCGGCGGCGCGCTTTCGGAGTACGAGGGACTGACCGAGGATGCTCTGCGCTGCAAGGTGGGGGAGGGCATCACCGGCACGGCCGCCGAGCGCGGCCAGACGCTCAACGTGGGCAACGCCCTGGTCTGCGAGTTCGCGGAGGACGTCGAGGGCACGGCCGACATCGAGGAGTCGATCCTCGCCGTCCCGATGCGGTTCGAAGGGCGCACCGTGGGTGTGATCGTGCTGTCGAAGCTCGGCCTCGACCAGTTCTCGGTGCTGGCGGTGCGCCTGCTCGAACTGCTGGCCGCCCAGGCCGCGGTGTCATTCGAGAATGCACGCCTGCTCGAGGTCGAGCGGCGCAGCGCCCAGGTGTCACAGGCACTGCTCGAGATCGCCACCCGCGCAGCTGCCGAGCCGTCGACCACGGCCGTCGCCGAGCACGTCTGCCAGACAGTGGAGCGACTGACCGAGTCGGCCGGCGCGGCGATGCTCGCCCACGAGAGCCGGTCTGGCCGCCACCGGGTGGTCGCCAGCCGCGGCGAGTCGGCGGTGCGCTCGATCGCCCTCGCGGCCATGCACACGACGCTGCCCGCGGACGGCGAGGTTGCCGTGCTGGGGATCGACGAGCTGCCCGCCGTGACCAGCGAGGCCTCCTCCCGGGCCCTGTTCGTGGCCGTCGTCCCGCTGCACCGCGCCGTACTGGTGGTGGCCGCCGAGTCGTTCCCGAAGCGCAGCACCGACACCCTCGCCGCCGTCGCCCGCCAGACCACCCTGGCGCTGCGAAACGCCGAACTGCTCGGCGGCGATCGGCGCCGCCCGGCGGCGGCGCACGCGCGAGCAGC
>DATLLX010000021.1:0-6745 GCA_035537595.1 Gaiellales bacterium | reverse complement strand
GATCTGCGCGAGCGCATCACCGAGCTGCGCGCGATCCTCGGCGACGAGCAGCGCATCGACCAGGTGATCCGCGAGGAGCTGCTCGAGATCAAGTCCATGTACGCGAGGAACGACGACCGCCGCACGGAGATCGTCCACGCTGAGGGCGAGCTCGATCTCGAGGATCTGATCGCGGAAGAGGACATGGTGATCGCGATCACCCGCTCGGGCTACATCAAGCGGCTGCCGGTGACGGCGTACCGCGAGCAAAAGCGGGGCGGCAAGGGCGTGATGGGGATGGACCTGAAGGAGGACGACTACATCGAGCACCTGTTCGTCGCCTCCACCCATGACTTCCTGCTGTTCTTCACGTCGGTCGGGAAGGTCTACCGGTTGAAGGTGCACGAGCTGCCGCTGGGCGCCCGCCAGTCGAAGGGCCGCGCGCTGGTCAACGTGCTGCCGCTGCGGCAGGACGAGAAGGTGCGCGCGGTGATCGACACCCGTGACTACAACGAGGGCACCTACCTGCTGTTCTCGACGCGCAACGGAGTGGTCAAGAAGACGGCCTTCAAGGCCTACGACACGGTGCTCAAGGCCGACGGCATCATCGCGCTCAAGGTGCGCGAGGGCGACGAGCTGGTGGACGTCCGGCTGACCGACGGCGAGGACGATGTGCTGCTGGTGTCCCGCAACGGGTCGGCCGTCCGCTTCAACGAGCGCGACGTCCGCTCGATGGGCCGCGACACCACCGGGGTGTCGGGAATGAAGCTGCGCAAGGGCGACGAGGTGATCGCCGTCGAGATCGCGCGGAACGATCAGGACCTGCTGGTGGTGACCGAGAACGGGTTCGGCAAGCGCACCCGCGTCGACGAGTACCCGACCAAGGGCCGGGGGACGATGGGCGTGCTCACCATCCGCTACAACGAGTCGCGCGGCCGGCTGGCCGGCGCGATGATCGTCCGGGACGGCTTCGAGGTCATGTTGATCTCCCAGGACGGCACCGTCATCCGTCAGAAGGCCGATGGAATCTCCCGCATGAGCCGCAACACGCAGGGTGTGCGGGTGATGAACCTCCGCGAGGGCGACCGGGTATCCAGCCTGGCCCGTGTGACCGAGCCGCAGCCGGCCATGGTCGAGGGCGATGCGGATGCCGATGCCCCGTCGGAGGCCGAGGCCGAGCCCGCCGCCGCCGCCGAGCCGACCGACGACGCATAGTCGCAAAGGACCTCAAGGGGTACCTGGTATCTACCGATACGTGCTGGCAGTGGAAGGAATCGGGCCGCCTACAAGGAACAAATCGGCCGACCCGGCTTTCCGGTCGTCATAGCCACCCTTCTCAGTGGAGGTAGGACGTCATGCGCCAAGTCGATCTCCTCGAACCGGTCGAGCTCGAGGCCCGGCTCTCGCACCTCGAGCTGTACCTGGGGCAGGTGTGCGCCCTGGCCGGCATCTCGAAGATGCAACTCGACTACTGGACCACCAAGGCCGAGATCCCGACCAAGGGTCGTAAGCAGCGCGTCTACGACATGCAGGCAGTCGAGATGGTGATGCTGATCAAGCAGGCCAAGGACAAGGGCCTGAACCTCGGCGCCGCGATCTCCGCCGCCCGCGAGTATCAGGCGTTGAAGTCCAAGCCGGCCGCTCCCCTGGCGTCCTGACCGGCCTCACGTCGCCGTACTGAGCTCCGCCGCCGCATGGGCGGGGTCGGAGACGTTCACCCACAGGCCGCTGCCCAGCTCGATCAGGCCCGGCACGGTGATCCGGGGCACGAGCTCGAGCCACCAGTGCCAGTCCCCGCCCGCCAGCGGCGCGTCGTGCAGCGCCGCGTTCCAGGACAGCCCGTCGCCGAGCACGGCGAACAGCCGGCTCACCACCTGGCGTAGCGCGGCGGCCAGCGCACCGGCATCCTCGACCGTCGCCTGGTGCTGCTCGGGCACCACCCACGTCTCGTAGGGGAACCGGCCCCACGGTGGGCAGACCGCGCGCAGGCCGGCTCCCTGCCAGACCCGGTTGGCGTCCCCGACCGCCAGAGAGCACAGCGGACAGCCTTCGTCGAACGCGGCCGCAGCCGTCGCCATGAACGGCGGCAGCTCGGCGTAGGGGACGAGCTGGGAGTGGGAGTGGGGCAGTGATGCCCCGGCGCCCGCGCCCTCGTTGATCCCCGCCAGCAGGTAGGCGGCGCCCTGCGCGCGGTGGGCCGCTCGCCGCCGGCCCCACATCCGCACCGCGGCTTCCATCACCCCCTCCTCGGTGTCCAGGACGGTGGTGGCATGGCGCGGCCCGTGGATCACCACCTCCTGCCCGGCCAGGGCGGGAAACTTGTTGGGGACGACCCGGATCGTCCACCCGGGCGTGTCGGCGGCCCGCCCCGGCGCACCGAAGGCGTCGACCTCGGGCGGCGTCAGCTGCTCGTGGCCCTCGCAGAACGGGCACACGGCCGCGTCGTCCACGCGGGTGGTGCGGCCGATCGCACCCGGGCGCCGGGCACGGCCAGGGACGGTCAGCACCCGCTCGCCGGTGAGCGGGTTGACGCGGATCTCAGACACGCGCCGGGCCGGCCTCCACCTCGACGCGCTCCACCTCGGCGGAGCTGTGGGCGACGCCGTCGACGATCAGCCGGCCGTCCGGCCCGGCACCGTCGCAGCGGCCACTGCGCCCGCCCGCCAGCATCACCATCCGGCCTTGCAGCTCGTCCCGCTCGAGGCCCGTGAACCCTTCGCGCTGGAACCGGTCGTAGCGGCGCTCGATCTCGGCCAGCACGTCGGCGAGCAGCTGGGCGCGGTCGACCACCTGTCCGCGTTCGAGCAGCAGCGAGGTCGGCTGGACGCGGGCGGCGGGCGGCAGGTCCTCGGCACGCAGGTTGACGTTGATGCCGATACCGGCGATCACCTGGCCGTCGCGAAGCTCCGGCAGCACGCCGGCCAGCTTGCGGCCGCCGATCACCACGTCGTTGGGCCAGCGGACTGCCGCGTCAGCGCCGCAGGCGGCGGCGACCGCGTCCGCCAGCACCAGTGACAGCGGCGCCAGCTCCTCGGGCGGCCGCTCCGGGCGCAACGAGAGGGAAAACAGCAGCCCGGCTCCGGGTGGGCTCGTCCAGCCGCGACCGCGCCGGCCACGACCGGCCGTCTGCACATCGGCCGCCGCCACGGCGCCCTCGGGCAGGCCGCGAACCAGCTCTTGCGTCGTCTCGCAACTCTCCCGGTACGTGTACGGCCGTCCGAGCCGGCCGCGCAGCAGCGGCCGCACCTTGTCGGGGGTCAACGTTGTTCCCACCTCGTCACTAGAATAGCCCGCGCATGTTCCCGCAACCGAAACGCCCGGCGGCCCGGCTGACGCTCCGAGACCGGGTACGAGACGACCTCGCCTACGCCGGGCTGTCGGACGTCGTGCTCTCGGTCCGGGCCAGGGACGGCGACCGGCGGGCGCTGGAGGCGCTGGTCGAGCGGCATGCCCCGGGGGTGCGGCGGCTCGCCGGATACCTGCTCTCCGACCAGCAGGATGCCGAGGACGCCGCCCAGGAGGCGCTCGCCAAGCTGTGCACCCGGATCGACCAGTTCCGCGGCGACAGCCGGTTCTCGACCTGGCTCTACAGCCTGGTCGCGAACACCTGCCGCGATCTCGGCGAGCGGCAGCGGCGGCGCCGTCACCAGCCTCTCGACCAGAGCGACCACGCCGAGCCGACCCGCGATGCGGGGCCGGCCGATCTGGCGCTTCAGCGCGAGCAGCGCCGTGCTCTGGCGGTGCAGATGGCCGACCTGTCCGACGATCAGCGGCAGGTGATGCTGATGAAAGACGTGCTCTCGCTGTCCTACGAGGAGATCGCAGGGGTGCTGGCGATGCCGGTGGGCACGGTCAAATGCCACGCTCACCGTGGCCGTGCCCGGATGCGAAGGGCGATCGGCGAGCCGCCGGCCGGAGCGGTCTCCGCGTGAGCCAGGTGTGGACGCCGCCGCTCGACCGAGCGGCAATCGAGCAGATCATCCCCCACCGCGAGCCGTTCCTCCTCGTCGACGAGATCCTCGAGCTAGAGCCCGGCGTGCGCGCCGTCGGCCGCTACGACATCGATCCCGAGGCGTGGTACCTGCGGGGCCACTTTCCGGGCCGCCCGATCATGCCGGGCGTGCTGCAGGTCGAGGCGCTGGCCCAGGTGGGAGCGGTCTGCGGGCTGGCGCACGAGAGCTTCGCCGGGCGGCTGGCCCTGTTCGCCGGCATCGAGGACGTGCGCTTCAAGCGCATCGTCGTCCCCGGTGACAGCCTGTGGTTGGAGTGCACCATCACCCGCCTGCGGGGGCCGATCGGCAAGGCGGACGCCGAGGCCTCGGTGGATGGCGAGCTCGCCTGCCGCGCCGCGCTGACCTTCGCCCTGACGGAGCTCGAGGCGTGATCGTCGCCTGCGCCCCCGGGGTGCGCGTGGCCGGCGTGGGGTCGTTCGCTCCGCCGCGGGTGCTGTCGAACGACGAGCTCGCCACCATGGTGGCGACGAGCGACGAGTGGATCGCCCAGCGCACCGGCATCCGCGAGCGGCGGATCGCGGCCGAGGGCGAGTCGTCGGCCTCGCTGGGCGCCGAAGCCGCCCGGGCGGCGATGGCCGACGCCGGCCTCGATCCGGCTGAGCTCGACCTGATCGTGGCGGCGACCGCCAGCCCCGACTACTACTTCCCGGCCACCGCGTCGCTGATCGGCGAGCGGATCGGGGCCGACAACGTGGCCGGCTACGACCTGTCGGCCGCCTGCACGGGTTTCGTCTATGCGCTGGCCCAGGCCTATGCCCAGATCGCCGCCGGGATGGCCGACACCGTGCTGGTGGTCGGCACGGAGGTCTTCTCGCGCCTGCTGGACTGGAGCGACCGGTCGACGTGTGTGCTGTTCGGCGACGGCGCCGGCGCGGTCGTGCTGCGCCGCGACGATGGCGGGTCGGGCCTGCTCGGCTTCGAGATGGGCGCAGACGGCCGCGGCGCGAATCTGCTGTCGGTGGCCGCCGCCGGCCACACTGCCAGCGAGCCGGAGGGCCCGTACGTGCGGATGAACGGGCCGGAGGTCTACAAGTTCGCGACCAGGGTGGTCGTGGAATCGGCCGAGCGGTGCCTGGAGGCCGCCGGCCTGGGCGTGGGGGAGGTCGACGTGTTCATCCCTCACCAGGCGAACAAGCGGATCATCGACCACGCGGCGCGTCGTCTCGGGATCCCCGAGGAGCGGGTGTTCATGAACGTCGCCCACTACGGCAACACGTCGGCGGCCTCGATCCCGATCGGCCTCGACGAGGCGTACAGGGGCGGGCGGGTGGATGAGGGCGACGTCGTTCTGATGGTCGGCTTCGGCGGTGGCCTGGCCTGGGGATCGTGCGTGATGGAGTGGACGAAACCGAGGAGTGAGGCATGAGCAAGGTGGCGTTCTGCTTCCCCGGACAGGGCAGCCAGAAGGTCGGCATGGGCAAGGATCTGGCCGACGTGTTTCCCGAGGCCGCGGAGGTGTTCGACGAGGCGTCCGAGGTGCTCGACTTCGACCTCCGGCGGGTCTGCTTCGAGGGCCCTCTGGAGGAGCTCTCGCAGACCGAGATCACCCAGCCCGCGCTGGTCGCGGCCTCGCTGGCCGCGCTGCGGGCGGTCGAGCGGCGCACCGGGCTGACCGCCGACGTCGTGGTCGGCCACAGCGTCGGCGAGTACGCCGCGCTGCATGCTGCCGGCAGCCTGCCGCTAGCCGATGACATCCGGCTCGTGCGCGAGCGCGGGCTGGCCACCGCGGCCTCCACCGCGCCCGGGGCGATGGCCGCCGTGCTGGGGCTGCCCGACGAGGAGGTCGAGCGGCTCTGCTCGGAGAGCAGTCAGGTCTGGCCGGCCAACTACAACTGCCCCGGCCAGGTGGTGATCTCGGGCTCGGAGCCGGGGGTCGCCGAGGTGATCGACCGCGCCAAGCAGGCCGGCGCCAAGGCCATGCGGCTGCGCGTTTCGGGGGCGTTCCACAGCCCGCTGATGGCCGATGCCCGGGAGCGGCTGGAGCCGGCTGTGCGGGAGACGGCGTTTGCCCCGATGACGACGGAGTTCATGTCGACGGTGACCAGCCGGACGGAGACCGCCGATCGCGTGCCCGAGCTGCTGCTCGAGCAGCTGACTGCTCCGGTGATGTTCACCCAGGCGGTGCAGCGCCTGGTCGCCGACGGCGTCACCCGGTTCGTCGAGGTGGGATCCGGCTCCGTTCTGGCCGGGCTGATCAAGCGCATCGACCCGGCGGTCGAGGTGGCCTCGGTGGGAACCCCCGACGGCCTCCGCTCGATCGAGGGAGCTCCCAGTGCCTGAGCTGGACGGCCGCATCGCCGTGGTCACCGGCGGCTCGCGGGGCATCGGTGCGGCCATCTGCGAGGAGCTTGCCGCCGCCGGCGCGACCGTCGTCGTGAACTACGCCCGCAACGCCCAGCTGGCGGAGGAGGTGTGTGGCCGGATCCGCGACGCCGGTGGCTCCGCGCAGGCTGTTGCCGGAGACATCTCGACTGCCGCGGGGGCTGCCGGGCTGGTCGAGCAGGTGGAGTCCGAAACCGGCCCGATCGCCATCCTGGTCAACAACGCCGGGATCACGCGCGACGATCTGATCATGCGGCTGAGCGAGGAAGCCTGGCGCGACGTGATCGACACCAACCTGGGCGGCGCCTTCTTCACCTGCCGGGCGCTGTCGCGGCCGATGCTGAAGCGCCGCGCCGGTGTGATCGTCAACATCACGTCGATCGTTGGCGTGCATGGCAACGCGGGCCAGACCAACTACGCGGCCTCAAAGG
>DATLLX010000020.1:0-2210 GCA_035537595.1 Gaiellales bacterium | reverse complement strand
CCCCATCAGGCGATGGGCGACGCGCTCACGACCGCGCAGGTGTTCCTCGCGCTCGCGACCAGGCTGGAGCGGCTCGGCCACGGCACACTCGCCGACCTGGTGCACGCCGACCGCCGGGTCGCCACGCACCGCCACTTCCCCGGTCACGCATAGATGGTTGGTTCCACAAGCTGCGTGGTGGAATCAACAGTCAGATGGTTGTGGCCGACCGTTCCGTGATCTCGGCAACCACCCGCGCCAGCTCGTCCGACAGCGGCCCCGGCAGCCGCCGTGAGAACAGCTCGGACAGGGTCTGGTAGTACCAGAGCTGCTGCTCGACCGTGCTGCCGAACTTGCTCCAGGTGGCGGGGCCGGACACGTACAGGTCGCTCAGCGTCGAGCGGGCGTTGTGCACCTTGTCCGCACACGCAACGCGCAGCACGGCCACCGGCGCGGTCTGCATGCGATCGATGTATGCCTGCTTGCGCCCCTGCCAGGGCGGTTTGGGGCGCTGGTCGGTGTCGCTGCAGGCATCGACGATGAACGCGACCTGATCGCCGAAGCGCTCGCGCAGCTCCTCGAGGTTGGTGCGATCGCCGCGATCCTCGATCGCGTCGTGCAGCAGCGCCGCGATCGCCTCGTCCTCGCCGCCGCCGTTCTCCAGCACCAGCGCCGCCACTGACATCAGGTGGGCCAGGTACGGAATCGACTCGCCGCCCTTGCGGGACTGGCCGTCGTGCACCTGCGCGGCATAGATCAGCGCCTGCTGGAAGCGGTCTGTCAGCATCGCCGCATGGTAACTATCCTCCCCGGTCGTGCCCGAGGAGCCCCCCAACGACGAGCACGGCCACGGCCAGCATGAGGCGGAGCGGCTCTCACCCATGCCGCCGCTGCCGCAGACGGCGACGGAGCGCGACGGGCCGCGCGCCGGCGTCCGCAAGGCCACCATCGATCTCGGCCCGCTCCGGCGCCACCGCGACTTCCGGCTGCTGACGGCCGCCCAGGCGGTCACGTTCCTGGGCTCGATGGTGACCTACGTGGCCCTGCCCTACCAGGCCTACCAGCTGTCCGGCTCCTCGCTGGTGGTGGGCCTGCTAGGCCTGGCCGAGCTGTGCCCGCTGCTGGTGACCGCGTTTCTGGGCGGTGCGCTGGCCGACGCCCGCGACCGGCGGCGGATGCTGCTCCTGACCGAGCTGTCGTTCGCCGGCACCTCGATCGTGCTGCTGCTGAACGCGACGCTGACCAGCCCGAAACTGTGGCTGCTGTTCGTGGTCGCGGCCGTGATGGCGGGGCTCGACGGCCTCCAACGCTCGTCGCTGGAGGCCCTCACCCAGCGCCTGGTCCACCGCGACGAGATGCCGGCGGCGGCGGCGATCGGCACGCTTCGCTTCAACATCGGCGAGATCGGCGGCCCCGCGCTTGGCGGCGTGCTGATCGCGGTGGTGGGGCTGCCGCTCACCTACGCCTTCGACGTCGCCACCTTCGCCGCGTCGCTGCTGCTCCTGCGGATGATGCGCGCGGCTCCGCCGCCGGTCGCGGGGGCGAAGGTCAGCCTGCACGGCATCCTCGAGGGCGTGCGCTACGCGGCGGCGCGGCCGGTGCTGCTCGGCACCTACGCGGTCGACATCGTGGCCATGTTCTTCGGCATGCCGAACGCGATCTTCCCGGCCTTCGCGCACGAGTTCGGCGGCGCCGGCGTGCTCGGCCTGATGTACGCCGCGCCGGCCGTGGGCGCCCTCGCGGCCACGCTCACCAGCGGCTGGACGGGCGGGACGCGCAGGCACGGCGCTGCCATCTGCTTCGCGGCCGCCGGGTGGGGGCTCGCGATCGCGGTGGTGGGGCTGGCACCTGGGCTGGCGCTGGTGCTGGCCGGGCTGGCGGTGGCGGGCGCGGCTGACACCGTGTCGGGCATCTTCCGGACCACCGTCTGGAACCAGACCATCCCCACCGAGCTGCGCGGTCGCCTGGCCGGCATCGAGCAGGTCGGCTACTCGACCGGCCCGCTGGCCGGAAACGTCGAGGCGGGCGCCGCGGCCTCGCTGATCGGCGTGCGCGGATCGATCGTCTCGGGCGGCGTGCTGTGCGTGATCGGGGTCGCCATCACGGCCGCGCTGCTGCCGGCCTTCTGGCGCTACGACGCGGGATCGCGCGACGCCGAGCCGGTCACGCAGACGACGGGCTGAGCCGCAGCTCGATGCAGGCCTCCGGTGCGCCCTCGACGGGATACCAGG
>DATLLX010000019.1:0-3561 GCA_035537595.1 Gaiellales bacterium | reverse complement strand
GCCTGTGTGACGCTGGTGCAGGCGCTGGTGATGGGCGGCGGGCTGGCGGTGGCGGCCCGCGGCACCATCGGGGCGGTGTTGCGGGCCTGGCGTGTGGCGGTGCCGGTGGGGGCGGCGGGGATGCTGGCCTCGCTCGGCTGGTTCGTCGCCTTGACCGTCGCCACCGCGGCGCAGGTCAAGGCGGTCGGCCAGGTGGAGCTGCTGTTCAGCTGGCTGACCGCGCGCTACGCCTTCGGCGAGCTGCCGGCGCTGCGCGAGACGCTGGGGATCGCGCTGGTCGCGGGCGGCATCGTCGCGGTGGTGCTGGCCGGCTGATCGGCCATTGCATCGGCGCGGGCCGCCCGGCAGTCTGGCCGCAAACGCGCGAGGGAGGCCATGACGCTCGTCTTCATCCAGCTGCGCTGCCGGCCGGGGCGGACCTACGAGGTCGCCGACGCGATCTACGACCGGGAGTTCGCCTCGGAGCTCTACTCGACGTCCGGGGAGTACGACCTGATGATGAAGGTCTACATTCCCGACGGGGCCGACGTCGGGCACTACGTCAACGAGAAGATCCTCGACATCCCCTACATCGACCGCAGCCTGACGACGCTGACCTTCAAGGCGTTCTGAGGGTGATCGCCGACTGGGACGACGCCTACGCCAACAGCGCGCACATTCCGGACGGCCAGGCCTATCCGGCGCGCTGGCAGGCGCTGGCGGCGGCGTTCCGGGGCGGCGTCGGCGGGCGGCTGCGCGAGGCGCTGCCCTACGGGCCGCACCCGCGGCAGCGGTTCGACCTGTTCCTGCCGGAGGGAGCGGCGAAGGGGCTGCTGGTGTTCGTGCACGGCGGCTACTGGCGGGCGTTCGACCGGGGGGTCTGGTCGCACCTCGCCGCCGGGCCGCTGGCGCACGGCTGGGCGGTGGCGATGCCGGGCTATGTGCTGGCGCCCGAGGCGCGGATCGCGGCGATCACCGCGATGATTGCCGACGCGGTCGCGGCGGCGGCGGCGGAGGTGGACGGGCCGGTGCGGCTGGCCGGGCACTCGGCGGGCGGGCACCTCGTCACCCGGCAGGTCTGCGAGGACAGCCGGTTGCCGGCGGCGGTGGCGGCGCGGGTCGACCGGGTGGTGACGATCAGCGGGCTGCATGACCTCAGGCCGCTGCTGCGGCTGACGGCCAACGCCGAGGCGTGGCGGCTCGACGCGGCCGAGGCGGCGGCGGAGAGCCCGGCGCTCGGGACGCCGTGCGCGGGGATGGCGGTGCACGCCTGGGTCGGCGACCGCGAGCGGCCGGAGTTCGTGCGCCAGACGACGCTGATCGCCAACATCTGGACCGGGCTCGGGGCGGAGATGGAGCAGACGATCGAGCCGCGGCGGCATCATTTCAACGTGGTCGACGGGCTGACGCATCCGGGCTCGGGGCTGGTGGAGGCGATCGTCGGATGAGGAGCCGGGCCCGCGCCGTGGTGATCGGCGGCGGCGTGGTCGGCTGCTCGGTGCTCTACCACCTGGCGAAGGCCGGCTGGACCGACG
This sequence comes from Gaiellales bacterium, assembly GCA_035537595.1. Lineage (GTDB taxonomy): Bacteria > Actinomycetota > Thermoleophilia > Gaiellales > JAICJC01 > DATLLX01. The sequence goes on along the minus strand of DATLLX010000019.1, from coordinate 2,047 downwards.
CGATGCTGGTCGAGCGCTCGGAGCTGACCTCCGGCTCGTCGTGGCACGCCGCAGGGGGCTTCCACACGCTGAACGGCGACCCGAACGTCGCGAAGCTGCAGGCCTACACGGTCGGGCTCTACCGGGAGCTGGAGCAGGTGTCGGGGCAGTCCTGCGGGCTGCACCTGACCGGCGGGGTGATGATGGCGGGGACGCCGGAGCGGATGGACTTCCTGCGGCTAGCGCACGCCAAGGGGCGGTGCCTGGGCATGCAGACCGAGATCATCACCCCGGGCGAGGCGGCAGCGATGTTCCCGCTGATGGATCCGTCGCACTTCGTCGGGGCGCTGTGGGATCCGGTGGAGGGGCATCTCGACCCGGCGGGGACGACGCACGCCTATGCCAAGGCGGCGCAGGCGCTCGGCGCGACGATCGTGCTGCGCAACCGGGTGGTGGAGCTGACGCAGGAGGCGGACGGCACCTGGAACGTCGTCACCGAGCACGGCACCGTCGAGGCCGAGCACGTGGTCAACGCCGGCGGGCTCTGGGCGCGCGAGGTCGGGCGGATGGTCGGGCTGGAGCTGCCGGTGCTCGCCATGGAGCACATGTACCTCTTGACCGAGGCGATGCCGGAGGTGGCGGAGTTCAACGCCCGCACCGGGCGCGAGATGGTCGGGGTCCTGGACCTGCCGGGGGAGATCTACTCGCGGCAGGAGCGCGGCGGGGTGCTGCTCGGGACCTACGAGAAGGACTGCCGGCCGTGGTCGCCGAAGACGACGCCCTGGGACTTCGGGCAACGGCTGCTGCCGCCGGACCTCGACCGGATCGCGCCGTCGCTCGAGGTCGGGTTCCGGCACTATCCGGCGCTGGAGCGGGCCGGGATCAGGCAGGTGATCAACGGGCCGTTCACCTTCGCCCCCGACGGCAACCCGCTGGTCGGGCCGGTGCCGGGGCTGACCAACTTCTGGGTGGCCTGCGCGGTGATGGCCGGGTTCAGCCAGGGCGGCGGCGTCGGGCTGGTGCTGGCCAACTGGATGACGGCGGGCGACCCGGGGCACGACGTCTTCGGCATGGACGTGGCGCGGTTCGGCGAGTGGGCGACGTTGCGCTACACCAACGCCAAGGTGCGGGAGACCTATGCGCGGCGCTTCTCGATCCGCTTCCCGAACGAGGAGCTGGTGGCAGGCCGGCCGCAGCAGACGACGCCGCTCCACGACATCCAGGTCGGCGAGAACCGTGCGGTGATGGGGGTGACCTGGGGGATGGAGGTGCCGCTCTGGTACGCGCCCGAGGGCGAGCCGGCCGAGGATGTGCTGTCGTTCCATCGCTCGAACGACTTCGCGGCGGTGGGCGACGAGGTCCGGGCGGTGCGCGCGGGCGTGGGCGTCACCGAGATCGCCAACTTCGCCAAGTTCGCGGTGAGCGGGCCGGGGGCCGAGGCCTGGCTCGACGGGCTGCTCGCCAACCGGATGCCGCGGACCGGGCGGATCGCGCTGTCGCCGATGCTGAACGACGCGGGCAAGCTGATCGGCGACTTCACCGTGGCGAGGCGCGGGGCCGGGGACTTCCTGCTCTGGGGATCGTCGGCGGCGCAATTGTATCACCTGCGCTGGTTCGAGGCGCGGCTGCCGGGGGACGGCGGCGTGCGGGTCGAGCGGCTGGGGACGCGGCTGATGGGGCTGATGCTGGCCGGACCACGGTCGCGGGCGGTGCTGGCGCGGCTGGTCGACCATGACGTGTCGAGCGCGGCGTTCCGCTTCATGGACCATCGGACAATGGACGTCGGTGGCGTGCCGGCGATGGTCAACCGGCTGAGCTATACCGGCGATCTCGGCTACGAGATCTGGGCGGAGCCGGCCTACCTGCGCACGCTCTATCGCGCGGTGAAGGCGGCCGGGGCGGCGGAGGGGATCGTCGACTTCGGGACGCGGGCGCTGCTCTCGATGCGGCTCGAGAAGAACTGGCCGACCTGGTTCGCCGAGCTCCGGCCGGTCTACGGGGCGTTCGAGGCCGGGATGGAGCGGTTCGTGCGGCTCGACAAGGCCTTCGTCGGCCGCGACGCCGCGGC
>DATLLX010000018.1:0-5201 GCA_035537595.1 Gaiellales bacterium | reverse complement strand
ACATCCCGCAGGTACTGGAACCAGGTCCCCATCGAGCCGCGATGGATCAGCCGCTCGATCCGCTGCGCCTCGGCGTCGGCAGCCCCCTGGTGAAGCGCGTCGACCAGCGACGGCACCTCGCGCTCGACCTCCGGGGTCAGGAACAACCAGCCGTCCGGATCGGCGCGCCGCCGGGCCGGGAGGGCCATCGAGCCGCTCACGCCTGGTCGATGCCCGGCAGCGCCTCGCGCAGCAGGTTGTGGAAGTTCAGCACGCCGTTCACGTTGCGGTTCAGCACACCCCGCTCGTACGTGCGCGACTCCAGGCCCCGCTGCACCGCGTCGCAGAGCTCGACGTCCTCGGCCATCACCTTGCTGTTGAACCGCCAGTTGATCGTCCGTACCAGCCTGTCGCGTATGGCGCCCGACCCGCTGTGGTAGATCCGGGCCTCGGTGCGCGTCCGCCGCAGCCCGGCCGGGAACAGCTGCCAGGTGTCGATCTGGTCGGGATAGATGTCGATGAAAGTCGCCGGCCACAGGTGGACGTAGGTCCAGGCCCCTTCCAGCTCCTTGGGGAAGCCCTGCATCGGCCGCATCAGCCGCTGGTAGAGCCGCTCCTGGTAGTTCTTCGACGGCTTGCCGCGGAACGGCCCGTCGATCCACGCGTGGCGCTTGCCGATGGTGGCCAGGTAGCGCTTGTAGTCGAGCATGCGCAGGAGGCCGGGATGGCCCACCGGGATGTGGTAGCCCTCCAGGTAGTTGTCGGCTATCACCTTCCAGTTGTGGTCGTAGGCGGCCGGGTACCGCCGGCTGGCGGTCAGCTCGGCCACCCGCAGCCGGGCCAGCTTGTCGGGCAGGTCGCCGAAATAGGTGTCGAGCGCCTCCGTCTCGTCGCTCATGCAGACGAACACCAGCCCGCTCAGCTCGCCGACCCGGAACTCCGGCAGCCGCACCGCTTCACGGTCGAGGTTGTCGAACCCGCGGGCCTCCGGCACCGCCGCCAGCTGTCCGTCCTGGCGGTACGTCCAGCCGTGGTACGGGCAGCGCAGCACCTTGGGGCAGCTGCCCTCGCCGCTCAGGATCTGCGCAGCGCGGTGCCGGCAGACGTTCGACAGCGCTCGCAGCCGGCCGTCCTTGTCGCGCAGCACGGCCACCGGCTCGCCGGCGATCTCGGTCGTCCAGTACTGGCCGGGTGCCGCCACGTCGGACACATGGCAGGCGAAGATCCAGGACTTCATGAACACCTCGCGCATCTCCCGCTCGTACACCTCCGGCGAGACGTAGGCGCGTGCCGGCAGGGTGACGCCGGACGGTCGGGGGATGACGCTCATACCAGGCTCTCCTTGGTCAGGGTGACTGCCAGCTCCTGCTCGATCGCGCTGCGGATGACGTCGGCCGCCACCTCGTGACTGATCAGCCCGCTGATGATCTGCAGGCCGAGGCCGTCCACGACCGCGGTCAGCCGCAGCGTGACCAGGTCGACGTCGGCGACCGGGGGGATCGAGCCGTCCTCCGCGCCGTCGCGGATCAGGTCGGCCACCTGGTCGGCCCATGCCCGGTTGGACGCGCTCACGCTCGAGCGCAGCCGCTCGTCGAAGATCGCGCTCCGCCACATCTCGACCCACAGGATCCAGTCCTCCCGGAACACCGGATCGGCCGCCGCGTAGACCACCAGCAGCCGGGCCAGGCGGTCAGCGGCCAGCGGGATGCCCTCGATCGCCCGGGTGGCGGCCTTGTCGGCCTCGCGGTCGGCGTGCTCGAACGCGTTCACCAGCAGATCGCTGCGGGTCGCGAAGTAGTAGTGGATCAGCGCGCTCGAGACCCCGGCCTCGCGGGCCACCGCGCCCATGCGCAGCCCGTCGGCGCCCTCACGGGCGATCACCCGGCAGGCCGCTTCCAGGATCCCGGTCTCGCGATCGGTCATCCGCTCATTTTGACTGACTAATCAGTCAGTTGCAACCGGCCCCGCATCCTGATGCCGCCATGGGGCCGACCGATCGGCGATGTCATCACGGAAGTAGGCGTGCGTCAGCCCGCCCAGCACGCCGCCCGCCAGCGGCCCGATGATGTAGATCCAGACGTTCGACAGGTCGGCGGCCACGATCGCCGGCGCCAGGGAGATCGCCGGGTTCAGCGAGCCGCCGGAGATCGGCCCGATCACGCTGGCCTGGGTGAAGATGAACAGGCCGATGGCCAGCGGCGCGAACACGCCGTTCCAGGGCGCCCGCGAGTCGGTCGCCACGGTGGCGATCACGAGCACGAACAGGAAGGTGAAGATCAGCTCCACCACCATCGCCTTGCCGTCGGAGATGCCGCTGCCGGGGGCCGTCACCAGCTTGTCGGCGGCCTCGCTCGAGAACACGATCCGCACCGCCAGCGCAGCCAGCAGGCCGCCGCCCAGCTGGGCCACCCAGTAGGGGATGACATCGCTCATCGGGAACCGGCCGCCCGCCGTAAGCCCCGCGGTGACGGCGGGATTGAAGTGGCCGCCCGAGATGTGGCCGAAGGCGAAGATCATCGCCGCCAGCCCGAATCCGAAGCCGATCGGCACGTACACCGGGGCGCCCGTCTCGACGATGGCGGCGATCCCGGTGTAGCCGATGAAGAAGAACCCGAAGGTGCCGACGAACTCCGCGGCAAGCTTCTTGACCAACTCAGGCTGCATGTCATTTTCTCCTTGAAGACCGGATGAGTGCGTCGGGGAGACGATATCGGCCGCCGCGGAAGGAACGCCGGGGGCACCCGTCGAAGGGGGTGCGCTCATGCTCCGGAAACGTCTCCCGATCGCCCTCGCGGCGCTGCTGGCGGCCGCCCCCCCGGCGCCCGCCGCGGCCGCCACCTACCGTGTCCAGTGGGGCGATACGCTGAGCGGGATCGCCGCCGCCCACGGCGTGTCGCTGCACCGGCTGGCCCGCGACAACGGGCTGCGCATCAACGGCGTGCTGCTGGCCGGCACGTCGCTCAGGGTGCCGGGGGCGACGAGCGGATCGTCGTCCGGCTGGTCGGGCCGCTACACCGTGCGATTCGGAAACACGCTCTCGGGGATCGCCCTCAGCTTTGGAACCAGCGTGCAGCGGGTGGCGCAGGTGAACGGGCTGCAGCCGTACGGGATCCTGGTCACCGGCACGGTGCTTCGGGTACCCGGGCAGGGCGGCGCCCCGCGGCCGGCGTCCGCCGCGCCCGCGGCGACGACCATCGGCGACGGCTGTGCCAGCGTGCGCTGCGCGCTCGACCGGTGGTCGGCCCACTACGGGGTCGATGCCGCCCTCGTCCGGGCGCTGGCGTGGCAGGAGTCGGGCTGGAACCCGGCCGCCGTCTCCCCGGCCGGCGCCCGCGGCGTTATGCAGGTGATGCCGAGAACGCGCTACTGGGTCGAGCGCTACCTGCTGGGGGAGCCGGCGCGGTGGACGGCGTCGGGCAACATCCGGGTCGGGGTGGCCTACCTCGGCCACCTGCTGCAGACCTTCGGCGGCAACGAGCGGCAGGCGCTGGCCGCCTACTACCAGGGGCCCGGTTCGGTGAGCGCCCACCGGCTGCTGCCGTCCACCCGGCACTACGTGGCCAATATCCTGGCCCTCCGGGGACGGGTCTGAGCGGACTCAGCGCACGGCGCGGGCGCGCGACTCGAGGTGCCGGCGCAGACTCTCGCAGACAGAGTCGCAGAGGTTGAACACCGACTCGTCGGCCACCCCGTAGTACGACCGCAGACCGTCCCGCCGGCGGCTGACCAGGCCGCCCTCCGCCAGCATCGCCAGGTGTTTCGAGACGTTTGCCTGGGTACAACCCAGGTCACCCGCCAGATCGCCCACGGTTCGCTCTCCGTCACGGAGCAGATCGAGCAGCCGCAGCCGGGTCGGCTCTGACAGCAGTCGGAACCGCTCCGCCAGCGGCCCGGCGAACTCTGCGGGAAGCGGATGAGGAAGGCCCATTTGCGCAAGCGTACCAGATCTGCAACTATGTAACCAAGTAGTTGAAGAACCCGAAAGGACATTGATGACCCCGATCGACATCACCAAGGACAACTTCGAACAGGAGGTCCTGAAGTCCGATCAGCCCGTGCTGCTCGACCTGTGGGCCGCCTGGTGCGGGCCCTGCCGGATGGTCTCGCCGATCGTCGACGAGATCGCCCAGGAGTACGACGGCAAGCTGAAGGTCGGAAAGATCGACGTCGACGCCGAGCAGGAGCTGGCGACGGCATTTCAGGTGCAGAGCATTCCCATGATCCTTGTCATGAAGGACGGCGAGGTCGTGTCCGGCGCGCTCGGCGCCCGCCCCAAGGCGGCGCTGATCGAGGCGCTCGAGCTCGACACCCACACGGCGGCCGCAGCCGCCTGACCGGTCCCTCCGCGGGGCGCCCAGGCGGGAGCCCGGGGGCCCCGCGGCTAGCATCAGCCCCGTGCTGACCGTCCTCGAGGGAAACACCTTTCTCGTCGCCGACGACCACGGCGAGATCGGGGGCCGAACGGACGGCCTCTACTTCAACGACACCCGCTACCTGTCGCAGTGGCGGCTGCTGGTCAACGGCTACCAGCCGGAGCTGCTCAGCTCGCGCACCGTCGACTACTACTCGGCCGCCGTGTTCATGCAGACCCCGCGCACCGAGAGCCTCGCCGCGGGCTCGATCTCGCTGATCCGCGACGTGTTCGTCGGCGAGGGCGGCATGCAGGAGAGCCTGCGGGTCGAGAACCACCTGATCCACCCGGTGCCGCTGGAGCTGGAGATGCAGTTCGACGTCGACTTCCTCGACCTGTTCGAGGTCAAGGCGCGGGCGTACAACGAGGAGGAGCTGGTGTTCACCGACACCACGCAGCCGCCGATCGACGTCCGCCGTTACCACGATCAGGGCGAGAACTCGTGGACGTTCTCCTTGGACGACGGCCGCTTCCAGGCCCAGGCGCTGGTCTGGTCGTCGCGCCAGGGCGAGGCGAACGAGCGGTCGATCTGCCACCGGCTGGAGCTGGCTCCCGGCGCCTGCTGGGAGTGCCGCAGCCACGTCGTGCTGCTGCACGGCGACCAGCAGCGGGAGCCCCGCTACCCCAGCTTCTACTTCGGCGACGAGCGCGAGCGGGTCAGCGAGTCGCTGCGCGCCTGGCAGCTCAGCGTGCCCGAGCTGGAGACCGGCTCGGAGGATCTGCGGCACACCTTCGCCCGGTCGATCGCCGACCTGGCCGCGCTGCGGATGCGCCCCCGCCAGGGCGACCGGGCGAAGGTGTGCCGCAGATC
>DATLLX010000017.1:0-2643 GCA_035537595.1 Gaiellales bacterium | reverse complement strand
TCACCCGTGAGCGCGTGCGTCAGATCGAGGTCGAGGCTCTCGGCCAGCTGGCGCAGATGCCGGCGAGCTCCGGCATCGCCGACGCGGCGTAAGCCAGAACACCCGCGCGCGAGCCTCGATGGTGTGTGCCCCCGAGGCCCGCGCGCGGGTGTTCTGGCTTACGCCGCGTCGGCGATGCCGGCGAGCTCCGGCATCTGCGCCAGCTGGCCGAGAGCCTCGACCTCGATCTGACGCACGCGCTCACGGGTGAGGCCGACTTCCTTGCCCACCGCGTCGAGCATCATCGGCTCGCCGCCGTTGAGCCCGAAGCGCAGCTCGAGGATTCGCCGCGTCCGCGGCGACAGCCGCTCGAGCGCCTCGCCCAGTGTCTCGGAGCGCATGGTGTCGGCGACCGTCTCGGTCACGTCGCGCGCGTTCTCGTCCGGGATCAGGTCGCCCAGCTCGGTGTCGCCGTCCTCCATCGTGGGGCGTTGCAGGGAGACGGTCTGCGACCGCAGCTTGTCGGCGTCCTCAACCTCGCTGGTCTTCAGCTTGGCCTGGGTCGCCACCTCCTCCAGCGTCGCCTCGCGGCCCAGCTTGGCCTCGATGTCGCGTCGCGCCCGATCGATCTTGCGCAGCCGGTCATGCACGTGCACCGGCACGCGGATCGTGCGGCTCTGGTTCGCAACCGCGCGCTGCACGGCCTGCTGGATCCACCACGTTGCGTACGTGGAGAACTTCAGGTCGCGCCGCCACTCGAACTTCTCGACCGCCCGCACCAGGCCCAGCGTGCCCTCCTGGATCAGGTCGAGGAAGCTCACCCCGTGGCCGCGGTACTTCTTCGCGATCGAGACGACCAGGCGCAGGTTGGCCTCGACCATGCGCCGCTTGGCCAGCTCGTCGCCGGTCTCGATGCGCCGGGCCAGGGCCTGCTCCTGCTGCTTCGTCAGCAGCGGCACCCGGCCGATCTGGGCCAGGAACAGGTCGAGGCTGTTGATCGTCTGGGGCAGGTACCAGGTCGGGGGCTGTGCCTCCGGTCGATCGGCGACCGGCTCGGACTCCAGCTCGCGAACCTCGGCGATCTCCACGCCCAGCTCGTCGAGGTCGGCCCGCACCGCCGCCTGCTCCTCCTCGGAGAGGTCGAGCTCGGTACACACCGTGTTCAGCTCGTTGAGATCGAGCCGGCCCTCTTCCTGGGCCTTCTCGATCAGCTGCCGCAGCTGCGGCTCATATGTCATCGTCGTCATTCCGCTTCTTCCCTCTCGTGTGTCGCGGGCCGCGGCCGTGCGGCGCCGCCACATGTCCATCTCGTGTATCGGTGGTTTCTGTGACCCGTCCGGGTTCGATGGTCGCGCGCCGCACCATGGCGGCCTCGCGTTCACCCGTCCAACTGTTCTAACGCGGGTATTCGGTCTTCTATTCCACAAACCTTGGAAGACGGTTTCCTCGCCGTCCATGGCCCGAATGCCGTAGCCGTACCCCCGATCCTGAGGAGATGAACACGGAAACCGACGGAATATGTAACGTCGCGCACGAAGAGGTGCGGCTCCCAGGGCTGCGGATCGCCCTTCGCAGGCCGAAGGACAGCGAGTCGCTGCTCGACGAGAACGCGTTCGAGCACGAGGAGTACCTTCCCTACTGGGCCGAGCTGTGGCCCAGCGCACGGGCGCTGGCGGCCGTTCTGGCCGGTCGTGATCTGGGCGGCGTGCGTGTGCTGGAGCTGGGCTGCGGCCTGGGCCTGCCGGCGATCACCGCGGCGCTGCGCGGCGCGCCTGTGCTGGCCACCGACTGGTCGCATGACGCCCTGCGCTTTGCGGCCGCCAATGCTGCGCTGAACGGCGCCCCGGTGGAGACCGCCCTGTGCCGCTGGGACGAGGCGGGGGAGATCGTCGCGCGCGGGCCCTGGCCGCTCGTGCTGGCCGCCGACGTGCTCTACGAGCAGCGCAACGTCGACCAGCTGCTGCCGCTGCTGCCACGCCTGGTGGCGCCGGCCGGGGAGGTGCTGGTCACCGACCCGGGGCGCGTCCCGGCCGAGCGGTTCCTGCGCGAGGCGGCGGGCGGGTGGGAGGTGGAGACGCGGCAGACCGGTGAGCCGGGCGTCCGGCTGTACGTCCTTCGCCCGCGCTGACGGTCAGTGCTGGTAGACCGCGAATGTGTGCCCGCGGCGGAACCCGACGGCGAACGTCTCCTTGGTGCCTGGTGTGCGGGCGATGCCGTTGAGGCCCGCCTCCTGGCCCCGCGGCGTCAGCGTCTCACGCCATTCGACGCCGTTCCAGATCAGCGTGGCGGCGGTCACGCCCTGACCCACCGCCCAGGCCTTGGAGTGCCCGGCGGCGACCACGTCGTGCAGCTCGCCGCCGCCGATGCCACCCGGCTCGGGGTGGCGGAACCGCGCCCACTGCCGGCCGTCGTAATGCATCACCATCGTCTTCCAGGGGTCGATGTTGGCGCCCACCGCCCACATCTCCCGGGTGCCGGGCACCGATGTGATGCCGCGCAGGAACCCCGGCCGGTCGCCGGGTGCGGGGACGCGCTCCCAGCCGCCCGGGCCGAGATGCAGCAGCAGCGGGCGGGGATTGCCGAGCACCCACCGGTGCCCGACGGCCCACACGTCATGGCCGGACCGCGGCTCGATGGCGCGGAGGATGCCGTCGCGCGCCAGCG
>DATLLX010000016.1:0-52198 GCA_035537595.1 Gaiellales bacterium | reverse complement strand
CATCCTCGAGGCCGATCGCCACTCGATCGGCCTGCTGGCCACGTTGAGCGAGCAGGCCGGCAGCGAGGACGACCGCCGTCCCGAGATCCTGGACACGCTGGAGCGCGCCCAGCGTCTGCCGGTGGCGGGCGCGCTCCAGCGTGTCCAGGATCTCGGGACGGCGGTCGTCCTCGCTGCCGGCCTGCTCGCTCAACGTGGCCAGCAGGCCGATCGAGTGGCGATCGGCCTCGAGGATGGCGGTGATCTCGCAGCCGACGCGGTTGCGTCCATAGACGACGGGGGCCGAGGCGACGACCCGGGCCTCGAGCCGCACGGGGCGGTCGGGCAGCGGGGCGATCACCTCGATCACGTCGCCGGGATGGAAGCGGCGGTCGGTGATGAATCCGATGCCGGTGGTGGAGGCGTCGACGATGCGCACCTCGATCACCTCGTCGCGGTCGAGCTCCCGCGCGTAGAGGATGCGGGCGGTGGCCTGCGGATTGAGCGATGCGCGGGGCGCGCCTCGGCTGGCGTAGTGCTCCTCGATGCCGCTGACGTGCAGGTGCAGCAAGAGGTCGCTGCCCGACTGGAAGAACGTGGTCTTGATCAGGAAGCGGATGTCGTGCCCGTCGCCCTCGCCGTTCCGCATGCGGTGCTCGAGCGTCAGGCCCTCGCGCACGTGGTTGCGATCGCCGTAGGCGTAGATCAGGGCCCCCTCGTGGTCCGCCAGCGTCAGCATGAACGACCCGCCGTCCTCGGAGAACACCTCGATGGAGGCGGGCATCGCGGGAAGCATCTCCAGCGCCAGGCGGACCAGATCTCGGGGCGTATCGAACACAGATCGGATATCGACCGGACGCGAAGCAGTCTTGAGTATCGAGCATCTATCCGCACGGCAGGCACAGCGATGCCCACCAGCGGGCGTAGCGGGCGTAGGGCGCGCGATCGCCAGGGCGGCCGGTGATCGTGGCCTCGGGGTCGGTCCAGGCCGCCTTGTCCCAGGGCGGCACCGAGCCGGAGCCGAAGGCGGCGGCCGCCTCCCGGGCCTGGTCGGCGGGCACCAGCCGCGGCGTCACCGAGCCGGCCGGGCCGTCCCAGCGGTCGCCGGCCAGGTCGATCCCCGCCTCCCGGAACGAGCCGGCGTGGCTGCCCGCCGCCCGGTACACCGGAGCCGGGTAGGGCGCCCAGTCGCCAGGCGTCAGCTCCCACCAGGGCCGGGCGCCGTTCCAGCCCAGGTGGGCCGAGGCGCGGGCGCCGACCACGGTGCCGTCGGCCAGCAGCTTGACGATCAGGCCCTCCCAATCGTCCGCGTGGGCGCCGTCGATCCGGTCGATGCCGGTGCCGGCCGTCCGCGAGTCGGGCAGGTATTCCCAGTATTCGAGGTAGACCGCGCCGCCCTTGCGGACGCCGTGGACGAAGACCACCGGGTCACGGCTCGCGCAGGCGCGGCTGCGGCAGCGGCGGAAGTCGACCGGCAGGCTGGAGTCGCCACGCTCCAGGACGAACGTGGGCGCGTGGCGGGCCGCCAGCTGCAGGTAGCCGGCGTCGCCCGCCGCCCGCGCCGCCAGCCCGGCGCGGGCGGTGTGCGTTGCGGCCAGCAACAGCAGCGCCACCAGCAGCGCCAGGCCTGCGTACTCCACCGTTGCCTGACCCCGATCGTGCATGCGGGCAGACGCTACGGGGAGCGGTTGCGCGCGTGTGTCGCGGGATCGTGCCGGGAGTGCGCCGTCAGTGCACGGCGGCCGGGGCCGGCACCGCTCCCAGCGCCGCCTCGGTGCCCTCGCGGATCGCCTCTTCGAACGACCGCGCGCCCAGCGCGTCGCCCACCCGTACGACGCTCACCCCGCGCTCCTGGAGCTCCTCGAACAGCGCCGTGTCGCCGCTTCGGCCGGCGCTCACCACCAGCGCGTCGACGCCGTCCAGGCGCACCTCGCGGAGCGAGAACACGTGCTCGAAGACCACCGCGTCACCATCGCGGCGAAGCGGCCGCAGGTGATGGAGGATCTCGACCCCGGCCAGGTCGAGCCGCTCGATGTAGAGGTTTCGCTGGTACTGGTGGATGGCCTCGCCCACCGCCACAGCCGCGGTGACCAGGCGGACCTCGACCCCGCGTGCGGCCAGCACCTCCGCCACCGCCAGGCCGGTCCAGTCGCCTCCCCAGTCGGCGACCACGGCCCGGCCGGAGACGCCGGCGCCGTCCAGCACGTCCCATGCGTGCAGCACCGGCGGGCCGTCACCCGGGATCTCGGGCTGGTAGCGGCCGGCCCCGCTGGCGACGATCACCCGGTCGGGGTGCTCAGCCAGCACCTCGTCGACGCCCGCCCTGGTGCCGTAGCGGACGTCGCAGCCGGCCAGCCAGGCTTCCGCCGTCGACACCAGGCCGTGCGCGATCTCGCTGTGGCCGGGTGCACCGAGGGCGTGACGCATCTGGCCGCCGGCCGCATCCGCGGCCTCGAAGACCACCACCCGGTGCCCGCAGGCCAGGGCGGTGCCGGCCGCAGCGGCGCCCGCCGGGCCGGCGCCGACGATCACCACGGTCTGGCCGTCGCCGCCCGCCGACGGGCGGGGGAGCCGGGCCTCGAAGCCGGTCCACGGGTTGATGGTGCAGGCGATCGGCAGCCCGGCGTGGTAGTGGCCGATGCAGCCCTGGTTGCAGCCGATGCAGCGGGTGTGGCGCTCGCCGCGGCGGGCCTTGGACGGCATCGACGGGTCGGTGATCAGCGCCCGGGTCATGCCGCATGCGTCGCAGTCGCCGCGCGCGATCATGGCGTCGGCGTCGGCCGGCTCGACGATCCGCCCGGTGGCGATCACGGGGACGCCGACAGCCTCCTTCATGCGGCGGGCGAAGGCCGACACCGCGTTGTGCTCGACCGGCACCGGCGGCACGATCCAGGTCGAGCCGCGATAGGTGGACGAGCTGCCCAGCGCGACCGACAGGTAGTCGATCAGCCCCGCGTCCGCCAGCTCGGCGGCGGCCCGCCGCAGGTCGTCCTCGTCGTTGGCGTCGAACGACCAGTGCTCGTCGGTCAGCCGGCAGCCGACCACGCCGCCGGCCCCGATGCCGTCCCGCATCGCCTCGCACACCTCGCGCAGGAAGCGCAGCCGGTTCTCGAAGTTGCCGCCGTACTCGTCGGTGCGGCGGTTGGAGTGCGGGGACAGGAACTGCGTGGGCAGGTAGTCGAACCCCGCACAGACCTCGACGCCGTCCACGCCGCCCTCGGAGGCATACGCGGCGGCCTGGCGGTAGCCGTCCAGCATCTCGTGGATCTCGCGCCGGGTGAGTGCCCTGGGCTCGGTCTTGAAACGGGCGCTGGGGACGCTCGACGGCGCCACGGCGGGCGGCCGCGGTGGCGCCGAGATCACCTCGCGGCCGCCGTGGAACAGCTGCACCATCAGCTTGGTGCCGTGGGCATGCACCGCGCCGGCCAGCCGCCGGTAGGCAGGGACGATCTCTGGCAGGTAGCCGCCCAGCGTGTGGGGCGTGAGCAGGCCGGTGTGGTGGATCGCGGTCGCCTCCACGCAGATCAGGCCGGCACCGCCGCGGGCCCGGGCCTCGTGATAGGCGATCAGGTCGTCGGTGGGCAGATGGTCGTGCACCAGGCTGGTCTGATGCGAGGTGGACACGATCCGGTTGGGGATGGTGGCTGGGCCGACCCGAAGCGGCGCGAACAGGTGCTCGAGCATGCCGGCGACTCTAGATCATCGATTCCGGGTGCTGTGCGGGCACGCGCGTCGACGGGAGCGAACGGTGGCCTCATCCTCGGTTTCCCGAGTCTGCCCCCCGCAGGAGCCCACCGTCCGCTCTCCGTATCGATGCGGATCGAGGCGCTGCCGAGGTGCCTGCCCCGGAGGCGCAATGCGGCGATCGCGAGCGATCTCCGCGCCGGTGAGCTCCACTCTCGCGATCGAAGTGCTCCGTCGGAGGTCGACGAACGCGGTTGGGTGAGGGAGTCCACGGTTTCGGTAGCCGAGCCGTCTCCTGGGGGAGACCTCTTGCTTTGCGTGCCCACTTCGCAGTGGGTTTGCCTTTTCGATCCGTGCACTCAGTGTGAGGCATCGACGCCGGTGCGCACTCCCCCAAAAGGGAGGTATCGCATCACCATTTCCCGGTAGACCGCCGGGAAGGTGGTTCACCCCTGGCGGCCCCGTCCGGTTTCTGGCAGGCCACCCCGCGGCCGCCGCCGCCGGGCGCGGGTCGAGAGCCCGTCCCCGTGGCTGAAGGCAGGTGTGTAGGCTGGCATCTCTGCTCGAGTCGGTGCCCAACTTCTCAGAAGGCCGTGACCGGTCGGTGCTGGACGCGATCGGCCAGGCCATGGCCGACGCCGGCGGCCGGGTGGTCGACGTCCACGCGGACGGCGACCACAACCGCTCCGTGTTCACCGTCGTCGCCCCGGCGGAGCAGCTGGTGGAGGCGCTGGCGGCGGGCATCGCGGTGGCGGTGGCGCGGATCGACCTGCGCAGCCACGAGGGCGTGCACCCGCGGGTGGGCGCGGCCGACGTGGTGCCGATCGTGCGCTTCGCCGACGACGACGACCGCCCGGAGCGGGCTGCCCGGCTGCTTGCCCGGCGGGTGGCGATGCTCGGCGTCCCGGTGCTCGGCTACGGCGAGCTGGGCGACGGCAGACGGCCCGCGTTCTACCGGCAGGGCGGCCCCGGCCGCCTGGCGGAGCGGCTGGCCGCCGGCGAGCTCCAGCCGCTGGCGGGGCCCGACGAGCTTCACGAGACGGCCGGGGCGGTGCTGCTCGGGGTGCGCGAGCCGCTGGTCGCGTTCAACATCGACCTCGACACCGGTGATCTGGAGGTGGCGCGGAGCATCGCGGCGGCCATCCGGGAGCGCGACGGCGGGCTGCCCGGCGTGCAGGCGATCGGCCTGGCGCTGCGAAGCAGCGGCCGGGCACAGGTCTCGACGAACCTGATCGACATCGACGCGACTCCGCTGTGGCAGGTCTTCTCGGAGGTCGAGCGGCTGGCCGGCGAGCGGGGAGTGGGGGTGCACGGCTCGGAGCTGGTCGGGCTGATGCCCGCCAGCGTGGCCGCCGCCGTAGCCGGGCGGGCGCTGCGGCTGCCGGATATGGCGGCCGACCGGGTGCTCGAGGTGGCCGCGGCGGGCGAGTTCGGCACGGCGCAGTAGACTGACGGCTCGCGTGGGGGACACCATCGAGCTGACCGGGAGCGGCCTTCAGATCGCCGACGTGGAGCGGGTGGCGGTCGATGGCGCGGAGGTGCGGCTGGGCTCCGAGGCGGTGCGCAAGATCGGGGCCGCCCGCGACCTGATCGAGCGGGCGGTGGCCGAGGGCACGCCGACCTACGGCGTGAACACCGGATTCGGGCGGTTCGTGGACGTCGCCATCGAGCCCGGCGCCGTGGCCCGGCTGCAGCTGAACCTGCTGCGCAGCCATGCCTGCGGGGTGGGTGAGCACTTCCCCACCGAGGTGGTGCGGGCGGCCATGCTGCTGCGGGCCAACGCGCTGGCCACCGGCGCCTCCGGCGTCCGGCTGGAGACGGTGGAGCGGCTGCTCGACCTGCTGAACGCCCGTGTCCACCCGGTGGTGCCGTCACGCGGCTCGCTGGGAGCCAGCGGCGACCTGGCCCCCCTGGCCCATCTGGCCCTGCCGCTGGTCGGCGAGGGGGTGGCCGAGGTGGCGGGGGAGGCGGTGCCCGGCGCCGAGGCCCTGGCCCGGGCCGGCCTGCACCCGGTCACGCTGGGCGCCAAGGAGGGCCTGGCGCTGATCAACGGCACCCAGTTCATGGCCGCGATCGGGGCGCTGGTGCTGATCCGGGCCGGCCGGCTGGTGCGGATCGCCGACCTGGCCGCCGCCCAGTCGGTGGAGGCCGTGCGGGCGTCCCGCACGCCGTTCTCGCCCGAGATCCAGCAGCTGCGGCCGCACCCCGGCCAGGTGGACTCGGCCGCCAACCTGTACGACCTGCTCGACGGCAGCCAGATCAACGAGTCGCACCGGTGGTGCGGGCGGGTACAGGACGCCTACTCGCTTCGCTGCTCGCCCCAGGTGCACGGCGCTGTCCGCGATGCGGTCCGCTACGTGGAGGGCGTCGTCGCCATCGAGCTGAACGCCGCCACCGACAACCCGCTGGTGTTCGCCGACAGGGGCGAGGTGCTCTCCAACGGCAACTTCCACGGCGAGCCGGTGGCGATCGCGCTGGACACGCTGAAGATCGCCCTGGCAGAGCTGGCGGGCATCAGCGAGCGGCGGATCGAGCGGATGGTCAACCCCACCATGAGCGAGGGGCTGCCGCCATTCCTGACCGAGGAGGGTGGGCTCAACTCGGGCTTCATGATCCCCCACTACGTGGCGGCCAGCCTGGTGGCCGAGAACAAGGTGCTGTGCCATCCGGCCTCGGTCGACTCGATCCCCACCTCGGCCGGGCAGGAGGATCACGTGTCGATGGGCGCCACCGCGGCGGTGCACTGCTGGCGGGTGTGCGCGAACGTCGAGCGGGTGCTGGCCGTGGAGCTGCTGTGCGGCGCTCAGGGGCTGGACTTCCTGGAGCCGCTTCGCCCCGGCCCCGGGATCGCAGCGCTGCAGGCGGCGATCCGCGAGGTGTCGCCGCATCTGGGTGACGACCGCTCGCTGTCGGCCGAGATCGAGACGGTGGCCGAGCTCGTCGCCGACGGCACGCTGGTCGCCGCCGCCGAGGCGGCCGGGCCCCGCCTGCGCTGAGCGGTCAAACGGGGTCAGACCCCGTTGTTCCGCCGCGGACGATCTCGCACGATCGCGATAGCCGGCGGCGGGGTGGCGGGCGAGCATGCCGCATGCGCATCGACCCCGACTGGCTCGAGCCCGCCGCCGAGGCCCTGCCGCTGCCTGCGCAGGCCCACGAGCTGGACTTCTGGATCGGGGAATGGGAGGTCACCTGGGAGGGGGGCAGCGCCCGCAACACGATCCGGCCGATCCTCGGGCACCGGGCGATCCTGGAGACGTTCGACGGCGCCCGGGACGCCGGCCTGCGGGGGACCAGCGTGTCGGCCTTCGATGCCGCCCATGGCAGGTGGGCGCAGCTATGGGCCGACAACCAGGGCAGCGTGTTCGACCTCCGCGGCGGGCGGCGGGGCGAGGAGTTCGAGCTGCGCACCGATCCCGACCGGGAGGGCGGCCTGCGGCGGATGCGCTTCTCCCAGATCACGCCCGACGGGCTGCTCTGGGAATGGTCGCGGGGCGCCGCCGGCAGTCAGCGGTTCGAGGTGCTGTGGTCGCTGCGCTACCGCAGGCTGGTCTGAAGCTGCTTAAGCGCCGCCGGGCCGGGGTCGCGGAGCGCCGACGGCGGCAGGCCGAACTCGCGGCGGAAGCGGGCGGTGAAGTGGCTGTGGCTCGAGTACCCGAGCTCCAGGGCCAGCTCCGTCAGGCCGATCTCGGGGTCGCCCAGCCGGCGAAGCGCCCGCCGCAGCCGCAGCTGGTCGCGGTAGGCGGCGATCGAGAATCCGGTGTGGGCGCGGAACACCCGGGCCAGCTGGAACCTGCTCGAGCCCACCCGCCGTCCCAGCTGCTCCAGGGAGAGCCGCGACTGCAGGTCGTCACAGAGGGCCAGCTTGGTGTGCTCGACCAGCTCGGCATGGCCGCGGGCGCCGGTCTCGTCGCCGCCCCGGCCCGCCGCCGCCCGGGCGCGCTCCAGCACCGCCGCCAGCGTCTCCTCCACCGCCAGCGCCGCGTCGGCGGACGGGCTGGCGGCCAGCCGGGCGGCCAGCAGCACCGCGGCGTGCGAGCGGGCGTCGCAGGGGGCGACGCCTGCCCGAAGCCCGCCCAGCTCGGCGGTCAGGGCCGGGGCCAGGGCGAGGAACACGCTGCGGTCGCCGGCCGGGTCGTGCAGCCGCCGGCGATAGCGCTGGCCGGGGCTGTAGACGATCAGGTTGTTGGGCGTGCACAGCCGCTCGCGATCCCCCTCCTGCTGGATCACGACGCTGGTCTGGCCGAACACGACATGGGCGACGTCGCCGATGTCGTTGACCTCACGCCAGCGCCAGTCGCTGGGCCCGCAGCGGAACACCCCCAGCCTGATGCCGGGGCTCTCGTGAACGATCCGCTCCTCGGCGTCAGAGCCCGTCATCCTGCCCGCTGGGACGCCGCCCGGCGGGACGGAGTTGGCGTTCGCTCAGGTCAATCGAATACGTGGATCAAGGTAGGCGTAGGCGACGTCGACCAGCAGGTTGAAGACGATCACGACCAGGGTGGCGAAGATCGTCAGCCCCATCGTCACCGGGTAGTCGAACGCGGTCAGTGACGACACCGCCTCCTTGCCCAGCCCCGGCAGCCCGAACACGATCTCCACGAACACCGCGCCGCCCAGCGCCAGAGCCACGTCCATGCCCAGCATGGTCACGATCGGCAGCATCGAGTTTCGCACCACGTGGGCGCGCAGCACCCGGCGCGGGCCCACTCCCTTGGCCCGGGCGGTGCGCACGTAGTCCTCGTTCAGCGTCTCGATCGTGGTCGCCCGGGTCATCCGGGTGTAGTTGGCCGCGTAGAGGATGGCCAGCGTGAACCAGGGCAGCAGCAGGTGCCAGCTCCACGCCAGAACGCCGCCGCAGTCGGCCCCGGGGGGCGGCGAGAACGCCTCGCAATAGCCCTGCACCGGGAAGATCTGGAAGGGCGGGAAGCTGATGCCGAGGAACTCTCCGGTGGTGGGGACGTAGCCCAGCAGGTAGGCCAGCACCAGACCGATCCACACCGGGTGCGCGGAGATGCCGATCAGCACCCCGACCATCGCCATCCTGTCGAGCCGCGATCTCGGTCTCAGCGCCGACAGGATCCCCAGCGGCACGCCGATCAGCATCCAGATCACCATGCCGCCCAGCACCAGCGAGGCGGTCACCGGAGCCTCGGCGATCACCACCTCGTTGACGCTGACGCGATTGGCGTACGAGTAGCCCAGCGACTGGTGGACGACCAGATCGCGCAGGTAGTGGGCGTACTGCAGGTAGATCGGGTCGTCCAGGCCCAGCTGGTGGCGCACCCGCTCGACGTCGGCCGGCGTGGCCGCCTTGCCGGCGATGCGGCGGGCGGGGTCGACCGGGATCACGAAGAAGATGGCGTAGGTGATCGCGGTCACGGCCAGGAACAGCACCACCGCCCACAGCACACGCCGGATCAGATAGGCCGCCACCCTCCGAGCGTAGGGAGCGGATGCCCCCGCCCGCTATCACGATCGTGCGCGGAGCCGCGCCGGCTCAGGGAACGATGCGGTAGATGGCGCCCGACAGCGAGACTACGAACAGGCCGCCGCCGAGGCCCTCGCCGAACGAGGCCAGCTGGCCGACGTCGCCGCTGAACGACATCTGCTGCGACCGGCCGCCGGTGGCCGGCCGCTTCCACACCCTGCCCGAGCAGTAGTCGGCGTACAGGTACCAGCCGCGCAGCCGGGGGATGGCCGTGCCGCGGTAGACGTAGCCGCCAGTCACCGAGCAGTTGCCGCCGGCATGGCTGTACTCGGCGGCGGGGAACTTGAGCCGCGAGCGGTCGATCGGCTGCCGCTTGAACACGTGGGTGCCCTCGTAGTAGCTCCAGCCCAGGTTGGTGCCCCGCGGCGTGCCGGCGCGGATCACGTCGACCTCCTCCCAGGATCCCTGACCGACGTCGCCGATCCACAGGTCTCCCCGCTTGCGGTCGAACGAGAACCGCCAGGGGTTCCGCACGCCATAGGCGTAGCGCACGATCCGGGGCGGCCGCCGGCTGACGTCGAGCTTGAGGATCTTCGCCAGCAGGCCCCACTTGCGCTGGCCGCGGTTCTGCGGATCGCCGGCGCTGCCGCCGTCGCCCAGGCCGACGTACAGCTTGCCGTCGGGCCCGAATGCGATGTGGCCGCCGTTGTGGTTGGCATAGGGCTGGTCGACCTTCAGGAACACCCGTCCTGAGCGGGGGTTCGCCCGGTCGGCGGTCTGCCGGTGGTAGGCCACCACCCGGGAGTCCCCGGCGAGGTTGGTGTAGGAGACGAAGAAGCGGCCGTTCGACCGGTAGCGGGGATCGAAGGCCAGCCCCAGCAGCCCCTGCTCGCCGCCCGTCGAGACCTTCCCGCGCAGGCTCAGGAAGGGTGTGCGAAGCAGGCTGCCGTTCTTCATCACCCGGATGGCGCCGCCCTTGAGCACGATGAACAGCCGCGTGCCGTCGCCCGGCGCCTGGGTGACGTAGAGCGGCTGGTTCAGCCCGTCGGCGATCTTCGCCAGCCGGGCCGCCTGGGCCGGGCCGGCGAAGGCCAGCAGCGACAGGGTGAGCAGGCAGCCGAGTGGCAGGCGGCGGCGCATGCGGCGCAGGCTAGCGGCTCCGCCCACGCGTCGCCTGGTAGCGTGTGCCCGTGGCCACAGCACCCACGCGAGACGACGTCGAGACGCTGGTCGGCGACCTGACCAGGATCCGGGCGCCGCACGGATCGCAGCTGCGCTGCAAGGGCTGGCATCAGGAGGCCGCGCTGCGGATGCTGTGCAACAACCTCGATCCCGAGGTGGCCGAAGATCCGGCCAACCTGGTCGTCTACGGCGGGTCGGGTCGGGCGGCGCGGAGCCACGAGGCGCTGAAGGCCATCGTCGCCAGCCTGATCGGGCTCGAGGACGACGAGACGCTGCTCATCCAGTCCGGAAAGCCGGTGGCGATCTTCCGCACCCACCGCGGCGCGCCCCGAGTGATCATCGCCAACTCGCTGCTCGTGCCCCGGTTCGCCACCTGGGACGAGTTCCGGCGACTGGAGGCGGAGGGGCTGACCATGTTCGGCCAGATGACGGCCGGATCGTGGATCTACATCGGCACCCAGGGCATCCTGCAGGGGACGTTCCAGACCTTCGCGGCCGCCGGCGAGACGCACTGGGGCTCGCCCGACCTGGCCGGCCGCACGATCCTCACCGCCGGCCTGGGCGGCATGGGCGGCGCCCAGCCGCTGGCGGCATCGCTGGCCGGTGCGGCGTCGCTCAACGTCGAGATCGACCCCCACCGGATCGAGCGGCGGCTGGAGACGCGGTACCTGGACGAGGTCGCCGACGACCTCGACGACGCCGTCGAGCGCGTGCGCCGGGCGGCGGAGCGGGGGGAGGGCCTGTCCGTTGGCCTGCTGGGCAACGCCGGCGACGTCTTCCCCGAGCTGGCCCGGCGGGGCGCCGGTTTCGACCTGGTCACCGACCAGACGTCGGCCCACGACATGCTGAACGGCTACGTGCCACGGGGCATGACCTATGCCGACGCGGTGGCCCTGCGCGAGCGCGACCCCGACGAGTACGTCCGGCTGGCCCGGGCGACGGCGGTCGAGCATGTGAAGGCGATGGTGGCCTTCCAGGAGGCCGGCAGCCACGTCTTCGACTATGGCAACAACCTGCGCACCGAGGCCCTCGACGCCGGCTTCGCAGACGCCTTCGCCTTTCCGGGGTTCGTGCCCGCCTACGTCAGGCCGCTGTTCTGCCGGGGCGCCGGGCCGTTCCGCTGGGCCGCCCTGTCCGGCGATCCGGACGACATCGCCCGGATCGACGCCGCGCTGCTCGAAGCCTTCCCCGACGACGGGCTGCTCCAGCGCTGGCTGACCATCGCCCCGCAGCGGATCGCCTTCCAGGGGCTGCCCTCCCGGATCTGCTGGCTGGGCTACGGCGACCGGGCGAAGGCCGGGCTGCTGTTCAACGACCTGGTGCGACGCGGCGAGGTGTCGGCGCCGATCGTGATCGGCCGCGACCATCTCGACACCGGGTCGGTGGCCTCGCCGTTCCGCGAGACGGAGGCCATGAAGGACGGCAGCGATGCGATCGCGGACTGGCCGATCCTGAACGCGCTGCTCTCGACGGCGTCCGGCGCGTCGTGGGTGTCGGTGCACCACGGCGGCGGCGTGGGCATCGGCAACTCGATCCACGCCGGGCTGGTGATCGTTGCCGACGGCAGTTCGGAGATGGACGAGCGCCTCGAGCGGGTGCTGACGAACGACCCCGGGATCGGCGTTGCCCGCCACGCCGACGCCGGGTACGACGAGGCTGCGGACACGGCCCGCGAACGGGGCGTCCGCCTGCCGATGCGGGGGGAGTAGGCGGGCGTGGCGGCCCGGACGGCGATCCTGACCGGCGTGGCCGGCGGCTGGGGCCGGGCGGTGCTCGACCGCTTCCTCGAGCAGGGCTGGAGCGTGTGCGCGACCGCGCGTGGCGCCGTCGAGCTGCCGGAGGGCGTGCTCGTCGTGGCCGCCGACCTGACCGATCCGGCCGCCGCCGAGACGGTGGTGGAGCGCTGCCTCGACCGGTTCGGGGCCGTCGACGCCCTGGCCTGCGTGGCCGGAGGCTTCCGCGAGATGGGGCCGGTGCAGGAGTCGTCTCCGGAGGACTGGCACGCCATGCTGCGGATCAACCTGGACACCGCCTACACCATCACCCGGGCGGCGCTGCGGCCGATGGTCGAGGCGGGCAGCGGCTCGATCGTCTACGTCAGCAGCCGGGCCGCCATCCGGCCGTTTGCCGGCGCGGGCTCCTACATCGTCTCCAAGGCGGGGGTGATCGCGCTGATGCAGGCGGTCGACGCCGAGGTGCGCAAGCAGGGCATCCGGGCCAACGCGATCATGCCCAGCATCGTCGACACGCCGCAGAACCGGCGGCAGAGCCCCGACGCCGACGTCTCCCGCTGGACGACCGGCGACCAGCTGGCCCGCGTCATCGAGTGGCTGTGCGCCGAGGACTCCGCACCGCTGTCGGGCGGTACGATCCCCGCCTATGGCCGCGCCTAGCGCGACGTCCGACATCCTGATCGACAACATCGCGCAGCTGGCGTCGCCCGCGGGCACCCACGCGCCGCTGCGCGGGGGCGACCTGGCCGCGGTGGACGTGGTGCCCGCCGCGGCGGTGGCCATCGTCGGCGGCCGGATCGCTGCGGCCGGCCCGCGCGACGCGGTGCTGCGCGACCATGGCGACCTGCCGGTGCTCGACGCCGGCGGCCGGGCCGCGGTGCCGGGCCTGATCGACTGCCACACCCACGCCATCTTCGGCGGCGACCGGGCGGCCGAGTTCGAGCTGCGGGCACAGGGTGCGGACTACGAGCGCATCCACGCCGCTGGCGGCGGCATCGCATCCACCGTTCGCGAGACACGGGCGGCTGCGGCGAGCGGCCGGCTGGAGGAGATCCTCGACCGGCATCTGTCCTGGATGGCGGGCCACGGGACGACCACGGCCGAGGTCAAGTCGGGGTACGGCCTCGATCGCGACACCGAGCTGGCCATGCTGCGGGCCGCCGCCGCGGCCCACTCGATCGAGACCGTGCCCACCTTTCTCGGCGCCCACTCGGTCGGCCCCGAGTTCGAGGGGGACGCCGACCGCTACCTGGATTTCGTGATCGGCGAGGTGCTGCCGGAGGCGGGCCGCCTGGCGGAGGCGGCGGACGTCTTCCTGGAGCGGGGCAGCTTCGACCGCGCTCAGGCCGAACGCTACCTGCGAGCGGCGGCCGGGCACGGCCTCGAGCTCCGTCTGCACGCCGACCAGTTCAGCGAGGGCGGCGGCATCGAGTTGGCGATCGAGCTTCGGGCCCGCTCCGTCGATCACCTGGAGGCCACCGGGCCGGAGGGCGCCGCCCTGCTGGCGGCGAGCGACGTGGCGGCGGTTCTGCTGCCGGCCTGCGTGCTCACGCTCGACCTGCCGCGGCCGCCCGCCCGGGAGCTGATCGAGGGCGGGGGCATCGTCGCCCTGGCCACCGACCTGAACCCGGGCAGCGCGTTCTGCGAATCTCTGCCTGTGGTGAACTCGCTTGCCTGCATGCAGCTGCACATGACCCCCGCCGAGGCGCTGGCCGCCTCCACGGTCAACGCCGCCTGGGTGCTGGGCCGCCACGGCCGGCTGGGCCGGCTGGCGGCGGGATATGACGGCGACCTGGTGCTGCTGGAGGCTGATGACTGGCGCCATTTGGCCTACCACCTGGGGGGCGCCGTCGTGCACCGGACGTTCAAGCTGGGGGTCGCGCTGTGAAGGAGCTCACCCGCCGGCTGCGCGAGCTGCCGGTCGCCGACGCGGTCGGCCTGGCGGGCCTGGGCATGCTGCTGGTGGGCGTCGCGGTCACCGTCGAGGCCCTGATCGAGGCGGCCCGCTCGACGCCCAACGCGTCGCTGCTGGACTGGTACGACCGGCTCGGGCTGGGCCTGTGGGAGTTCCGGATCGAGCACACGGTGTGGTTCACGGCGGGGCTGCTGGCGCTGTGGTGGGCCCTGGCACGGGGAGCGGACCTGTCGGGCTGGTCGGCGCACGCCGGCCGGCTGGCCGGTGGCCTGGCCGTCGGCTACGCGCTGGTCGGCGCGGCGATGGTGATCGCCTCGACGGCGATCGCGCTGCGCGGCGGGGTGGGCAGCGGCCCGGCCGAGGTCACCTTCTCGACCCGCGAGCGCACGCTGGTCTGGCTGCTGCAGGTGGTCACCGGGCTGGGCGCCGGCGTGACCTGGGCGCTGGTCGCCGCCCGCCTGCCGGACGACGTCGCGCCGCCGCCGCCACCCGACTCCGACGAGGACGAGGAGACGGAGCCGAGCCCGCCACCGGAGCCCGTCCGGCCGGCTGAGCCCGCACCGCCGCCGGTGATCCAGGCGCCGGTGGCCCGGATCGCGAACGCCTCGCGACCCTCCTACCCGGCCGCGGAGCCCGAGCCCCGGGCCCTCCCTGCCGACGCCACACCGATGCAGCAGGCCCACGAGATCTTCCAGCAGCGGCTGGCCTACTCGCCACGCCGCGAGGAGGCCCGCCGGCTGGTCGAGCAGATCGGGCAGGCCGAGCGGGCCGGCCGAGCGGACGAGGCCCGCGATCTGGTGGAGCAGCTGTCCCGGCTGTAGACGGCCGGTCGAATACACTTCCTCCCGTGGCGACCAAGAAGCAGCAGCGGCGCAGATACAAGCGGGCGGTGGCCCACACCCGGCTGGACGGGCAGGAGGCCGACGAGCAGTCCGCGTCCGAGGACCGGAGCTCCGGCCGGGCGGCCGGCAAGGGGCGGGCGCAGAAACCGGTGATGCTGGGCGCCAAGGAGGTGAAGCCGCCGTCGTACCTGCGGGCGGCCCGCCGGGCGCTGATCATGAGCGCCTTCCTGTTCGTCGTCATCCAGCTGATCGACCTGGGCGGCGGATCCAAGCCAACACCCATGCAGGCGGCGCTGCAGGCGGCCGTCTTCTTCTGCTGGCTGACCCCGTTCGGCTACTTCATGGACATGTTCCTGTACCGTCGCGCCCTCAAGCGGCAGGGGTGAGCCTGCAGGTCGTCAGCCTCCCCCTGGGCGCCTATGGGACGAACTGTTACCTGGTGGCGCGGGAGGGATCCGAAGACGCGGTCGTGATCGATCCCGGCGACGAGCCGGAACGGGTGCTCGAGACCCTGGCCGGCCGCGGCTGGACGGCTCGGGCGATCCTGGTCACCCACGGCCACCTCGACCACATCGGTGCTGTCCGCGACCTGGCCCGGGACACCGGCGCTCCGGTCTGGATGGCGCGGGGCGACGCCGACGACCTGCGCAGCTTCCCACCGGCCCCCTACGAGCCCGACCACCTGGTCGGCGGCGGCGACACCGTCGAGGTGGCCGGGATCGCCTTCCGCACGTTCGACGTCCCCGGGCACACCGCCGGCTCGGTGGCCTTCTCCGCCGGCGGCGTGGCGTTCGTGGGCGACGTGCTGTTCGCCGGTTCGGTGGGCCGCACCGACCTGGCCGGCGGCGACTGGCCGACCCTCGAGCGCAGCATCGCTCTGCTGCTCTCGGAGCTGCCGTCCGACACCGTGGTGGCGTCCGGCCACGGGCCGCCGACCACGCTCGAGCGGGAGCTCGAGACCAACCCCTTCCTGGCCGGCCTGCGCGGATGAGCGACCGGTTCCAGGCGCCCCGCGGCACGCGGGACTGGTACGGCGAGGATGCCGCCGTCCGCCGGCGCGTGCTCGACCTGGCCCGGGAGGTGTTCGAGCCCGCCGGCTACGGCGAGATCGTGACCCCCGGCTTCGAGGACACCGCCCTGTTCGCGCGCTCGTCGGGCGAGTCCTCGGACGTCGTTCAGAAGGAGATGTACACCTTCGAGGACCGCAGCGGCCGGTCGCTGACGCTCCGTCCGGAGAGCACGGCGCCGGTCATGCGCGCCTACCTGGACGGGATGACGCGGCTGCCGCAGCCGGTCAAGCTGTGGTACGCCCAGAGCCACTTCCGCTACAGCTCGGTGCAGCGGGGCCGGTCGCGCGAGCACTACCAGTTCGGGGTGGAGGTGATCGGCTCGGACGATCCCGCCGTGGATGCCGAGGTGATCGCCCTGCAGCGCCGGTGGTACCAGCGCTGCGGCGTGCCCGGCCTGCGCCTGGAGCTGAACTCGATCGGCGACGCCGTCTGCCGGCCGGCCTACGTCGAGCTGCTGGTGGAGTTCATCGACCAGCACTGGGACGAGCTGTGCGAGGAGTGCCGCGAGCGGCGGAACAGCAATCCGCTTCGCGTGCTCGACTGCAAGAACCGCAGCTGCCAGGCGGTGCTAGCGGCTGCGCCCCGGATCACCGACCACCTGTGCGACGCATGTGCCGAGCATTTCGCCGGCGTCCGCGAGTTCCTGGACGCCCGGGGGGTCGCCTACGAGCTGGTGCCCACCCTGGTGCGGGGGCTGGACTATTACACCCGCACGGCGTGGGAGTGGACCGGGGCGGGGCTGGAGAGCTCGATCTCCGGCGGTGGCCGATACGACGGCCTGGCCGAGCAGCTGGGCGGGCCGCACGTGCCCGGCGTCGGCTTCGGCGCAGGGCTCGAGCGGCTGCTCGAGGTCACCCGGCCGCGGCCGCCGGCGCCCGCCGGCATGGTGTTCTTCGCCGTCATCGCCGATCCGGCGCGGCCCCGGCTGTACGCGCTGATGGACGAGCTGCAAGCCGCCGGGGTGCCCGCCGACGCCGGCTATGGATCGCGGCGGCTGAAGCGGTTGCTCGACCTGGCCGCCAGGCGGGGGGCGACCCGGGCGGTGATCGTCGGCGACGACGAGTGGTCACGCGGCGAGGCGACGGTGCGTGATATGACGCGAGGCGAGCAGCGCACGGTCGCGCTCGACGATCTGGTTTCCGAGCTGACGAAGGATGGGTGAGCGCGTGGGGTACCGGACGAGGCTGGGCGGCGAGCTGCGAGCCGCGGACGCCGGTGATCGGGTGACGCTGGCCGGATGGGTGGCGCGGCGGCGCGATCACGGCGGGCTGGTATTCGTCGACCTGCGCGACCGGGGCGGCGTCGTCCAGCTGGTGTTCGATCCCGATGACAGCGCCGCGGCCCACAGCGCGACCCACGAGCTGCGCAACGAGTACGTGATCCAGGTGGAGGGCATGGTCGCGCCGCGGTCGCCCGAGACCGTGAACCCCAAGCTTCCCACCGGCGAGGTCGAGGTGCGGGTGGACGCGCTGACGCTGCTCAACCGCTCGTCAGTGCTGCCCTTCCAGCTCGACGAGGAGGGTGTCGACGAGACGCTCCGCCTGCACCATCGCTACCTCGACCTGCGGCGCGAGACCATGCGCAGGAACCTGTGGACCCGGTTCCGGCTGACCCAGCTGATCCGCCGCCACATGGAGGACAACGACTTCTGGGAGCTCGAGACGCCGATCCTCTACAAGTCGACCCCGGAGGGTGCCCGCGAGTTCCTGGTGCCGACCAGCAGCCGGCCCGGCCATTTCTACGCCCTCCCGCAGTCGCCGCAGACCTACAAGCAGCTGTACGCGATCGCGGGCTACGAGCGCTACTACCAGATCGCCCGCTGCTTTCGCGACGAGGCCACCCGGGCCGACCGCACGCAGGAGTTCACCCAGCTCGACATCGAGATGGCCTTCCTCGACCGCGAGGACCTGTTCGCGCTGATGGAGGGGCTGTTCGCGCGGCTCTGGAAGGAGCTTCTGGGCGCCGAGCTCGAGACCCCGTTCCGGCGCATCACCTGGGACGAGGCGACCCTCCGGTACGGCTCCGACAAGCCCGACCTGCGGTTCGGCTGCCAGATCGCCGACGTCACCGACACGCTCCGCGAGACCGGGTTCAAGGCCTTCCGCGGCGTGATCGACTCGGGCGGCGTCGTCCGCGGGCTCGCCGCGCCCGGCGCGCTGGACTTCTCGCGCAAGGACTTCGACGACCTGGTGGCGTTCGCGCAGACGTGGGGCGGCAAGGGCGTGGCCTGGCTGCAGCTGCTAGAGGGCGGCGAGATCCGCTCGCCGATCGCCAAGTTCCTGGGCGAGGACGAGCTCCGCGCCATCGTCGAGCGGATCGGCGCCGCCGAGGGCGACACCGTCTTCCTGGTGGCCGACGCCGAGGATGCGGCGGTGCGCGTGCTGGGGCCGCTGCGGCTGCACCTCGGCGAGCGCCTAGGGCTGATCGCCGACGAGTGGCGGTTCGCGTGGGTGATCGACTTCCCCATGTTCGAGTGGCTGCCCGATGAGAATCGCTGGAAGGCGTCGCACAACCCGTTCTCCGCACCGGCGCCGGAATGGGAGCAGCGCTTCGCCGACGATCCCGCGCAGGCCCGGGCGGCCCAGTACGACCTCGTCCTCAACGGCAACGAGATCGGCGGCGGCTCGATCCGCAACCACCGGCCGGAGCTGCAGAGCGCGATCTTCGAGCTGCTCGGCATCTCCGCCGAGCGCCAGGAGCAGAACTTCTCGTTCCTGCTGCGCGCGCTGGCCATGGGGGCGCCGCCGCACGGCGGGATCGCGTTCGGGCTCGACCGGTTGTCGATGCTGCTGGCCGAGGCCGATTCACTGCGCGAGGTGATTGCCTTCCCCAAGGCTCAGGGCGGCGTCGATCCGCTGACCGGCGCGCCCACGCAGGTGCCAGCGCCCGCGCTGGCGGAGCTCGGGGTGCGGCTGCTGGCCCCGCCGCAGCCGGGCGGCCAGACGCCCCCCAGCGCCTAGCTCCGGGCTACGTCCAGCCGAGCTCCTTCATCGCCCATCCGGCGTTCCAGATCTTGGTCATGTGGCTGATCTTGCCGCCGTCGAACTCCATCACATACACGTAGTCGGAGCTGACGCGCCTGCCGGTCGGCGGTACCGGTCCACCCGAGCCCGTGTGGGTGCCCGTGAACACGCCGTAGGCGCAGACGCTGTTTCGCTCGTGGTCGGTGGCGAACGACTTCACCTCGGCCGCGCCGTCGGGCACCAGCCCGAGCAGGCCCTTCATCCACTCCGCGTAGTCCTCCAGCGTGCGGATGTCGGCGAGCGGTTCGGCCTGGGCCGAGAATCCGGCGTCGGGCCGGCAGTGGGCGCGGCACTCCGCCCAGCCCTTGCCCGACTCGCAGGCGTCGAAGAATGCCCTGGCCGTGTCGGTGATGGACTCGGTGGTGGTGGACATCGGCGTCCCTCCCTGTTTGCCGGCTCGGGTGGCCCACGGAGGTGGGCCGACGGTGCCGGGTCACTCGCTCCCAACGCCGGAGCGTGGGCCGACCCTACGCTCCACGCCGACCATCTGCAACGCCGGCGGTGTCACGGCACATTGGAGAACGGGGTGTCCGGACCCTGCACCGTGACCGGCGGCGGCACGTGCGGCAGGTCGACGCCGGCGGCCGCCCACATGGCGGCCTTGCGGGTCGCCGGGCGGTAGGCGAAGCGGAATGCCGGCCTCCCGTCCCGGTCGATCGCGATCGTCACCCGGGTGGAGGAAGAAGGCACCGAGGTGTCGACCAGATCCTGCGCCCGGCGGGCGATCTGCGCCCCGGAGGCGCCGTCCATCGCCCAGTGTGTGTCGTCGAGGTCGTTGGGGGGCTCCTGCGTCCTTGCCACCCGGCCCCTGGCGATCAGCGCCTGGTGCTCCTGGATCAGCTGGTCGTCGATCAGCCGGAACCGGTTCACGGGGCAGCGGCACGAGCGCAGCACGCGGGTGGCTGCGATGGCGGCGTCGATGCGCAGCTTCGGCACCTGCCACGGCTGCACCGGCCGGAAGGCGGCGACCAGCGTGGCATGTTCGTAGAACGTCGCCCGCGGCTCGTCCCCCAGCGCCCGAAGCGCGCTCGAGAAGCGGGCCTGCGCGCTCGGCCGCCAGGGCGACAGGTGGGGCAGGTCGTCGCCCGCGGGCGCCTCGGAGCCGGGGGCGAGAGCGAGCAGCGCCAGCATCGCGGTTGCGACCAGGTATCCGACCGCCGCGTGCGGCAGAACCGTCACGGCTCGTATTCTCTCGACAAACCCCCCAGGTTCGCTAGGCTGTGTGATGCCGGCGCCATTTTCCAAAGCGCACTTCATTCACACGTCGTGCGACACGTACAGGCGCAGAGGCGGTGGTCAGTGCGATCGAAAGATCAGAGAGTGGTTGCACGCCCAGCCTCAGGCGTCGGCATGTCCGCGGTTCGCGGTAGGTTGCGCCGGTGAGCGTGTATCTCGACCACGCCGCGACGACGCCGCTGTGCGACGAGGCCCGGGAGGCGATGGAGCCGTACCTGTCGCAGAGGTTCGGCAACGCCTCCGAGCCGCACGCGCGCGGCCGGGAGGCGCGGCTGGGCCTCGAGCAGGCGCGACGGCGGCTGGCCGAGCTGCTGGGCTGCGAGCCTGGCCAGCTGGTGTTCACGTCGGGCGGGACTGAGGCCGACAACCAGGCGGTGTTCGGGCTCTGCGGCCGGCCGCTGGGCCGGCTGGTGTCAAGCGCGATCGAGCACTCCGCGGTTCGCGCGCCGGCGCTCGAGCTGGAGCGGCAGGGGTTCGAGGTGGCATTCGCCCCGGTGGACGCACAGGGCGTGGTCGATTCTGCCCGGTTCGCCGACCTCGTCCGCGAGGGCGACCGGATGGCTGCGGTGATGTGGGCCAACAACGTCACCGGGGCGGTGCAGCCGGTGGCCGAGCTGGCGGCCATCGCAGCCGAGCGGCGGGTCCCGCTGCACGTCGACGCCGTGCAGGCCGCGGCGTCGATCGCGATCGACTTTGGCGGCGTCGGCGCCGAGACCATGGCTCTCTCCGCGCACAAGCTGAACGGGCCGAAGGGCGTGGGCGCGCTGATCGCCCGTGATCCCGCCCGCGTTCGCCCGCTGATCTGGGGTGGAGGCCAGGAGGGGGGCCTGCGGTCGGGGACCGAGAACGTGCCCGGCATCGTTGGCTTCGCCGCGGCGCTCGAGGCCGTCCGCCGCCGTGGCGACGTCCGCCGCCGGCTGCGTGACAGGCTGGAGGCGATGATCGGGCGCGGGGCCGGCATGTCGATCGTCTCCCGGGATGCCGAGCGGCTTCCCGGCCACGTGCTGATCCTGGTCGACGACCTGCGCGCCGACCTGCTGGTGCTGGCGCTCGACCGCGCGGGCTTTGCGGTCGCCGCCGGGTCGGCCTGCGCCGCCGGGTCGGCCGCCCCCAGCCACGTGCTGCTGGCCCAGGGGCTGACGCCGGACGATGCCCGCAGCGTGATCCGCGTCTCGATCGGCCTCGACACGACCGCCGAGGAGGTCGACGGCTTCGGGGCAGCGCTGGCCGGGTGCGCGGAGCGCCTGCGCGCGGGAGCGCTGCCGGTGACCGACGTTGCCTGACGAGGAGCGGTTCGCCAGGGCAGTGGCGGGCGCCGACCGGTTCCTGAACGCCTGGCACGGCCGTCCCTCGATGCGCGACCGGTTGGCCGCGATCGCCGAGGCGACGCCCGACGACGAGCGCGCCGACGGCTACGGCGAGGGAGAGCGGATCGCGCGGCTGGAGGCGCGGGTGGCGGAGCTGCTGGGCGCCGAGGCCGCGGTGTTCATGCCGTCGGGCACCGCCGCCCAGCAGATCGCGCTGCGGATCTGGAGCGAGCGCAAGGGGAGCCGGACGGTGGCCTTCCATCCCACCTGCCATCTCGAGATCCACGAGCAGAAGGGATATCAGTTGCTGCACGGGCTGCACGGGCGCCTGGTCGGCGATCCCAACGGCCTGATCAGGCTGACCGACCTGGAGGCGATCGCCGAGCCGGTGGCCGCGCTGCTGCTGGAGCTGCCGCAGCGCGAGATCGGCGGCCGGCTGCCCGGGTGGGACGACCTGGTGGCCCAGACCGCGTGGGCGCGGGAGCGGGGGACCGCCCTGCACATGGACGGCGCCCGGCTGTGGCAGGCGGCACCCTTCTACGGGCGCCCCCACGCCGAGATCGCGGGGCTGTTCGACAGCACCTACGTCTCCTTCTACAAGGACCTGGGCGGCCTGGCAGGGGCTGCGCTGGCGGGCGATGCCGAGCTGATCGCCCAGGCCCGGGTGTGGCTGCGCCGCCACGGCGGCAACCTGGTGACCATGCATCCGTTCGTGGTCTCGGCCGAGCTGGCGCTCGACGAGAAGCTCGCCCGCATGCCCGGCTACGCCGAGCATGCGCGCGCCATCGCCGCGGAGCTGTCGCAGGTGGACGGTCTCGAGGTGGTGCCCGACCCGCCGCAGACCCCGATGTTCCACCTGCTGCTGCGCGGGGACGGCGAGCGGTTGGGGGAGGCGGCGCTGGCGGTCGCCGAGGAGCGCAAGGTGTTCCTGTTCGCGGAGCCGGGGCCGACGACGTCGCCCGGGTGGCAGAGGCACGAGGTGATGGTCGGCGAGCCGACGCTGCAGCTGACGCCGGCCGAGCTGCGCGAGCTGTACGAGGAGATCCTGGCCAGAGCGGCCCACTAAGCTTCGTTCCATGCATTCCGACGCCGTCGTGCGGCTTGCTCTCGACACCGTCCGCGCCGGCTCGGCCGGCCCCGGGGCCTGTGCCGGCGAGGCCGGTGACGAGACCTGCGGCGATCGCGTCCGCATCGAGCTGGCGGTCACCGGCGGCCGGATCGTTCAGGCCCGCCACCGCTCGCGCGCCTGTCCGCATGCCACGGCCGGCGCCGCGCTGGTCTGCGCCCTGGCCGAGGGCCGTGAGCTGCTCGACGCGGCCCGCATCGGCGCGTCCGAGATCGACGCCGAGCTGCGGCCCGATTCCGGCGGCCGGGAGTGCGCGCTGCTGGCCGTCGACGCGCTTCACGCCGCCCTCGCCGGCGCTCTGGAGCGATGGCAGCTGCCACCGCAGGAGGGACGGGTGGCCGTGGCCATGAGCGGTGGCGTGGACAGCGCGGTGGCCCTGCTGAAGTCGGTCGAGGCGGGGTTCGAGCCGGTCGGCGTGACGCTGCGGCTGTGGATCGACCCCGAGGCGCCGGACTCCGAGCGCGCCTGCTGCTCGCCCCAGTCGGTGAGGGCTGCGCGCAGCGCCTGCCACGCGCTGGGGGTCCCTCACCTGACGCTTGACCTGCGCCGGCCGTTCCGCGAGCAGGTGGTGGAGGCCTTCGTCCGCGACCATGCGGCCGGACTGACGCCGAACCCCTGCGTGCGCTGCAACGGCCGGTTCCGGTTCGAGGCCCTGGCAGCGCTGGCCGATCAGGTCGGCGCCCCGCACCTGGCGACCGGCCACTACGCGCGGACGGTCCGGCGCCAGGGCCGGACGCTGCTGGCCCGTGGCCTGGACGAGACCAAGGACCAGTCCTACATGCTGGCGACCGTGCCGCCCCGGATCCTCGAGCGGGTGTGGTTCCCGCTGGGCGAGCAGCGCAAGACGGCCACCCGTGAGCAGGCTCGCGACGCCGGCCTCGCCGCCGCGGGCAGGGCCGAGAGCCAGGAGGTGTGCTTCGTCGGCGGCGGCGACCACCGCGCGTTCCTGGAGCGCCATGGCGGAGCCGGGAAGGCGGGCGCGATCGTCGACAGCGAGGGCCGGGAGCTGGGCCGCCACGACGGCGTCCACCGGTTCACCGCCGGCCAGCGCCGCGGACTTCGCGTGGGTGGCGGCGATGCCCTCTACGTGATCAGCACCGACGCCGCCACCGGCACGGTGGTGGCCGGGCACCGCGGCCAGCTGCAGACCACCGCCGTCCGGGTGTCGCCGGGGGCGCTGCATACCTCGCCCGGCCGGGTCAGCGCGAAGCTTCGCTACCGCTCGCCGGCGGTGGATGCGACCGTCGTGGCGGAGCCGGGAGGCTTCCGGCTGGAGCTGGCCGAGCCGGTGCCGGGCGCAGCTCCCGGCCAGGCCGCCGTGCTCTACGACGGCGACGTCGTGGTCGGCGCCGGCATCATCACGGCTTGACCCGTCCGTCCCGAGGGTATGATCTGCGCCCATGACCAGCACAGACGCCTGGCACTACGCCCTCACCGCATTTCTGATCCTGTTCGGCCTCGGACTGGCCTTCGCCCTGTTCCGGCTGGGCACGCTGCTCAAGCACGTGACCACCAACCTCGACGAGGCGATGGGCGAGGTGGTGCCGATGCTCGGCAAGACCTCGATCACCCTCGATCACGTGAACGCCGAGCTGGAGAAGGTCGGCAAGGTCACCGACACCGCGGTCGACACCGTGCAGACCGTCGACCACACGGCGCGCGCGGTCACGCACGCCGCCGCAGCGCCGGTCAAGGCGGTGAACAGCGCGGTCGAGGGCGCCCGCCACGCCTTCGAGTCGTTCAAGGCCAAGCGGCGCCAGCGTGGTGGCGTGGTGTGACCCGGGTGTTCGCCCTGCTGGGGCTAGCCACGTCCGCCCTGGGCGTTGCGGCGCTGAGCCGGGCGCAGCGGATCGCGGCCGAGGAGGGCCGGCCGCTGGTCGACGTGCTAATGGAGATGCCGGGCCGCTTCGTGCATGACCTGGGCACGATCGGCGACGACCTGCGGGAGGCTGCTGACGAGGGCAAGATGGCGGCCGAGCAGGCGGGCGAGGCGTTCGACGAGGAGCTGGGCGAGCCTGGCCCTGACCGGCCTCCCGGCTAATCGTGCAGCCGGGCGATCAGCTCGTGGCGGCTGACGATCCGCTTCGGCTGCCCGGCGATCCGCACCTCGTAGCCGGCATGCCGGGGGTACAGCACCTTGTCGCCCGGGAGCACGCCGACCGCGTCGTCACCGGCGGCGACGACGATCCCCGACCAGCAGGCCGACTCCGAGCTGGAGGGGATGATCAGGCCGGTCGAGGTCTGGGTCTCGTCGTCGATCGGCTCGATCAGGACGTGCGCGTCGAGCGGCTCGATGCGGCCGGTGAAGCGCTCGGAGTGCTCGAAGCGGTGGAGCGTGTCGTCCTCGTGCATGATCTCACCTTAGCGGGCGCACCCGCCGTGTCACGCGGCGCCAAGGTGCAGCGGTAGCAGGGCGGCGGCAGGGGCGTCGATAGAATGGCGCCCATGCGATCGGACGAGATCCGCGAGCGGTTCGTCAGCTTCTTCGAGCAGCGGGGGCACGTCCGGCTGCCCAGCGGCTCGCTGGTGCCGCCGGACTGGGACACATCGGTGCTGATCACCACCGCCGGCATGCAGCCGCTGAAGCGCTACTTCCTAGGCGCCGACCAGCCGCCGGCGCCGCGGGCCACGACGGTGCAGAAGTGCTTCCGCACCGTGGACATCGAGGAGGTCGGCCGCACGGCCCGGCATCTCACCTTCTTCGAGATGATGGGCAACTTCTCGTTCGGCGACTACTTCAAGGACTACGCCGTCGAGTGCGCGTGGGAGCTGGCGACGTCGGACGAGGGTTTCGGGCTCGACGCCGAGAGCATCTGGGCGACCGTCTACGAGGGCGACGAGCGGGTGCCTGCGGACGAGGAGGCCGAGCAGCTGTGGCGGCGCATCGGCATCCCGGCGGAGCGGATCGTCCGGCTGGGATCCGACAACTTCTGGCAGGCCGGCCCGGTCGGTCCCTGCGGGCCCTGCTCGGAGCTCTACCTCGACCGCGGCCCCGCCCACGGCTGCGGCCGCGACGAGTGCGCGCCGGGCTGTGAGTGCGACCGGTTCCTGGAGTTCTGGAACCTCGTCTTCATGCAGTACAACATGCTGGAGGGCGGCGCCCTGGAGCCGCTGCCGGCGCCCAGCGTCGACACCGGGTCGGGCGTCGAGCGGGTCGCCGCCGCGGTCAACGGGCTGCACAGCGTGTTCGAGACCGACGTGTTCAGCGAGGCCATCGCCGAGATCGAGCGGTGGTCGGGCGCTCGCTTCGGCACCGATCCGGAGCAGACCCGCAGCCTGTGCATCCTCGCCGATCACGCCCGGGGCATGACCTTCATGGCCGCCGACGGCATCCGGCCCTCCAACGAGGGCCGCGGATACGTGCTTCGGCGGGTGATCCGCCGGGCCGCCGTGCACGCCCGCCGGATCGGCATCGAGGGCCTGGTCGCCCGACGCCTGCAGCAGCTGGTGGTGTCCCGGATGGGCGACGTGTACCCCGAGCTGCGGGAGCGCCAGTCGGAGGTCGCCGACGTGCTGGACGCCGAGGAGTCGCGCTTCGCACAGACCCTGCAGACCGGACAGGCGCTGCTCGACGAGGTGCTGGCCCGCTCCGGCGACCAGATCTCGGCTGACGACGCCTTTCGCCTGCACGACACCTATGGGTTCCCCTTCGAGCTGACCGCCGAGATCGCCGCCGACCACGGCCGCAGCGTCGACGAGGCGGGGTTCGCCCGGCTGATGGAGCAGCAGCGCGCCCGCGCCCGGGCCAGCACCCAGCAGGTCGGCTTCGTCGTCTCCGAGATCGATGCCGGCTTCAAGACCGAGTTCGTCGGCTACGAGCAGCTCGACGTGCACACCCAGATCGGCGCCCTGGCCGAGGGCGAGCGGGGCGCGATCACGGTCAAGCTCAGGGAGTCGCCGTTCTACCCGGCCGGCGGCGGCCAGGTGTCCGACACCGGCTTCATCGAGACCGAGAGCGGGCGGGCGGCGGTCGAGCAGGTGATCCGCCAGGACGGCGACCAGCAGCTGGTGGCGGTGATCGAGCGTGGCACCATCGCCGCCGGCGATCGGGTGCACGCGCACGTCGCCGCCGAGGCCCGCCGCTCGACGCAGGCGAACCACACCGGGACGCACGTGCTGCATGCGGCGCTGCGCCGCGTGCTGGGCGAGCACGTCACCCAGGCCGGCTCGTATGTCGGCCCCGACAAGCTGCGGTTCGACTTCCGCCACGACGCCCCGCTGACCCCCGGCGAGCTGGCCGAGGTCGAGCGGCTGGCCAACGAGTGGATCGTCGAGAACCACCCCCT
This sequence comes from Gaiellales bacterium, assembly GCA_035537595.1. Classification (GTDB taxonomy): domain Bacteria; phylum Actinomycetota; class Thermoleophilia; order Gaiellales; family JAICJC01; genus DATLLX01. Next base: position 25,387 of record DATLLX010000016.1, on the reverse strand, counting down.
GCACATCTTCGTCACCAGCCAGGACGCCGCCCGCGAGCTGGGCGCGATGATGCTGTTCGGCGAGAAGTACGGCGAGCAGGTGCGGGTGGTCGAGATCGAGGGCGTGTCGCGGGAGCTGTGCGGCGGCACCCATGTCCGCAGCAGCGCCGAGATCGGCGCCCTGGTCATCCTCCGCGAGTCGTCCTCCTCCCAGGGCGTGCGGCGGATCGAGGCGATCACCGGCCAGGCCGCCGTCGAGCACCTCCGCTCGCGGGCCGGCGAGGCGGAGCGGCTGGAGGCTGAGGTGGCGGAGCTGCGCCGGCAGGTGAAGCGGCTGGAGCGGACGGGCGGCCCGGCAGCCCCGTCGGGCAATGGCCACGAGGCCGCCCTGATCGAGGGCGCCGGCGAGGAGGGCGGGATCCGGATCGTGGCCGCCGTGGTCGACGGTGTCGACGCCGACTCGCTGCTGCAGGTATCCGATCGGGTGAAGGCACGGATCGCCCCCGGCGTGGTCGTGCTCGGCTCCAGCACCGACGGCAAGGTGCACCTGGTGGCGAGCGTCGACGGCCAGGCGGTGGAGCGCGGCATCTCGGCGGTCGAGCTGATCAAGCAGATCGCCCCCATCGTCGGCGGCGGCGGGGGGGGAAGGGACACCATGGCCCGGGCAGGAGGGCGCGACCCGGACAAGCTGGGAGCTGCGGTCGAGGCGGCGGAGAGCACGATCCGCGACCGCCTCCGCCAGAAGGGATGAGGATCCTCGCCCTGGACTACGGCCGGGCCCGGACGGGCGTCGCCATCAGCGACCCGACCGGCACTCTGGCCCGGCCGCTGGCGGTCGTTCGCAGGGTGCGGTCGAAGGCCGGGATGCAGGAGCTGCTGCAGCTGGTCGACGAGCACGAGCCGGAGCGGATCGTGATCGGCCTGCCGCTGACGCTGCGCGGCGAGGAGGGCGAGCAGGCACGCGAGACGAGGCTGTTCGTCTCCGAGCTGGCGGGCCGCTGCTCGTTGCCTGTGGAGACGTACGACGAGCGGTTCACGACCGCGCTGGCCGGCAGGTCTACGGGCGGCCCGAGCGACGAGGACGCGGTGGCCGCGGCCCATCTCCTCGAGGGGTATCTGCGGCGGCTGCTCGGCTGATCATCGTCGCGGTCTTCGTGGCCGCGCTGCTTGCCGTGTTCGAGGTCGGGCGGCACCTGCTCCCCGACTCCTCCAAACCGTCGGCCGATCCGCACGGGCCGGCGCTGACGGTCAAGATCCCCAGCGGATCGACCGCCGTCGAGATCGGCGACCAGCTGCAGACCGCCGGCATCGTCACCGACGGCGGGCGGTTCCGAAACTACGCCAAGGAGCAGGGCGAGGGCGCCGACTTCAAGGCCGGCACCTATCGGTTCCAGGCCGGTACCGACTACGACAGGATCATCGACAGGCTGAACGCCGGGCCGCCGCCGCTGGTGACCGTGCCGCTGACGATTCCGGAGGGTTTGCGGCTGACCGAGATCGCCGACCTGGTCGCGGCCAGGACCGGGATCACGAGGAAGCAGTATCTGGCCGCGGTGCAGCAGGCCGCGCCGCCGCCCGGGTTCCCGGAGGCCAGGAGCATGGAGGGCTTCCTGTTCCCCGCCACCTACCAGATCAAGCCGAAGACCACTGCGCAGGCTCTGGTCAGCCAGCAGCTGACGGCGTTCGAGCAGGCGTTCGCCCAGGTCGACATGACCTACGCCGAGTCGAAGAACCTGACCAGCTACGACGTGCTCAAGATCGCCTCGATGATCGAGCGCGAGGCCGCCGTCGACCACGACCGGCCGCTGATCTCCGCCGTCATCTACAACCGGCTGCACCTCGGCATGGCGCTTCAGATCGACGCGACGCTGCTCTACGAGCTCGGATCGTGGACGCACCAGCTGACCGTCTCCGAGCTGGCGGCGCCGACGCCATACAACACCAGGGTGGTGCACGGCCTGACCCCGACGCCGATCTGCAACCCCGGCCTGAAGTCGATGGAGGCAGCCGCCAACCCCGCCAAGGTCGACTACCTGTACTACGTTGCGATCGGCGACAGCGGCCGCCACTACTTCACCGACAACCTCGACGACTTCAACAAGCACGCGCATGGCGGCTGACCGCCTGCGCGGGACGACCAGGCTGGCGGGAGTGATCGGCTGGCCGGTCGAGCACTCGCGGTCGCCACAGATGCACAACGCCGCGTTCGAGGCACTGGGCATGGACTGGGCCTACGTGGCGCTGCCGGTGCGGCCGGAACGGCTGGCGCCGGCGCTGCGGGGGCTGCCCGCGCTGGGATTCGCCGGCGTCAACGTGACGATTCCCCACAAGGAAGCGGTGGCGGGCCTGTGCGACTCGATCGCAGACGACGGCCACGCCGCTGATCGACGCCGCCCGCCGGGCCGGGGCACGGACGGTCGACGGCATCGACGTGCTGGTCGGGCAGGGCATCCACGCGTTCAGGCTGTTCACCGGGGTCGAGCCGCCGGCCGACGTCATGCGCGCGGCCGCCCGCGGCTGACGGCCCGGCTCTACAGGCCACACCCCGGCCGGCCGATAGTAGGGCACATGGAAGCCGTCCTTCCCCTCGCCGGCATCGGGTTCGCCCTCGGCTGGCCAATCGAATGGCTCGTCCAGCGGTTCCCGCTGGGCCAGGGCACGGCGCCGTCGACCCGCCGGCGCTGGATTGCCGCCGCCTTGACCGCCGGCCTGTTCGCCGCCCTCGCCCTGCAGATCGGATTCGAGGCGCAGCTGGTTCCCGCCCTGGTGCTGACGGCGCTGATCGTGCCCGCCTCCCTGATCGACCTCAACCACCGGATCATCCCGGACGTGATCAACCTGCCGGGCGCTGTGCTCGTCTACACCCTGGCCGTGATCGCGCAGCCCGACCGCTGGCTGGAGCTGCTGATCGGCGGCGCCGCCTGCTTCGCCTTCCTGGGCACCGCCTGGGTCGTCTCTCCCAAGGGCATGGGGCTGGGCGACGTCAAGATGGCGCTGATGATCGGCCTCGGCCTGGGCAAATATGCCTTCACCGCCCTGTTCGCCGCGTTCATGCTCTCGACGCTGCTCTCCGGGTACCTGATGCTGACCGTGGGCACACGGGCCCGCAAGATCGGCTTCCCGTTCGGGCCGTTCCTGGCCGTCGGCGCGGTCGTCGGTCTGCTGTTCGGGCCCGACATCTCGCCGTACCTGCTCGGCGGCCGCTAGCTGAGCTCAGGCGGCAGCCGCCTTCGGGCATGGTGCACGAACGCCCCGGCGGCGGCGAGCATCAACCCGACGGCCACGCCCATCGGTCGGCCAGGTTCTAGGACGCGCGCGGCCGCAGGATCATGATCACCACCTCCCCGGCCGGGCGCGCTTCGACCACCTCGAGGGCGGTCGCCTCGCCGCCGTCGGAGAACAGCCGTTTGCCGGCGCCGAGCACGGTGGGGAAGACCATCAGCCGGTACTCGTCGACCAGGCCGTGCGCGTGCAGCGTCTGCACCAGGCGCGCGCTGCCGGCGACCAGGATGTCGCCGCCCGGCCCCTGCTTCAGCTTCGCGATCTCCGCCGGCACATCGCCGCCGATCACCGTCGAGTTGTTCCAGTCCGCCTGCTCGAGCGTGCTCGACACGACGTACTTCTGCATGCCGTTCATCTTGTCGGCGAATCCGGCCTCGTCGGTCCGTGAGGGCCACGCCTCCGCGAACCCCTGATAGGTGATGCGACCGAGCAGCATGGCATCGGCCTCCATCACCTCGTCCAGCTTGAACCGGTCGCCCTCCGGCCCGCGCTCGAACTTGAAGGCCCAGCCGCCGCGGTCGAAGCCCTCGGCTCCGCCGGGATCCTCGATCACCCCGTCCAGCGATACGAACTCGGATACGACGATGCGCCTCATTGCCACTCCTTGGGTCGAGATCACGGTGTCATCCGGTGAGACCGAAGCGCCGGTGCCAACTCATCGCTGCGCCGCGAACCGGTCGGTGGCCCGCACCAGCTCCTCCGCGATTCCGGGGTTGGCGGCCGAGTGGCCGGCGTTCTCGACCACCACCAGCTCGCTGTCAGGCCACGCGCGCTGCAGCTCCCAGGCCGTGGCGAGCGGGGCCTGGATGTCGAAGCGGCCGTTGATCATGACGCCGCGGATGCCCGCCAGCCGGCCCACTCCGTGCATCAGCTCGTTCTCCTCCAGCCAGAGATCGTGGCGGATGTAGTGGGTGACGAGGCGGGCGAACGCCAGCGCGAAGGCGGGATCCCGGAACCGCCGGGCGAGCCCGGTGGCGGGCGGCCAGTCGGGCGTGGCCGACTCCCACATGCACCACTCCAGCGCGGCGTGCTGGCGGACGGCGGGGTCGGGGTCGTGCAGCAGCCCGCTGTAGGCCTCGACGATGTCGGAGTCCCGTTGGGAGGCCGGCAGCGCATGCCGCAGGCGGTGCCACTGGGCCGGAAACATGGGCGCGATGCCGCCGCGGAACAGCCAGTCCGCCTCCCACCGCCGCGAGGTGCTGACGCCGAACAGGATCAGCCCGCTGACGCGCTCCGGATGTCGCTCGGCGTAGGCCAGCGCCAGCGTGCTGCCCCAGGATCCGCCGACCACCAGCCAGCGTTCGATCTCCAGGTGTGCGCGGAGCACCTCGATGTCGGCTAGCAGGTGCGGCGTAGTGTTGCTCGTGAGATCGATCGACGGCGCGCCGGCGTGCGGGGTGCTGCCGCCGCACCCCCGCTGGTCGAACAGCACGATCCGGTATGCCGCCGGGTCGAACAGCCGCCGGTGCCAGGGCGTGCAGCCCGATCCGGGGCCGCCGTGGAGCACCACCGCGGGCCTGCCCCGCGGGTTGCCGCTCACCTCCCAGCGGATCCGGTGGCCGTCGCCCACGTCGAGCATGCCGCCGGCGTGGGGCTCGATATCGGGATAGAGGCCCGGCATGCGGTGGATCGTTGCACAGGCTCTCCACTGGGGCCTCGCGCGGTGCCGCCCCTCCCGATCGCGCTTTCCGGGACCCCCCTCGACCGCGCTCAAGTACGCTCACGCGCATGGAGCTCTCGTATGTGACGGCGGGCGAGTCGCACGGCCCCGGGTTGACCGTCGTCGTCAGCGGGGCGCCCGCGGGGCTGGAGCTCGACCGTGAGGCGATCCGCCGCGACCTGGCGCGCCGGCAGGCCGGCTACGGCCGCAGCCCACGGCAGAAGCTGGAGCAGGACGATGCCGAGGTGACGGCCGGCGTCCGCCACGGCCGCACGCTGGGCAGCCCGATCGCCATGTTCATCCAGAACCGCGACCATAGGAACTGGACGCATCCGATGAGCGCCTGGCCGGTGACCGACGAAGCGCTCGAGGAGTACGGCTGGCGGGGCAAGCCGGTGTCGCTGCCGCGGCCGGGCCACGCCGACCTGCCGGGCGTCCTCAAGTACGGCCATGAGGACGTCCGCAACGTGCTGGAACGGGCCAGCGCCCGGGAGACCGCGGCCAGGGTGGCGGCCGGCGCCGTGGCGAAGGCCATCATCGGGGCGATCGGAATCGAGGTGCGGTCGCATGTGCTGCAGGTCGGCAGCGTCCGGGCGACCGCACCCGCCTGGCTCCAGGTGGAGGACTTCGACCGAGCCGAGCGCTCGGAGGTGCGCTGCCTCGACCCCGGTGCGGAGCGGGCGATGATCGAGGAGATCGAGGCCGCCAAGCGCGAGCGGGATACGCTGGGCGGCGTCACCGAGACCCGAGCGTTCAACGTGCCGCCGGGCCTGGGGTCGCACGTATCGGCCGGCCAGCGGCTGGACGGCCGGATCGCAGCGGCCATGCTTTCGATCCAGTCGGCGAAAGGCGTCGAGATCGGCGATGCGATCGCCGGCGCAGGGCGCCGGGGATCGAGCGTGCACGACGAGATCCTGCACTCGGAGGAACGGGGGTATTACCGCCAGACCGATCGCGCCGGCGGCCTCGAGGGGGGCATGACGAATGGTGCCGATCTGGTGGTGCGGACGATCTGGAAGCCGCTGCCGACCCTGATGCGACCGCTGCGCTCGGTCGAGCTGGGCAGCCACGAGCCCCGCGAGGCCCACGTCGAGCGCAGCGACGTGACCGTGCTGCCGGCCGCCGCCGTGGTGGCCGAGGCGGCGCTGGCCTTCGAGCTGGCCCGTGCCGCCCTGGAGAAGTTCGGCGGCGATTCGGTGGACGACCTGGTCGCCGCCCACCGTGCCTACATGGCGCGGATCTCCGGGGCATGATCCCCGGCCCGTACCGGAATCTGGCGCTGATCGGCTTCATGGGCGCCGGCAAGAGCTCCACCGGGCGGCTGCTGGCCCAACGCCTGGGCTGGGACTTCGTCGATGCGGACGCCGCCATCGAGGCTGCGGCCGGCCGGCCGATCGCCCGGATCTTCGAGGAGGACGGCGAGCCGGCCTTCCGGGCGCTCGAGGAGCGTGTCGCCGGCGACCTGCTGCAGCGGATCGACACGGTGCTGTCGCTGGGCGGCGGCGCGGTGAGGTCGCCGCTCACCCGGGAGCGGCTGCGCGACGGCTCGTTCACGGTGCTGCTCGACGTCTCCCCGCAGACCGCCTGGCGGCGGATCGAGGCCGAGGCCGGTGACCGGCCGCTGGCCGCTGACGCTCGGGGGTTCGCCCGCCTCTACGAGCAGCGGCAGGCCACCTACCACGCCGCCGCGGACGGGTTGGTCGACGCCGATCTGGCTCCCGGCACCGAGGCGCTGCTGGTGCCGCTGGCCCGGCCGGGGGCGCTCGCCGAGCTGCCCCGGCTGGCGGCGGCGCGGCGGATGGCCCTGATCGCCGATCGCTCGGTGCTGCGGCTGGTCGGCCCGCCGGCCGAGCCGTTCGTGACCGTGCGGCTACCTCAGGGAGAGGCTGCGAAGACGGTCGCCGTCGCCCGCCAGGCCTGGACGCGCCTGGCCGACCTGGGGCTGGAGCGGGGAGACGTGGTGGTCGGCTTCGGAGGCGGTGCGGCGACCGATGCCGCCGGCTTCATCGCGGCCACCTACCAGCGCGGCGTGCCCTGGATCGCCGTTCCCACCTCGCTGCTGGGCATGGTCGACGCCGCGATCGGCGGCAAGACCGCGATCGACCTGCCGGCCGCCAAGAATATCGTCGGGGCGTTCCACCAGGCCGAGTGGGTGGTGAACGACCCGGCCGTGCTCGAGACGCTGCCGCTGCGCGAATGGTCGTGCGGCTTCGCCGAGGTGATCAAGACCGGCCTGCTGGCCGGCGGCCGGCTGTGGGACATGGTGCGGGGGTGGGAGCCCGGCCGCGGCACCGCGGACGCGCGGCTGGAGCTGATCCGCCGCTGCGCCGCGTACAAGGCGCACGTGGTCAGCGTCGATCCCGAAGAGCGCGGGCTGCGGGCCGTGCTCAACCTGGGGCATTCGATCGGCCACGCCATCGAGGCGGCCGCCGGGTACTCACGGATCGCGCACGGTGAGGCGGTCGCCATCGGGTTGTTGCCGGCGCTGTGGCTGTCCTCGCGGCTTGCCGGACTCGACCCGGCCGTCGAGGAGGAGGTGCGGGAGCTGCTCGTCCGCCACGGCCTGCCGACGGTGGCGACGGGCCTCGCGGCGGAGGACGTGCGGGTCGCCCTGGCCAGGGACAAGAAGGCCAGGGCGGGGCGTATCAGGTTCGCGCTGCTCGAGCGGGTCGGCAAGCCGGTACACGGCGTCGACGTGCCCGACGGCCTGATCGACGAGGCCGTCGGGCGCGCGCTGGGCTGATCAGGATCCTGCCGGCATCAGGGTCAACGGGATCACGACCTGGTGCGGCGGGGTGCCCGTCCCCGCAGCGTCGTCGTCATGGACGATCAGCGTCACCTGCGTTCGCCGGCTGACGGTGATGTCGATCGTCTTCTGATAGCGGCCGCGGCAGCCGGTGCCGCAGGTCGCGGTGGTGAATGTCCGGGCCAGCACCTTGCCCGACTCCGTGCGCACCTCGATGCCGACGTTGGCCTCGAACACGTTGGCCGTGCCCTTGACCACCAGCGGCCCGGACACCGTCTCGCCGATGCCCGGGCTCTCGACCAGGATCGGCGGCAGCAGGTCGGCGAAGCTCGACCGGCGCATCGGGTCGGGCAGCACGATGCCCTCCCCCGAGAACACGGTGGTGTCCTTGCCGTCGAGCTTCAGGCGCACCCCTTTGACCGTCGGGAACTGGGTCAGCGTGTACACGAGCTGGGCCAGGCGCATCTGCTCGGACAGCGAGCCGCCGCCCGACGCGTACTCCGAGCTGAGGTCGACGGTGGCGATCCCGTCGCCGATATCGAGGCCGAGCAGCTGCGTGCCGGCGGGGACGACGGAGCCGACGCCGGCCGCCCGAAGCTCGGCGGAGGGGCCGGCCAGCAGGGCGCGCACGGCCGCGGAGCCGATCCCCGGCTGGCGGTCGACGCGCGTGGTGGCGTACCACAGCGTCTCGCCGCGGATGAACCAGGTCTGGACGGTCGTGGTCTCGGCCGGCGCCGGCGGCGGGGTGCTGGAGCCGCCACCGGAGTCGGGGGGAGGCTGGGTGGCCGGCGGCCCGCTGGACACGGGCCCCCCGCCGGGCGAGACGCTGGAGACGACCTGGGCACTGCCCTGGCCGCACCCGGCGGCCAGCAGTGCGATGGTGGCGATCACGAACGGCGATCTCATGGCTTCCCCTCCTCGATGATGATTGCCGTCCCATCGTCCGCCGGCGATGCAACAGCGCCATCACCGGCGGGTAACGGTTCTGAAACAGGCAGCACGAGCGTGAAGCGGGCCCCGCCGCCGGGCGCGGGGGTGGCGACCACGTCCCCGCCCATCGCCCGCGCGTGCTCGCGGGCGATGGCCAGCCCCAGGCCGCTGCCGCCGCCGCGGGCGGCGTCCCCCTTCGAGAAGCGCTGGAAGACGGACTCCAGCCGCTCGGCAGGGATGCCCGGCCCCTGGTCGGAGACGGTCAGCCGCACGCCGCCGTCGGCCGTGCCGGCCTCCACCTGTGCCGCCCCGCCGCCGTGGGTGATCGCGTTTCCGATCAGGTTTCCCAGCACCCGTTCCAGCCGGCGGCGGTCGGAGGCGATCGGCGGGACGTCGATATCGACGGCCACGGCGCCCGCCCAGCCGTTCGCCTCCACGATCGCCTCGACCAGCCGCCGCAGGTCGACCGGTTCGATCGAGGACGGCTCGGCTCCGGCGTCCAGGCGGGAGATCTCGAGCAGGTCCTCGACCAGCCGCGACAACCGGGCGACGTCAGAGGTCAGCAGCCGCGATGCCCGCTGGGCGTCGGCCGGCATCTGCTCCAGGTGCTCGCGGAGGATGGCCGCCTCGTTGACCAGCGCGGTGAGTGGTGTGCGCAGTTCGTGGGCGACGTCGGCGGTGAACCGGCGCTCGCGTTCCCGGGCCATCGAGAGGGCCTCGATCTTGCCCTCCAGGGCATCCGCCATCTGGTTGAACGACGATGCCCACTCGCCGAACTCGTCGGCGCCGCGGCCGGGCAGCCGGGTGTCGAGCAGGCCCTCCGCCAATGCGCGGGCGGCAGCGCTGGCCTCGGCCACCGGGGCGAGGATGCGGCGGGCCAGGACGACGCCGACCAGCCCGCTCGCGAGGGCCAGCACCAGCCATGCCGCGAGCAGGATCAGGAGCAGCTGGTCGAGGTCGTCCTGCAGCTGCTGCTCGTCGAAGAAGAAGTACAGCTGGGACCGCGGCGCGGGGGCGCCCACCACCAGGTACCGGGTGCCGTCCGCGGTCGTCCACCGGTAGGCCAGGTTTCCCTCGCCGACCAGGTCGCGAAGGTCGCCCGGCACCGGCAGCGTGTCGGCCGGCTGGCGGCCGCCGACCACGGGCACGGTCTGGAACCCTGGCCGCGTCTGCAGCCGGTCGAGCAGCCGGTTCATCGACGCCGTGTCGCCGCGCAGGGTGGCCCGAGCCACCTTCAGGTTGGCATCGGCCTGGACGACCGCGCGGTCGACCGCATCGTTCATCCGCGCCTCCCGAACGACGGCGTAGGAGCCGGCTGCCAGCAGCCCCGACGACACCGCACCGACCAGGGCGAAGGCGATCGCCAGCCGCCGCCGCATCCTGCCCGGCGACGGCCGCGTGGCGTTCACGACGGCTCCTGCAGCCGGTAGCCGACTCCCCTCACCGTGACGATCAGCGAGGGGTGGGCGGGGTCGGCCTCGACCTTGGCCCGCAGCCGCTGGACGGCAACGTCGACCAGCCGGGAGTCGCCCAGGTACCCGTAGCCCCAGACGTTCTCCAGCAGCAGGTCGCGCGAGAACACACGGCCGGGGCGGCGGGCCAGCTCGGCCAGCAGCCGGAACTCGGTTGCGGTCAGCGCCAGTCGCCGGCCGGCCCGGCGCGCCTCGAACCCCTCCTCGTCGATCTCCAGGTCGCCCGCGCGCAGCGGCCCCTGGGCGCCGGCGCCGGCCGTCCGCCGCAGCACCGAGCGCAGCCGCGCCACCAGCTCAGGCACCTCGAACGGCTTGGTGACGTAATCGTCGGCCCCCAGCTCGAGGCCGGCCACGATGTCGGGCGTCTCCGCCCTGGCGGTCAGCATGATGATCGGGACCTGGCTGGTGCGGCGGATCTCGCGGCAGACCTCCAGGCCGTCGAGGGACGGCAGCATGACGTCCAGCACGATGGCCGCGTGGCCGCCGGCGCGGAAGCGGTCGAGCGCCTCTCGGCCGTCGCCGACCGGGGTGACGGCGAAGCCCGCCCGCTGGAGGCCGAGCTCCACCACCTCGCGGATCGAGCGATCGTCCTCCACCAGCAGGATGCGCACGTTCACCTTCCAGACAGTACAGACGGCCGCCGCTGGGCCGCGGGAACGGAGCAGCCCGCCCCCGCGGCCCGCCGGTGCCGTCAGGGGTCGAGCACGACCGGAACCCGCACCTGGTGCTGGGGCAGGCCATCGCCGTCGGTGTCGGCGCTCTGCACGATCACGGCGCCCACCTGTGACCGGCCGACCGTGAACGGCAGCGCCGCCCAGAAGCCGCCCCGGCAGCCGCCGCTGCACGTCGCCCTGCCCCTCCAGCTGGCGATCACGACGCCGCGTCCGTTGACAACCCGTGCCGACAGGTGGCCGCCGGGCACGTCGGCGTTGCCGTTGACCCTTGCCAGTCCCGGAAGGTGATCGCCGATCGCCGGCGACCCGAGGGTGATCGCCGGCAGCAGCCCGGCGAAGTCGCCACGTGTCATCGGCGAGGGCACCGGCACCTCCCCGATCCTGCTCACGTAGCGGCCGCCGACCTTGAGCCGCACCGAGCGGATGCCGGTGAACTGGGTGGCCGTGAACGTGACCTGTGCCATCCGCATCCGGATCGACCGCCAGGTGCCGCGCTGTGCGAAGGCGGCGGTCAGATCGACCGTGGCCACCTCGCTGCGAATCGAGATGCCGCGAAGCCCGGTGCCGGCAGGGACGGCGCTCGAGACGCCGGCGGCGGCCTCTGCGGCTCCCGGCCTGGCCAGCATCGCCCGGATCGATGCCGAGGCGGGTGCGGTGGTGTATGCCTGCGACCGCGAGCTCAGCCACAGGTCGCCGGAGCGCTGGAACCACACCCGGTAGCTGGTGGTGGTGGCGGCCGCCGCCGGGGCGGCCGCCGGCATGCCGCATCCGGCCAGAGCGCAGGCGGCGACCAGCGCCGCGTACAGCATTCGTCTCATGGATTCCTCCTCCAGGGTTGAGACGCCATCCTGCGGGCGCAGGCCGCCACCTGTCTGTCACGATCCGTGACAGGCGTGTATCGATCTGCACCGGCCGCATCCACTACGCTCACGCCTCATGCAGATCTCGGTGCTGAACGGCGTCAACCTGAACATGCTCGGCCGTCGCGATCCCGAGCAGTACGGCAGCCTGACGCTGTCCCAGCTCGAGACCCAGATCTACAGCTGGGCCAGCGACCTGACCCTGAACGCACGCTGCTTCTCGACCAACCACGAGGGCGCGTACGTGGAGCTGATCCACGACGCCTGTGACTCCGCCGACGGTCTGGTGGTCAATCCGGGCGCCTGGACGCACTACAGCTACGCCGTCCGCGACGCGCTGGAGATCTTCTCCGGCCCGGTCGTGGAGGTGCACCTGTCGGCGATCGAGCAGCGGGAGGAGTGGCGCCGGTCATCGGTGGTGTCCGACGTCGTCACCCATCGCATCAGCGGGCAGGGCGCCGACGGCTACCGCCAGGCCCTCGAATATCTGAAGGAGCGCGCGGGATGAGCCATGCGGAGCGGCTGCGGCGGCTGGGAGACGAGATCGAGCGGCGGGGCGTCGGCGCGATGCTGGTGTCGAACCCGACCAACATCCGGTACCTGACCGGGTTCTCGGGGTCGAACGCGATGGTGATCGTGCGCCCCGGCGACGCCGTGTTCCTGACCGACTTCCGCTACCTCGAGCGGGTGCGGCCGCTGGCCGAGTTCATCGAGGTGAAGCAGGTCAACCAGGAGATCCTGGCGCCGGCCGCCGAGCAGCTGGGCTCGATGCTTGCCACCGGCGCCACGGCCGGCTTCGAGGGCGACCACCTGTCGCACGACCGCCACCAGGCGCTGGCCCGAGAGCTGGACGGCCCCGGGCTGACCTCGATGAGCGGGGCGGTCGAGCGGCTGCGGGTGGTCAAGGACGACGACGAGCTGGCCGTCATCCGCCGGGCGGCCGCATTGCTGGAGCCGGTCTACGCGGGGCTGGCGGGCCGCGGGCTGGGTGGCCGCACCGAACGCGACGTGGCCTGGCAGATCATCGAGCTGCTGCACGACGTGGGTGCCGACGGCCCCTCGTTCTCCGCCATCGTCGCCTCCGGCGAGCGGGGCGCGCTGCCGCACGCCGAGCCCGAGGACGTTGCGATCCCCCGCGACACCCTGGTCACGATCGACCTCGGCGGCATGGTCGACGGCTACTGCTCGGATTGCACCCGCACTTTCGCCACCGGCGACATCCCCGACGCGCTGGCCGAGGCCTACCGGATCGTGCAGGCCGCACAGCAGGCCGGCCTCGACGCCGTCCGCCCCGGCGCCACCGGCCAGCAGGTCGACGCGATCGTCCGCGACCTGATCGAGGAGGCCGGGCACGGCGAGCACTTCCAGCACGGCACCGGGCACGGTGTCGGCCTCGACATCCACGAGGCGCCGCGCCTCAACCGCACCAGCGACGCAACTCTCGAGCCGGGCATGGTCGTCACAGTGGAGCCCGGCATCTACCTGCCCGGCGTCGGCGGCGTGCGGATCGAGGATCTGGTCGTCGTCACGGCTGACGGCGCCGAACGTCTCACGGGCTACCCTAAAGACCTCATCACCACCGGCTAGGACGGGCGAAGCGAGCAGATGGCAGAGACGGTTTCCACGAACGAGTTCAAGAACGGCATGCACGTGCAGGTCGACGGCAAGGTGTACCGGATCGTCGAGTTCCAGCACGTGAAGCCCGGCAAGGGGGGCGCGTTCGTACGCACGAAGCTGAAGGCGCTTGAGAGCGGCGGGGTGGTCGACAAGACATTCCGGGCCGGCGAGAAGATGCCGCGTATCCGCACCGAGGTGAAGAACGTCACCTACCTCTACAACGACGGCAGCGACGTCCACCTGATGGATGCCGAGTCGTTCGACCAGATCGCGCTGCCCGCCGATACCCTGGCGGAGGACCTGCGGTTCATGCGCGAGAACGACACCGTGCAGCTGCTGCTGGTCGACGGCCGGCCCTCGGCTCTGCAGCTGCCGGCCTCGGTCGACCTCGCTGTCAGCGACACCGAGCCGGGAGTGAAGGGCGACACGGTCTCGAACGTGACCAAGCCGGCGACGCTGGAGACCGGCGCGGTGGTGCAGGTGCCCCTGTTCGTCAACGTCGGCGACACCGTCCGGGTCGACACCCGCGAGGCCCGCTACATCTCACGCGCGTGACCCGCATCGTCGACACGACGATCCGCCTGCTCTCACAGCAGCCCCTGGTCACGACGATCTCGACCTCCCGGCTGCTGGAGGTGGCCGAGATCCTGGACACCGCCGGCTTCGCGTCGCTCGAGGTGACCGGTGGCGGCTGCTTCGAGGCTGCCGTCCAGCGAGGCGTTGAGAGCCCGTGGGAACGGGTGCGCGCGCTGAAGTCGCGGTGCTCGCGAACGCCGCTGCAGATGGCCGTGCGCGGCCGGTTCCTGGTCGGCGCGCAGCCGCTGTCGGACGACCTGGTCCGGCGCTTCATCCTGGTGGCCGCAGAGAGCGGCATCGACATCTTCCGCCTGCACGACCCGCTGAACGACGTCGAGAACATCGCCTCGGCGGCGGCGGCGGTGCGCGAGGCCGGCTGCCGGCTGTATGCCGGGCTGGCCTTCTCGGGCTACATGCCGAACCTGCCGCGGGTGGTCGAGAAGGCCCGCCGGCTGGCGGACATGGGCGCCGACCACCTGATCCTGAACGATCCCGCGGGCGCGCTCGACCCGGGCACCTGCGACCGCGTGATCGGGGAGCTGCGGGAGGCGGCCGGGATCCCGGTCGGCCTCTACTGCCAGGGCACGGGCGGCAACGCTCTGGCGATGGCCATCGAGTCGGCCCGGCACGGCGCCGAGCCGATCGCCGCCGCCGCCTACCCGGTGGCCTGGTCGCTGCACCGAGTGTCGGCCGAGGTGCTGTGCGACGCGCTGTCCGGCCTCGGCCTCGAGCACGGCGTCGACCAGGACCGGGTGTGGGAGGCCTCGCGCTTCATCGACGAGCACGTCACCTCGCAGATGCCGGCATTGCCGATCCCGCCCCGGATCACGCTTCGCACCGCGCTCAACCGGGTGCCGGTGGGGCTGGTCGCCGATCTCGACGCCCGGCTCCGCGTGCTGGGCGCACCCGATCGGCTCGACGAGGTGCTGGAGGAGTTCAAGCGGGTGCGGATGGACTGCGGCATGCCGCCGCTGGCCCAGCCGGTGGGCGGGGTGCTCGCCGGCCAGGCGGTCCGCCACGTGCTGTCGGCCCGGCGCTGGGCCGAGGTATCGGAGGACATGTCGCTGTACCTGTCCGGGGCCTACGGCACCCCGCCGCAGCCGATCGCCGACGAGCCGGCCAAGCACGCCACCACGGTGCCGCCGCCGCACGAGCAGCCCGACATCGACGAGCTGCGCGCCGAGAGCAACGCCTCCAGCGAGGAGGACCTGCTGCTGGTCGCCCTGTTCGGCGACGACGCCAACCGGCTCCTGGCCACGCTGCGAAGCCGCGGTGACCGTGAGGATCTGGTGGGAGACCATCTCGACCGGTCGGAGGCGGCCCGGATCCGCGAGCTGATCGACCTGGTCGAGACCTCGGACGTCGGTGAGGTGACGATCGAGGATCAGGGAGTCAAGATCACCGTCCGCAAGCAGGACGACCGGCCGCTGGCTCCCGCGGCGGCGGCGGCGCCGGCAGGTGTGGATGGCGGCGGAGAGCACGGGCCGGCCGCCACGGTCTCCACCCTGGTCAAGGTGGAGTCGCCGATGGTGGGCACGTTCTACCGCTCGCCGACGCCCAACGCCGAGCCGTTCGTCAACGAGGGCGACCGGGTGGAGAGCGGCCAGACGCTGTGCATCCTCGAGGCGATGAAACTGTTCAACGAGCTCAAGGCGGAGCAGGGCGGGGTGATCCGGGCGGTGCTGGTGAAGAACGGCGAGCCGGTCGAGTTCGGCCAGCCGCTCTTCGAGCTGGAACCGGCCTGACGCCGGGCCGATGCTCGAGCGCGTCCTGATCGCAAACCGGGGGGAGGCCGCAGTGCGCCTCGTCCGGGCCTGCCACGACCTGGGCATCGAGGCCGTGGCCGTCTACTCGACTGCCGACAGGGACGGCCTGTGGGTGCAGCTGGCGGACCGCGCGGTGTGCGTCGGGCCGCACCTGGCGGCGGACAGCTACCTGAACGTCCGCAACCTGATCGGCGCCGCCGAGACGACCGGATGCGACGCCGTGCACCCGGGATGGGGCTTCCTTGCCGAGAACGCCGCCTTCGTGCGCGCCTGCCAGGACAACGACCTAGTGTTCGTCGGTCCCGGCCCGGAGGCGATCGAGCTGATGGGCGACAAGAGCATGGCCAAGCGGACGATGCGCGACGCCGGCGTGCCGCTGGTACCCGGCAGCACCGACCGGCTGGACGGCGCGGCCGCCGCCCGCTCGCTGGCGGACGAGGTCGGATACCCGGTGCTGCTGAAGGCCGCCGCCGGCGGGGGCGGCCGTGGGATGCGGCTGGTCACCGACCCGGGCGAGCTCGAGGAGGCCTACCGGACGGCGTCCGCCGAGGCCCTGTCGGCCTTCGGCGACGGCGGCATGTACCTGGAGAAGGC
This sequence comes from Gaiellales bacterium, assembly GCA_035537595.1. Taxonomy (GTDB): domain Bacteria; phylum Actinomycetota; class Thermoleophilia; order Gaiellales; family JAICJC01; genus DATLLX01. The sequence goes on along the minus strand of DATLLX010000016.1, from coordinate 9,231 downwards.
GATCATCGAGCCGCGCCATGTCGAGATGCAGGTGCTCGCCGACGCCGCCGGCGCGGTGCTCGTGCTGGGAGAGCGCGACTGCTCGATCCAGCGCCGCCACCAGAAGCTGATCGAGGAGGGGCCGTCGCCCGCGCTGGACGCGGCCACCAGGGAGGCGATGGCCGGGGCCGCGACCCGGGCGTGCCATGCCTGCGGCTACGTGAACGCGGGCACCGTGGAGTTTCTGGTCGACGCCGACGGCGGGTTCTCGTTCATCGAGATGAACACCCGGCTCCAGGTCGAGCATCCGGTCTCGGAGCTGCTGACCGGCGTCGACATCGCCTGCCAGCAGCTGCTGATAGCCGGCGGGGCGGCGCTTCCCGCCGTCGGCCTGGCGCCGCTTCGCGGTCACGCGATCGAGTTCCGGCTCAACTGCGAGGACCCGCGCCGCGGCTTCCTGCCGGCTGCCGGGACGGTCACCCGGCTGCGGCCGCCGCTGGGGCCGGGCGTGCGCTTCGACACCCATGCCTACGAGGGCTACCGGGTGCCGCCGTTCTACGACTCGATGCTGGCCAAGCTGATCGTCCACGGCGAGGATCGCCGGCAGGCCCTGGCCCGCAGCCGGCGAGCGCTGTCCGAGCTCGAGATCGAGGGCGTGGCCACCACCCGCGAGCTGTTCCTGGAGATCCTCGAGGAGCCCGACTTCCAGGCCGGCAGGACGACCACGGCGTATCTCGACCATGCCCGTGAGCGGCTGCCTTCGCTGGCCTCCCAGCCGGTGCCGGCATGAGCCTGCGGCTGCCCGGCGCGCTGGTGTCCGACGAGGCCGTGGTGTCGATGGTGCGGGGCGCGGTGTCGTCGATCGAGGGCGCCCGCCTCGATCGCCCGGGCCGGATCGCCCGCGTGCTGCCGGGCCGCGGCGATGCCGTGGAGTGGCGGCTGGAGCACGGTGCGCTGCTGCTCGACCTGGACGTGGCCGTGGCCTACGGCTCGGTGCTTCCCGACATCGCCCGCCGGGTGCGCGAGCAGGTGGCCGCCGACGTCGGCTCGATGACCGGGCTGCGGGTGGGGGCGGTCGACGTCACCGTGACGGGGCTGGACGCGTGAGCCGGCGAAGCGAGCGCCGCGCCGCGGCCTTCATCCTCTACCAGCGCGACCTGCTCGGCGGCCGGTTCGAGGAGCTCTACGACGCCTACCAGCGAGACAACGGCGAGCAGGTGACGGCCTTCACCCGTGGCGAGGCCGAGGGTGCCTGGGAGAACCGCGAGCAGCTCGACCAGGCGATCGACGCCGCGGCCGAGGGCTGGAGCACGGAGCGGATGGCGGTGCTGGAGCGGAACATCCTCCGCCTGGGCGTCCATGAGATGCTCCGCGGCGAGGTGCCGGCGGCGGTCGCGATCGACGAGGCCGTGTCGCTGGCCAAGCGCTACGCCTCGCCGGAGGCCGCGGTGCTGGTGAATGGGATACTCGGCAAGATTGCGCGGACAGAGGGGGTGGGGCGGTGAGTGACGAGGTGCTCGAGCAGCTGGCGGCGGAGATCGAGGCGCTGCGCCTGCGGCTGGAACATGAGAAGCTCGACGCCGAGGGTGCGACCGAGATCCTCGAGCGGATCACCGCTCTGGCGCAGGACGCGATGACCGAGATCGAGCGGCGGGCGGACGCGCTCGGGGAGCAGGGGCACTGATCGACGACTACCTGGCCGGCATCGTCGCCTCCGGCAACGACCGGCTCGGCGAGGCCGTCCGCTACTCGCTGCTGTCCGGCGGCAAGCGCGTGCGGCCACGGCTCTGCCTGGCCGCTGCGGCCGGCGCCGGCGCCGACCCCCGGCTGGCCCTGCCGGCCGCCGCCGCGGTCGAGATGATCCATGCGTTCTCCCTCGTGCACGACGACCTGCCCGCCCTGGACGACGACAGCGAGCGCCGCGGCCAGCCGACCAGCCACGTCCGCTACGGGGAGGCGGTGGCCGTGCTGGTCGGCGACGCCCTGCTGTCCGCCGCCTACCGGCACGTCGCCGAGCATCTCGACGTCCCCGCCGACGTCCGCCTGGCGGTGATCGCCGAGCTGGCCGCAGGCGTCGAGGGCATGATCGACGGCCAGTACCTCGACGTCACCGCCAGCACCCCGCCCACCCACGACCAGCTGGCCGAGCTGCACCGCCTGAAGACCGGCTCGCTGATCGGCGCCTCCGTGACCACCGGCGCCCTGGTGGGCGGCATCGACCGCGACCAGCTTGGCCCCCACCGCGCCTACGCCTCCGAGCTCGGCCTCCTGTTCCAGATCGTCGACGACATCCTTGACGACGGCAGCCACGACGAGCCCAGCTACGTCAACACGCTCGGCATCGACCGCGCCCGCGCCCTCGCCCGCGAGTCGCATCACCGCGCCCTCGCCCTGCTCGAGGATCTCCCCGGCGACACCACCGAGCTCCGCGACCTCACCGACCTGATCGCCCTCCGCACCGCCTGACGCCACACCGGGCGGTGAACACAGGTGTCTGACACTCTTGTCCACCCGGCTCCGCCCGGGGTCGAGGTGTCACGGGCGAGAGGCGGCGGAGGGGTTGGCCACTTGGCGGTGCGAGTGAATGCCACTTGGCTGACCGGCGTTTGCCCTGCAAGGAGGCCCGAATCGCCTGTCACGGCGATCGGCCTCTTTGTGCCTCCCGGCGTGACGACGCCCGCCTCACCCGCGCGGGGTGGAAAAAGGTGTCTGACACCCGTGTTCACCAGGGCCGCCCAGGTGCCCGTGCCGGCGGGTAGCCTGCGGCGGGTGAAGGAGCGACTCGACGTGGTGCTCGTCGAGCGCGGGCTGGCCGGGAGCCGCAGCCAGGCGCAGGCGCTGATCATGGCCGGGCGGGCCATGGTCGACGGCGTCGTGGTCGACAAGGCGGGGGCGCCGGTGGGGGAGGGCGCGGACGTCTCGCTGACCCAACCGCCACGGTACGTCAGCCGTGGTGGGGAGAAGCTCGAGACGGCGCTGCGCGAGCTGGCGATCGACGTCACGGGTGAGCGGTGCCTGGACGTGGGGGCGTCGACGGGCGGGTTCACGGACTGCCTGCTGCAGCACGGCGCGGAGTCGGTGGTCGCGCTCGACGTGGGGCGGGGGCAGCTGCACGAGCGGCTGCGGTCCGATCCGCGGGTGGTGGTCATGGAGCGCCAGAATGTGCGCAGCCTGACCGCGGACATGCTGCCGTTCCGGCCCAGCTTCGTCACGGCTGACGTGTCGTTCATCTCGCTTCGCACAGCGCTGCCGGCGGCGCTGGCGGCGGCGCAGGAGCCGTGGAGGGCGGTGGTGCTCGTGAAACCGCAGTTCGAGGCCGGCCGGGAGCACGTGCGCAAGGGTGTCGTGCGGGATCCCGAGGTGCGCCGGGCGGCGTTGCAGGGTGTGGCCGATTTCGCGACATCGCAGGGGCTCGCCGTCCTCGGGGTGTGCGATTCTTCGCTACCGGGGCCCGCCGGGAACCGCGAGTACCTGATGGCGCTCGCGTCCGGCGAGCACCTGTCGACAGGGAAGCGGGTGATCGATGTCGCTGAAGCAATCCGAGACGCCGTCGGTGACGCCTAGCAAGGCGGTCTCCCGCGTGGCCGTGGTCACCCACGGCAAGGCCGACCGGATCGGCGACGCCCTGGGGCGGCTGCGGTCGGTTGCCGAGCGGTGCGGGGTGAGCCTGGTGGACGACGCCGACGCCGAGCTGGCGGTGGTGCTGGGGGGCGACGGCACCATGCTGCGGGCGCTGCAACGGTTCCTGGGCACGCCGGTGGCGTCGCTGGGCGTCAACTTCGGCCGGGTCGGCTTCCTGACCAGCATCGCCGCCACAGAGCTGGAGGCCGGCCTCGAGCAGGCGTTCGCCGGCGGATACGAGATGCGGGAGCTGCCGACGATCGAGGCCGACTGCGAAGGCGGTCTCGTCAACGGCATCAACGACGTGGTGCTGAGCAGCGGGATCCTCGGCCGGATGGTGATTCTGGAGTGGTCGGTGGAGGGCGTGTCGATGGGCGAGCTGGGCTGCGACGGCGCCATCCTGGCGACGCCCACCGGGTCGACCGCCTACAACCTGTCCGCCGGCGGGCCGGTGCTGGCCTGGGGCACCGACGCCTTCGTGGTGTCCTTCGTGTCGCCCCACTCGCTGCATGCCCGGTCGATGGTGCTCGGCCGGTCGCATGTGGTCGAGCTCCGCAACGCGACCGTCGACGTCCCGCTGCAGGTGATCGTCGACGGCCACGGGCAGGGCACGATCGACCCCGGCGGCGCCGTCACGGTGCGGATGTCGGATCGCTCTGCGCGGCTCGCCAGACTCCCGGGCACGTCGTTCTTCTCCCGCTACCGCGACACCTTCTCGCACTGAGCCGTGCTGCTTCGCCTGCAGATCGAGAACCTTGCCCTGATCGAGCACGCGGAGCTCGAGCCCGGGCCGGGCCTGAACGTGCTGACCGGCGAGACCGGCGCGGGCAAGACGATGCTGGCGCAGGCGATCGGGCTGGTGGCGGGCGGCGCTCCCGGCCCCGGCCTGGTCGGCCCGCACGGCGCGGAGGCATACGTCGAGGCCGAGTTCGGGGTTCCGCCGGACTTCTGGGACGACCCGGGGCTGGAGGCCGTGGCCGGTCTGCGGCCGGACGGAGAGGACACGCTGATCGTCGCCCGCAGGCTGACCGCCGGCGGTCGCAGCAGGGCGCTGGTGTGGGGCCGGAGCTGCGCCCGGGCCGACCTGGAGGCGATCGGCGACCGCCTGCTCGAGGTGTCGTCGCAGCACGAGGCCCGGAAGCTGGCCAGGCCGTCCTACCAGCTGGGCCTGCTCGACGCGTACGGCGGCCTCGAGGCGCCGGCCACCGCCATGGCGGCCGCCTGGAGCGCCCTTCGGGACGCCCGGTCGGAGCTGGAAGCGGCCCGCGTCGACGCCCGCGAGCTGGCTCGCCGGCGGGGTGAGCTCGAGGAGCTGGCGGCCCGGGTCGAGCAGGCCGCTGTCGAACCCGGCGAGCGGGAGCGGCTGGTCGCCGACCGCGAGCGGCTGCGACACCTGGACGACCTGGTCGCGGCGCTGGCGGGTGCGGCGGCGTTCGTCAACCCCGGCGACGGGGAGGGCGCGCTGACGTTGACCGGGCGGGCCGCGGAGGCGGTTGCCGACGTCGAACGGTTCGACCCCAGTCTCGAGTCGCTGGCCGGTGAGTTGCGGGACGCTGCCGTCCGCCTGCAGGAGGCGGCCATCGACATCGGCGCCCGGCTCGACGCGCTGGATGCCGATCCCGGGCGGCTGGAGGAGCTGGAGGGGCGGCTGCAGCTGTTCACGGAGCTGGAGCGGCGGTTCGGTGCGCCCGTGGAGCAGCTCGTCGATGAGGCCGGCGACTCCCGCGAGGCGCTCGAGCGGCTCGATCGCGAGGGTGAGCGGACGGCGGCGCTCGAGCAGGCGGTGGCCGCCGCCGGGGCCGCCGCGAAGGAGCGCGCCGCAGAGCTCTCGGCCGCCCGGCGGGCCGCGGCCGAGCCGTTCGCCCGCGCCGTCGAGGCCGAGCTCGACGACCTGGGCATGTCGGGCGCCCGGCTGGACGTCGGCTTCGAGGAAGCCGATCTGGGCGCGAGAGGCGCAGACGCCGTCACGCTTCGGTTGGCGGCCAACAGCGGGCTGCCGGCCCAGCCTCTGGCCCAGGTGGCGTCGGGCGGCGAGCTCTCGCGGATCGCGCTGGCGATCCGGGTCGCGGCCCGCAGCGGGGGTGGCCCGGAGACGCTGCTGCTGGACGAGGTCGACGCCGGCGTTGGCGGCCGCACGGCCAGGGCGGTGGGAGAGAAGATGCGGCGGCTGGCCGGCACGGCCCAGCTGATCTGCATCACCCACCTGCCCCAGATCGCCGGCCTCGCCGAGACCCACTTCCGGGTCGAGAAGTCGGACGGCGAGCCGACAGTGACCGGCGTTCTGCGGCTGCGCGACGACGAGGTGGTCGACGAGCTGGCGCGGATGCTGGGCGCCGACGAGGGCGACAGCGCCGCCCGCGAGACGGCGGCGGCGCTGCGCGGCTGATCGGGTCGGGGTTTCGGTCGCGGCCGGTTCGGGCTATTCCGTCTCCGTGGCAACCGATCCGCAGGACGCGCGAGAGGTCGAGGAGGCGATCGCGGCCGACGCGCGGCTGAGCCTGGTCGAGCTCGACCAGGCCGGCGATCCCCGCTACGACTTCTACGATCCCGCCACCGGTGAGCGGCGCACCGGCCTCAGCACGTCCGAGGCGCTGGCGATCGCGGCCCAGCAGGAATAGACCTGTGGGCCGGGCGCGGAGAGCGCCCGGCCCGCGTGGCCTCACGAGGGCAGCGCCACCTGGCGGCGCGAGCGGACGCCCACTCCGGCGGCGGCCAGGGCGGCCACGCCGAGGGTGGCCATGGCGCCGATGCCGGCGTCCAGCCAGTCGAACCCGGGGTCGGGCGCCGGCGTGCGGATGATCACGGTGGGGGCTGTCGCGGTCGGGAAGCGGGCGCTGCCCAGGCCGTCGGCGCGGTCGGGCGCGCCGACGGCGGGAACCACGGTCGCCGTCGCCGTGCCGATCCGGTCAGTCCGGTCGGGCACGCCGACCGTGGACGCATGCAGGGCCGGATGGGCGCCGTTCAGGCCGTCGGCACGGTCGGGGGGCGTGGTCGCCGCGACGGCCGACGTCGCCGCGACACAGATCATCGCCGCGGCCAGCAGCGCCGCGCGGTGCAGGGTGTTGAAGATGCGAGTCATGAGATCCCTCCGGTCTCCCCGGCCCCGGTGGCCGGTGTTGGGAGTACCATCGGACGTCCCGGCAAAGGGTCGCTCAAGACCCGGTATGTCCCGGTAAAAGTGCTGCAAATCAAGCTATTCCGGCGTGTGGTAGCGTTGCCCGGTGCGTGAGCTCCTCGTGCTGGGACCGATCGAGGCGCTGGTGGAGGGGAGGCCGGCGGGGCTGACCGCGGGCAAGCAGCGCGCGCTGCTGGCGGCGCTGCTGATCGACGCCGGTCGCACGGTGCCCGTGGATGTGCTGATCGACCGGCTGTGGGGCGAGCGGCCGCCGCCGACGGCGGTCAAGAACGTCCAGGTGCTGGTGTCGCAGCTGCGCCGCCTGCTGGGCGCCGACGCCATCACAACCGACGGCAGCGGCTACCGGCTGCGCGACGAGGCGGCCGACGTGACGACCTTCACCGCCCTGCTGGAGAGTGGCAGGGCCGAGCTGGCGGCGGGTGATGCGCGGGAGGCGGAGCGCACGCTCGACGAGGCGCTCGCCCTCTGGCGCGGCCGTCCGTACGAGGACGTGCAGTACGAGGACTTCGCACGCGAGGAGGCGGCCCGGCTGGAGGATCTCCGTCTGGACGCGATGGAGGAGCGGTTCCAGGCGATGCTGGACGGCGGCCGCCACGTGCAGGCGCTGCCCGGCCTGCGGGCGCTGGCCAGGGCCCATCCGCAGCGTGAGCGGGTGCTGGCCGAGCTGATCCTGGCCCTCTACCGCAGCGGCCGCCGGGCCGAGGCGCTCGAAGTCTACGACGCCGCCCGCCGCAGGCTGGCCGACGAGCTGGGCATCGAGCCGGGCGAGCGCCTGCGCCGGCTGCACGCGTCGATGCTCGAGCGGGAGGGAGATCGGTCGGAGGCCACGCGGCTGGAGGCGCCGCCCCGGGGGGATCGCAGCCGGCAGCTGCTGATGGTCGGCGGTGGATTGCTGCTGCTGGCGGCGCTGCTGGCCGCAGCAATGATCAATCGCGGCGGCGGCGGTGAGGAGACGGCCCTGGCCGGGGTGCCCGGCGACTCGATCGGCGCCATCGACCCGGCGACGAGGGCGATCGTGGCCCGCTATGCGGTCGGTGCGACGCCCACCAGCGTCGCCGGAGACAGCGACGCCTCATGGGCGCTCAACGCCGACGCCCAGACGATCTCGCGGGTCGACCGCCGTACGGGGGAGGTGATCGAGCGGTCGCTGGCCGGGACGCCGGCCGACCTGGTGTTCGGGGGCGGTGCGCTGTGGGTGGCCCTGACCGACACGGCGCAGACGGTGTACACCGCCACGCTGGTCGAGGTCGATCCGGACACCCTGCGGCCGGAGCGGTCGGTGCGGCTGCCGGGCACGGGCGAGACCGGCGGCTCGGTGGTGGCGCTGGCCTTCGGCAACGGCGCGGTGTTCGCGACCGCTCCGTCCGGCCGGCTCGTCCGCATCGATGCCCAGTCGCTCCGCCTGACGCAGGGGCCGCGGCTCCGCCCTGACGCGGTCGCCTATGGCGAGGGCTCGGTCTGGACGGTGGGATCGGGCACCAGGCTGACCAGGCTCGACCCGCAGACCCTGACCGCGACCGCGCGGTTCTCGATCCCCACCGCGGCCGGGGTCACCGAGCTGGCGGTGGGCGGCGGACTGGTGTGGGGCGCGGAGCCGTTCAGCGGCCTGCTGTGGCGGATCGATCCCTCGACGCGGCCGATGACAGGCCATACCATCCCGGTCGGCCTGTCCGCCTCCGACGTCGCCTACGGTGCCGGTGCGGTGTGGGTCGCCAGCGGCATCGACGGCGCGCTGATCCGCGTCGATCCAGGCTCCGGCGCGGTCAGCCGAGTGGCCGTCGGCCAGGCGCCGCAGCGGGTTGCCATCGCCGGCGGCCAGGTGCTGGTGACGGTGGCCGGCGGCGGCGGCGCCGCGATCGCGGGCGGCGGCTCCGACACCCACAAGCTGGCGACGCTGCCGTCGAGCTCGTGCGGGCCGGTTGTCTACGGGGGCACCGGCAGCCCCGATCTGCTAATCGCTTCGGACTTCCCGGTGACCGGCATCTTCGCCCCGGTCACGCTGCCGATGGTGCAGACGGTGGAGTACGTGCTTCGCGGGCACTCGTTCCGGGCCGGCAAGTTCCGGGTGGGCTACCAGCCATGTGACGACGCGACGCAGCAGGCGGCCACCTATGACGCCGGCAAGTGCGAGGCGAACGCAAAGGCGTACGCGGGGACGAAAAGCGTCGTCGGGGTGATCGGCACCCTCAACTCGGGCTGTGCCGAGGTGGTGCTGCCGATCCTGAACAGCGCCTCGGATCCGCTGGCCCTGATCTCACCCGGCAACTCCTACGTCGGCCTGACGAGAACCGGGCCCGGCGTGGCAGCCGATGACCCCGGGCGGTTCCAGCGCGCCGGCGGGCCGACCTACCTGCGCGTCTACCCGGGCGACAACATCCAGTACGAGGCCGAGGCGATCCTGGCCAAGCGGTTGGGCGTGAGCCACGCCTACGCGTTCGCCGAGTTCCCTCGCGAGAGCTACCAGCTGACCATCACCCAGGGCTTCGCGATCGAGG
>DATLLX010000015.1:0-17136 GCA_035537595.1 Gaiellales bacterium | reverse complement strand
GCGGCGCCCGAAGAGGGCCCGGTGGTGGTCGCGGTACCACCCCACGGCACCGGCAGGCCGACCCTGGCGTCGATCGAGGACCGGTGGAAGGACGTCATCCTGCCCGAGGTCGGGCGCCAGTCGCCGCCGCTGCTGGCGCTGCTCGCATCGTCCCGACCGCTCGCCTGCGAGGACGACATGGTGGTGATCGGCTTCCCCCGCGACAAGGCCTTCGACAAGGGCGGCGCCGAGAAGCCCCAGAACCTGGCGGTGATCACGGCGGTGCTGGGACAGGCCGTCGGCGGCGAGGTGCGCGTGCGGGTCGTCTTCGACGAGAGCGAGGCGCCGGAGGCGCCGCCCGCCGCAGCCGCCGAACCGGCCCAGCCGGTGTCGGAGGACGAGTTCTTCGCCCGCATCAAAGAGACGTTCGACGCCCACGAGGTCAAGGAGACCAGGTGACCAAGATGGATCCCAACAAGATGATGGCCGAGCTGGGCAAGATGCAGCAGCAGATGGCCAACGCGCAGGAGGAGCTGAAGACCCTCTACGTCGAGCACAGCGCCGGCGGCGGGGCGGTGACCGTGAAGATCTCCGGGGCCCTGGAGGTGTCCGAGATCCTGATCAAGCCGGACGCCATCGACCCCGACGACCCGGAGATGCTGCAGGACCTGCTCGTCTCTGCGGTCAACGGCGCCATCACCGCCTCCCAGGAGCTGCAGCAGCAGAAGATGATGGGACAGCTGGGCGGCCTCGGCGGGCTCGGCATCCCCGGGCTGTAGGCTCCGCACCCGCGTGTACTCACCCGCGGTCGAGAACCTGATCACCCAGTTGTCGCGCCTGCCCGGCATCGGCCGGCGGACGGCCCAGCGGCTGGCGTTCTTCATCCTCAAGTCGACCTCCGAGCAGGCGCTGGCGCTGGCCGACGCGATCCGCGAGGTGAAGGAGAAGATCGGCTTCTGCGAGGAGTGCTTTAACCTGGCCGAGGGCCCGCTGTGCCAGATCTGCCAGGATGCGCGCCGCGACCGCACCGTGATCTGCGTCGTCGAGGATCCCTCCGACATCGTGGCCATGGAGCGCACGCACGAGTTCCGCGGCGTCTACCACGTGCTGGGCGGCGCGCTGTCGCCGATCGACGGCGTCGACCCCGAGGATCTGCGGGTCGCCGAGCTGTTCGAACGGGTGAAGCGAAACGCCGCCACCGAGGTGGTGCTGGCGACCAACCCCACGATGACCGGCGAGGCAACCGCGGTCTACATCGCCGACCGCCTGCGCGGTACCAGCAAGGTCACGCGGCTGGCCAGCGGCCTGCCGGTCGGCGGCGATCTGGAGTACGCCGACGAGGTGACGCTGGGCCGCGCGTTCGCCGGCCGCCGCGACATGTGAGTCGCCGATATGTGGCGCCTGAGTAGAGTCACCGCCATGCCTTCGATGCACCGGTACAGCGACGAGACCGAGCAGCTCGCCAACGACATCATGCGCGTTGCCCTCGACCGGCTGCGCATGGACGTCCCGCTGGACGGGCCGCAGACACCGGAATCGCTGGCCCGGCGAGCGGGTGACACGATCACCGCTGCCGGCCTGGGCGGGGATGCCGCACTGCGCCTGTGGACCGACGTGCTGGCGCCGGCGACGATGTCGGTCGACCACCCGCGCTACGTGGCCTTCATCCCCGGCGCCCCGACCGAGGTGTCGACGCTGTTCGACCTGCTGGTGGCGGCGTCGGCGCTGTACGGAGGCAGCTGGCTGGAGAGCTCGGGCGCGGTCTACGCCGAGAACCAGGCACTCCGCTGGGTCGCCGACCTGGCCGGGTTTCCCGCGGAAGCGGGCGGCTGCTTCGCTCAGGGCGGCACCGTCGGCAACCTGTCGGCCCTGGTCGCCGCCCGCCACGCCGCCAGGAAGGATCGCGAGGGGGAGCCGCCCGGCCGCTGGAAGGTGGCGGTGACCGGCGAGACGCACTCCTCGGTGGGGTACGCGCTCGAGCAGGTGATGGACGTCGACCTGCTACCGGTGGCCACCGACGAGCGCGGACGGATGACCGGGGCCGGGCTGCGCGCGGCGCTCGAAGGCCCCGACGCCGACGGCGTGTTCGCCGTGGTGGCAACAGCGGGCACGACCAACACCGGCGTCGTCGACGACCTGGCCGGTGTGGCCGAGGTGTGCGGCGACCGGGGGATCTGGATGCACGTCGACGGCGCGTACGGCGGGGCGGCCCTGGCGGCGCCGTCGGTGCGCCGGCTGTTCGCCGGCATCGAGCACGCCGACAGCTTCATCGTCGACCCGCACAAGTGGCTGTTCGCGCCGTTCGACTCCTGCGCCCTGATCTACCGCGACCCGCAGCGGGCCCGCGAGGCGCACACGCAGCACGCCGGCTACCTCGACGCGATCACGGCCAGGCAGCAGTGGAACCCGTCGGACTACGCCGTCCACCTGACCCGCCGGGCGCGGGGGCTGCCGTTCTGGTTCTCGCTGGCCACCCACGGCACCGACGCCTACCGGGACGCGATCGAGTCGACGCTGGCCGTGGCCCGGGCGGGGGCCGAGGAGATCCGCCGCCGGCCGCACGTCGAACTCCTGGTCGAGCCCGACCTGTCGGTGCTGATATTCCGCCGAATCGGCTGGCAAGCGGAGGACTATCACGCCTGGAGCGCCCGGCTGCTGGCCGAGGGCTACGCGTTCATCACGCCCACCACCCACCTGGGCGAGACCTGCACCCGGATGGCGATCGTCAATCCGCGCACCACCGTCAGCGACGTCGCCGGCATCGTCGCCACGATGGCGTAGCCGGCGGCCGCCGCACACCCGGTCGGTAGACTTTGTGGCATGGCAACTCCCGAGGCTGTCCCGGCGCAGCGCGTCCTCGTGATGAAGTTCGGCGGCTCCTCGGTGGCCGATGCCGACAAGATCCGCCGCGTCGCCGAACGGCTGGTCGCCGCCCGCCGCGACGGCCGCCCGGTGGTGGGCGTGGTCTCGGCCATGGGCAAGACCACGGACGACCTGGTGGCGCTGGCGGGACAGGTGTCGCCCCGCCCGCATCCCCGAGAGATGGACATGCTGCTGTCGACCGGCGAGCGAATCTCCGCCGCCCTGTGCGCGATGGCGATCGAGGATCTCGGGCACCGGGCCGTCTCGCTGACCGGGTCGCAGGCCGGCATCGTCACCGACACGGCGCACACGAAGGCCAAGATCGTCGACATCCGCCCCCGCCGCATCACCGAGGCGCTGGCCGAGGGAAAGATCGTGCTGGTGGCAGGGTTTCAGGGCGTGTCCACCGCCTACGACGTGACCACGCTGGGACGCGGGGCCTCCGACCTGTCGGCGGTCGCCCTGGCGGCCGCGCTGGGCGGCGACTGTGAGATCTACACCGACGTGGCGGGTGTGTTCACGGCCGATCCGCGGATCGTGCCCGGCGCCCACAAGCTGCCCGCGGTGTCGCCGACCGAGATGCTCGAGATGGCCGGCTCCGGCGCCCGGGTGCTGCAGCTGCGGTCGGTGGAGTTCGCCCGCAACCACGGGGTGCCCATCCACGTGCGCTCGACCTTCTCCGACGCGGAGGGAACCTGGATCCGAGAGGACGAAACGATGGAAGACGCGATCATCTCAGGCATCACGCACACGATGGACGAGGCCTACGTGACGCTGACCGACGTGCCCGACAAGCCGGGTACCGCTGCCAGCATCTTCAACGCGGTGGCGGCGGCGCACATCAACGTCGACACGATCATCCAGAACGCTGTCACGCACGGAGACGCCGACGTCACCTTCTCGATCCCGTCCGACGAGCTGCCGCTGATGACCGACACCATCGAGGAGCTGTGCGCGGAGCTCGGCCTGCACTGGCGGGCCGACACGACCGCCGGGAAGGTGAGCCTGATCGGAGCCGGAATGAAGAGCCATCCCGGTATCGCCGCCCGCATGTTCCAGATCCTGGCCCAGAACGGCATCAACGTGCGCATGATCGCCACGTCGCCGATCAAGGTGTCGTGCGTGATCGCCCGCGAGAAGGTCGAGCAGGCGGTGTCGGCCCTGCACAGCGAGTTCGAGCAGGAGCTGGCCGAGGCGCAGGGGCGGGAGATCCGTGTCTGACCTGCGGCTGGCGGTGGTCGGCGCCACGGGTGCGGTCGGCCCCGAGGTGCTCTCGATCCTCGCCCAGCGCGGCTTCCCCGCCTCCGAGGTGGTGCCGTTCGCCTCGGCCCGCTCGGCCGGCAGGCGGGTGCCGTTCGCGGGCGGAGAGCTCGAGGTACGCGAGCTGACCGAGGACTCGCTGGCCGGCTTCGACCTCGCCCTCTTCTCCGCCGGCGGCGGCACGTCCAAGCGGTTCGCGCCGGAGGCGGTCAGGCGCGGCTGCGTGGTGGTCGACAAGTCGAGCGCCTTCCGGATGCACCCCGACGTGCCGCTGGTCGTCCCCGAGGTCAACGGCGCCTCCGCCCAGGCCCACCGGGGGATCGTCGCCAACCCCAACTGCTCGACCATCCAGCTGGTGATGGCGCTGAAGCCGCTGCATGACGCGGCCCGCATCCGCCACCTCACGATCTCCACCTACCAGGCCGTGTCGGGCACCGGCAGCAGGGCGGTCGAGGAGCTGCGGGAGCAGTCCCAGGCCGTGTTGGAGGGGCGCGCCGCCCGACCGGGCGTGTACCCTCACCAGATCGCATTCAACGCGCTTCCTCACTGCGACGGTTTCGAGGGGGACGAAACGCTGGAGGAGACGAAGCTGGTACGCGAGACGCACAAGATCCTGGAGGACGACGCGATCGGCATCAGCGCTACCTGCGTGCGCGTGCCGGTATGGAGGTCGCACTCCGAGGCAGTGTGGGTCGAGACCGAGCGGGAGGTGTCACCCGACGAGGCGCGCGGCCTGCTCCAGCGGATGCCCGGCGTCCGCGTGGTCGACGATCCGGCGTCCGCCCGCTACCCGATGCCCAGCGAGGCCGCTGGTGGCGACGACGTGCTGGTCGGCCGCATCCGCCGCGACGCCTCCCGGCCCAACGGGCTGGCGATGTGGGTGGTCGCCGACAACCTCCGCAAGGGCGCCGCGCTGAACGGCGTGCAGATCGCGGAGCTGCTCGTCGAGCGCGACCTGCTCCGCGTCCCCGAGACGGAGCTGCAAGCCTCGTGAGGGTTCGCCCCAGGGGCCATCTGTGCCCGGTCTGCCTCCGCGAGGCCCACGGCGGGACGTGCAAGCGACATGGCCAGTGGCGTGCCAACCAGCTGCTCACCACCGCGGATCGGCGGCGCAGCGCCCGCGAGGAGTGGCAGCCCTACGAGCCGGCGCCCCACGCCTGCCCGCGCTGTCTGGGCGATGTGGCCGACGTGCGCGGCGGCTTCGCATGCATCGACCACGGCCACGACTCCGACCCCCACGGGCCCTACCGCGTCGACCAGCTGCTGGGACCGTCGGCCCAGCGCGAGTCGGCGATGCAGCGGTCTCGCCTCCAGCGCCGGGCGCAAGCCCGCAGGGCCTCCGCCCCCTCGCTGTCGCTGCAGCTGCCGGACCCGGCCCGGGTCACCCGGATCCTGCTCTCGGCGACGGTGATCGCCGGGACGCTGGCCTACCTGGTGCGCTAGAGCCGCCCGGCGGCGATCGGCTTCCCGGTCGGCTGATCGCGTCCCGGCGCCGGCTCCACGGTGACCGCCACCGTGTCGCCTCCGGCCACCGCCCGGTCGAGCTGGAGCTCGGTACGGCCGCCCCCGTCGAACGTGCCGGCGGCGATCGGCGTCCCGCCCCTGATCACCCAGGCCTCGTACACCTTGCCCGCCGGGGCCGGGCCGATGTCGGCGTACAGCGTCGCCTGGCCGTCCTTCCAGACCACGTTGCCGACGCCGCTCAGGTGCACCACCGAGCCGGCCGCCAGCTGCTCCTTGGTGCTGTCGAGGTCACTGCGCAGGGACAGGTTCCAGATGCCCAGCGCGAGCACGAGCGCGGCCAACGCGGGCGCGGACACGAGGGCGAGCCGTGACCAGAACGACCCCCGTTCCGGGCGCGCCGCCACGGCGGGGGCCTCGACGACCGGCTGGATCGCCGACAGCAGGCTGTCGCGGAGCGCCGGCGGCGGAGCCGCCGGGGGAGCCGCGTAGGCGAGGGTTGCCGCCACCGCCTCGAACTCCGCCAGCTGGCGGCGGCAGCGGTCGCAGACCGCGAGGTGCGCCTCCACCGCCTGCTCGTCGGCGAGATCCAGCGAGCGCAGGGCGTGGGCGGGGATCAGCTCGTCGACGTGTTCCACTCGTCCTCCAGGGTGACCCCCGCCTTGCCCAGCTCCGCGCGGAGCGCGGTCATCGCCGCGAACGTCCTGCTCTTGACCGTCCCGATCGGCAGCGCCAGCCGCTCCGCCAGCTCCGACTGCGAGAAGCCGGCGAAATACGCCAGCTCCAGCACCTCGCGGTGCGGATCGGGCAGCTGCCGCAGAGCCTGGCGCACCCGCTGCCGCGTCATGCCCAGCCAGGCCCGCTCGTCGGCGGGCGGCCCCGGATCGGTCCCCTCCTGTCCCTCCACGATCGGCTCGGTGCGGCGCCGCTGCTCTCGGCGGACTGTGTCGACTGCCTTGTTGTGGGTCACGGTGAGTATCCAGGTCGATGGTTGGCCGCGGCGGACGTCGAACGTCCGGGCCTGGTTCCAGACGGCCAGGAACGCCTCCTGCACGACGTCAGCCGCCAGCTCGCGGTCGCGCACCACGCGCAGTGCGAGCGAGTATGCCGCCTCGCTGTACTGGTCGTACAGGCGGGCGAACGCCTCGGTGTCTCCGCGGGCGACAAGCGCCAGCAGGCCGTGATCCGACAGATGCTCCGTTTTGGGATTCTCCTGGGGTGGTCCAGCAGTCATTCGCTGCCCGTCGCCCTTCGGTTCACCGCACGGCCGGCGCCGGCACCGGCGCCAGCCGCTCCTTGAGCCGCTCCAGCAGGCTGGTCTCCGCCACCGGGACGAGCCCCCGCAGATCGAGCCGAGCCAGCTCGACCCGGCCGGCGGTGCGCTGCGGCTGGAAGCCGAAGTCGCGCAGGAAGTCGACAGGGAAGATCGTGCGGTGGGCGAGGAACCGGTCGGCGAACCCCGACCCGGGGCCGTAGCGGTAGCCGAACGCTTCCAGCGCCGGGTAGCCGCGGTCCTTCGACTCGCCGATGGCGGCCAGGAACAGGCTCTGAAGCACCCACGGGCTGGTGGCGTCGGTCAGGTAGGCGCAGGTGATCAGGACGGCGTCGCGGCTGGGCGGGCCGGCGGGCAGGGTCAGCGCCCGCGGGAACACCTCGCTGGGGCCGTACTGGATCTGGCCGATCGTCCGTCCGTCCTCGGCGTACAGCTTACCCCACGGGCCGAAGCTGTCCTCGGCCTCCCGCGTCCATCGCTCGCGGCTCCCCGGCCGGCCACCCGGGCGGGTCTGCCACCACATGCACTCGACGCACGGCGGCGGGGCCGTGCCGACCGTGCCCCGCGTCAGGTGGTCGACCCGGCTCACCGGCCCGGCGCCGCGACGTCCGCGATCACGACCGACACGTCGCCCGGCTCGAGCTCGATCATGGAGGCCAGGTAGCGGCGGACGCGGGTGTCGACCTCGCGGGCGATCGCCGGGATCGGCGCGCCCCACTCCGTGACCAGGTGCAGCTCGAGGTCGACTCGCCGGCCGTCGCCGCTGACACGGACGCCCTTGGGCGCCCGCTCGGGGTCGATCTCGCGCTCCGGCTCGCCGGGGCCTGCGATCCCGCGGACGCCGGGCACCTCGACCGCCGCCGCAGCGGCGTAGGTCGCGATCACCGCGTGCGAAATATGGGCCGAGGCGGTTTTCGAGAGCACCGACTCGGCCGGCCCCTCCCGGTGTTCATCGGCCATCCGTCCGAGTATAGGACGGTCAGCCGGCGGCGACGAGCCGCAGCAGGGACACCTCGGGGCGGGCCATCAGCCGGAAGGGGACGAGCGTCGTCCCCGTTCCCCGCGACACGACCAGCGTGGTGTCCCCCACCCGGTGCACTCCCTCGACGTACGTCCAGTCCTTGTGGGAGAGCCGGATCTTGCCGCCGGGGGCGGGCACGCAGATCTGGCCGCCGTGCAGGTGCCCGGCCAGCATCAGCGAGCACAGGCCGGGAGGCAGGTCGTCGACCGCGTCCGGGAAGTGGGCCAAAAGGATGCGGAACGAGCCGTCGGCCGTGAACAGCTCGCCCGGCTGGCTGGTTCCCTGGAGCCACGGGTCAGGTTCGAGCCCGGCGACCTCGATCGTGTGGCCGTTGGCCTCGACGGTCACGGCCCGGTCGCGCAGCATGGTCACCGGGGCGGCGCCCCAGTCCTCGACCACGCGCCCCTGCGAGAAGGGGTCGCGCGTGCGGCCGGTGTCGTGGTTTCCCAGCGAGACGTACATGCCCAGTGGCGGAGACAACCGGGCCAACTGCTCGACGACCCCGGCCTCCCCTCGCGGATGGGCCACGATGTCTCCGGTGACCGCGACCAGGTCGGGCTGCTCGGAGACGCCGAACGCCACCGCCTTTCGCAGCGTCCGCATGTTGAGCGACGGCGTGCCGGCGTGGAAGTCGGACAGGTGCAGGACGGACAGGCCGTCCAGCGCCGGCGGGAGCCCCGCCACCGGCACGTCCAGCCGGCGTGTCTGCAGCCATTGCGACTCGAACAGGCCCCACGCCGCCAGCGCCGAGCCGCCCGCCGCCAGCACGCCGAGCGTGCGGCGGCTCACTCCCCGCGCACGCTGTCGATCTCGTCCTTCAGCCGCCGGCGGGCCGCCCCGATCCTCTGCCGCAGCATCTCGACCCGCTGCTCGTCGGCCGCGTGGCCGTTACCCGACGCGGAGACGTGATCGAAGCGGCGGGACACCGACCGGGCCGCGGCTGCTGCTGCGACCAGGATCACGGCCAGTCCGAGGATGCGACGCATCCGCCGCAGTCTAGATCATGCGACTCAGGCGCACGCCTGCCACAGGCCGGTGCCCGCCAGAGCCGCTCGCCGCTCGAGCGCCGCCAGCTGGTCGCGATGGGCGAGGTTGGGCGCGATCGAGAGCGTGCGCGCGAACCCGCGCTCGACGATCCGGGCGTTGACGAACACCCGCGGCGGCCTGGGCAGGTAGACGTATGCCAGCCAGCGGCCGTACACGTCGACCCGCTCCCGGTCGTAGCGGAGCTCGACCGTGCGGCCGGTCAGCAGCCGCTTGGCAAACGCCGACGCCTCGGGCCCGTAGCACTGCACCGGCTTCTCGGGGTGCACCGTCTCCGGGGTGTCGATGCCCAGCAGGCGCACCGTCTGAGGCCCGTGGCCGGCGTCGACCACGATCGTGTCGCCGTCGATCACCCTCACCACCCGCCCCCCGGCCGGCGGCTGCGAGCCCCCTTCGGGGAGCAGCTGCCACCCGGCCAGCACGGCCAGGCCGGCGGCGACGAGCAGGGCTGTCAGCAGCGGGCGGCGCATGGATCCACGCTATCCGCGGCCCGGTCAGGTGTCTGTCACGAACGGTCGCGGATGCGCCCCGAAGCGATGCCGGCCGCCGAGCGAACGTAATCCTCGACGTCGGAGGATTGCAGCGATCGCAGCGCCGGCAGCGCCTGCTCCGTCCCCAGCCGGCCCAGCGACACCGCGGCGTACTGACGCACCTGCGGCGCCTCGTCGTCGAGGGCGGCGATCAGGCCACCCTCGGCGGCGGGATCGGAAATCCTGCCGAGCGCCGAGGCCGCCAGCCGGCGGACATCCGCGCTCGAATGGGCGGCCAGCACGCGGAGCAGGAAGGGCACGCCCTCCCGGTCGCGGGAGTCGCCTAGCGCGACCACCTGGCCGCGCAGGTCGGCATCGCGGGCGGTGACAGCTGCGGGAGCCGCTGCGGCGCGCCGGACGAGCGGGTAGAGGCCGCCGGTCTGCTCGAGCACGCCTCGGGCGATCAGCCCGTCGATGGTCTTCATGACGGCGGCCTGCGAGGAACCGCGCAGCGCGCCGTAGGAGCTGAGCCGGTCGTGGCCGGCTGCGGCCAGGGCGGCAGCGCCGGATCCGGTGAGGATCTGCGCGACGCGGGTGCGCCCGGCCCGCCCGGCGGTCTCGTCGACCGCCAGCAGCACGGCA
Source organism: Gaiellales bacterium (assembly GCA_035537595.1). Taxonomy (GTDB): domain Bacteria; phylum Actinomycetota; class Thermoleophilia; order Gaiellales; family JAICJC01; genus DATLLX01. The sequence continues at coordinate 7,124 of DATLLX010000015.1, read as the reverse complement.
TCGGCGGTGCTGGCCACCTGCACCGTCGCCTGGCGCTCGGCATCCGGGTCGACCGCCGAGCGGCGGCCGTGGCCGTCGCAGCACAGCTCGGGTGCCCGCGGCTCGACCTGCTCGCCGAAGTAGGCCAGCAGCGCCTCCCGCCGGCAGCCGCCGGTGGTGGCGTAGCCGTCGATCGCCTTCAGCCGGTCCCAGCGCATCCGCTCGACCCGCTTGACGGCCACCAGCGCGGCGGACAGGTGGGCGCCGGCCAGCCGCGAGTCCTTCAGACGCCCGGCCACGAACCCCGACTGGGCGGGGAACACCTCCAGCGCCCCCGCCCGCTCGAGCACCGCCACCGCCGCCCGCGGGTCGTCCACCGGCAGCTCGCGCTCGGCTGCGCGGAAGACGCCGCCGGCGTCGGCCGTGGCGACCAGCGACCCGTGCACGGCCGTCAGCTCGCCGGCGCTCAGCTTCGCCCGGTTGATGAAGAAGACGATCAGGCCCTTGTCCTTGCCGTCGTAGAGCAGGGTGCAGCGGGCGGGGAGGCCGTCGCGGCCGGCCCTGCCGGCCTGCTGGTAGTACTCCTCGGGGGACGACGGCAGCGTCCAGTGGACGACCGACCGCACGTCGGGCTTGTCGATGCCCATCCCGAACGCGGTGGTCGCCGCCACCACGTCGAGGTCGCCGGCCAGGAACCGCTGCAGGGTGGCCGTGCGCTCGTCCCCGCCCAGCCCGGCGTGATAGGGGGCCGCGCCAAAGCCGCTGTCGGCCAGCTCGCGGGCGACGGACACGCAGGTCGCCCTGCGGCCGCAGTAGACCACCGCCGGCACGGCGTCGGGCCGCCGCAGCAGCGCCAGCAGCGCAGCCCCCTTCTGGCCGTCGCCGGCGGCGCGCCGCACCGCGAACATCAGGTTGGGCCGGTCGAACCCGGTGCTGGGCGTGACCGGATCGCGGAGCCGCAGCGCACGGGCAATGTCGCGGGCGACGCGGGGCGTCGCCGTGGCGGTCAGCGCCATCGTGGGCGGCTCGCCCAGCCGCTCGCGGACGTCGGCCAGCCGCAGGTAGTCGGGACGGAAGTCGTGCCCCCACTCGGACAGGCAGTGGGCCTCGTCGATCACCAGCCGGCTGACGGCGGCGCCGCCCAGCGCCTCCAGGAACCGACGGCTGGCGAAGCGCTCGGGCGCGACGTAGACCAGGCTTGTCTCACCAGCCTGGATCCGGCCGAGCGCCGCGTCGACCTGCTCCGGGGTCATCGTCGAGGCCAGCATCTCGACCCCGTCCAGCCCCCGGTCGCGGAGCGCGGCGTACTGATCCTGCATGAGGGCGATCAGCGGGGAGACGACCAGCGTCGCCCCACCACCGACCAGCGCCGGCAGCTGGAAGCACAGCGACTTGCCCGAGCCGGTCGGCATGATCGCCAGCACGTCGCGGCCGGCCAGCGCCGCCTCGACAGCATCGCGCTGGCCGGGCCGGAACCCGGCAAAGCCGAACAGCCGCCGAAGCTCGGCGTCGAGATCGATCGTCGCGGTGCCCACCGGACGCAGAAGTATGACGGACGCGGCGGCCGGTGCGTGCGCGGTCGCCGGCGTCAGGCGGCGACGCGGTCGGCCTTGGCGTCGACCGCCCGGCCACCCCGGTGCGGCGCCTGCCGCAGCCAGTGGCAGGCGATGACGGCGATCGCGCCGAGCAGAGCGGCGGCCAGGTAGGTGTGGCGGGCGGCGGGCACCACGGCGGCCACGTGGGCGCCGTCGCGCTCCGACGCGCGGATCGCGGCGTCGGACAGCGAGATGGCGAAGACGATGCCGGCGATCGCAGTGCCCAGCCCGGCGCCGACCTGGCGGGACAGCGGCACCGAGGAGGTCGACCGGCCCTCCCGGCCGCGCTCGCCGTCGTTCAGCACCGCCCCGAACAGCGCCGGGCTGGCGATGCCCATCCCGATCCCCGAGAGCCCGTAGCCGAGCACCGGCATCAGGGCACCGCCGAACGGCAGCGCCATCGCCAGCACCGAGACGAACACGATCGAGCTGCCGAGCAGAATCTGGTCGCCGGGAGCGGCGTCGAACCTGGCCGCGCCCATCGACCCGGCCGTCCAGCCGATGGTGGCCAGGACGAGGGCCAGGGCGACCACCGCGATCGACTCGCCGAAGCCGACCTGGATCTGCAGCGGCAGGTACACCTCGGCGCCCAGGAAGGCCGCCCCGGCCGACAGCGACGCCGCGTTGGCCGCCAGCGAGACCGGCCGGTGCGTGAACACCGGGGTGGCCGTGCGCCGCTCGTGAACGACGAAGGCAGCAGCCGCCGGCAGCGCCAGGATCGCCCACCGGGGATCGTCGGCGGTCAGCAGCAGCGGCAGCACGGTGAGCGCGATCAGGGCCGGGCCGACGAGGTTGATGGAGATGTCGGGCGATGCCGGCCGGGCGGGGTGCCGGCGAAGCGCCAGGCGGCCGGCGAAGGCCACGATCGCGATCATCGGCAGGTTGATCCAGAACACCCAGCGCCAGCCGATCGATCCCGTCAGCCCGGCTCCCAGTGCCGGCCCGATCGCGGCGGACACTCCCCACATGGCGGCGTTCAACCCGAACGCCCGGGGCCGCAGCGCGTCGGGGATGTAGAGCGCGAACAGGCCGATCGGCACCGCGAACATGAACCCTGCGCCGAGCCCCAGGATGGCCCGCGAGAACGCGACCATCGCCATGCTCTGGGCCAGGCCGCCGAGCACGTTGGCCACCGCGAACAGGATGCAGGCGATGGCGAAGCTGCGGGCCGCGCCGTAGCGGTCGATCATGCCGCCGGCCAGGGGCAGGGTCATCACGATCGTGACCATGGCGGCGCCGATCGCGATCGAGATCAGGCCGACGCCGCCGATGTCCTGCGCCGCGCTGGGCAGAGCGGTGACCACCATCAGCGCGTCGAGCGAGCCCAGGAAGGTCGCCCCCAGGGCCGCGACCATCAGCGCCCGGAAGGGCGGCCGGAAGAGCGCCGCGAAGCTGGGCGTCTGCGTCTCCGTCAGGTCGCTCCGGTCAGGCGTCTGCGTAGATCTTGTCGGTCGCCGGGTAGGGCTTGACCAGGTGCCGCTTGAACTGCAGCTCGTCGTAGGTCAGGCCGGCCGCTGCGCCCACCAGCTGGGCGAGGTGGAAGATCGGCATGCCCAGCTCCATGTCGGACTCGCGGGCCGCCTTGCCCTGCCAGGCGTCCAGCGACAGGTGGCAGAGCGGGCATGGCGTGACCATCGCGTCGGCACCGGCCTCCTTGGCCTCGGTGAGCGGCTGGATCAGCTCGCCCAGCGCCACCTCCTCACGGGCCAAGATGATCGGGAAGCCGCAGCACTTGATCTTCGAGGGATAGTCCACCGGCTCGGCCCCGCAGGCCTCGATAATCCGCTCCAGCGACTGCGGCCGGTCGGGATCCTCGAAGCCCAACAGCTTCGACGGGCGCAGGATCTGGCAGCCGTAGAAGGGCGCGATCTTGACGCCGACCAGCGGCTTCTCGGCGATCTGCTTGAGCTTCTCGAAGCCGTCGCCCTCGGCGATCTCCCACAGCAGGTGGCGCACCTCGACGCCGCCCGAGTAGGTGGCGGCGCCCACCTCGCGCAGGTTGTCGTTGACCCGGGCCAGCAGGTCGGCGTCCGCCTTCAGCCGCTTGTCGGCCTGGCGCAGGTTGAGGGTGCAGACGTTGCAGATGGTCATCAGCGTGTCCTGGCCCAGCTGCTCCGCCTGGCCGAGGATGCGCGCGTTCAGATGCAGGTAGTACTCGGGCCGCGCCTCGTGAATGTCCCCGGCGCCGCAGCAGGTGAAGCCCGGGATGTCGACCAGCTCGAACCCGAGCTTGCCGGCGATCGCCCGCGTCGAGGCGTCGAGCTCCTTCTGTGACAGGCTGGCAAGACAGCCGGGGTAGTAGGCGTAGCTGCTCTTCACTGCGGTCCTTTACTCGTCGTCTTCGGGAGGTGGGGGAGCATCCTCGGCGGGCCAGGCAGGCCCGCGGTGCACGGCCTCCAGTGCCTGCTTCTCCTGCTCGCCGACCAGCGTGTTCAGCCGCCGCACCTCGTCCAGCTTCCCCGCCTTGTGCGGCTTCAGCGGGTTCGGCACCTTGCCCGCCCGCACCATCTTCATCGCGAACGGGATCTCCTTGATCGCCGCCAGCGCGCCCACGGTCTCGGGCACCAGGTTGGTCTCCAGCAGGTAGCCGGTCTTGTGCGAGGAGTCGACGAACACCTTCGCGTGGCGGGCGCCCTTGTCGGAGCGCATCCCCTCCTGGAAGATCCGCGCCCCCACCTTGGCGATGGCGTCGCGGGGATCGACGCCCTTCGGGCAGCGCTCGTTACAGAAGTAGCAGCGGGTGCAGTCCCAGACGCCGTGATAGCCGTTGTAGCGCTCCAGCCGCCCCTTGCCGCCGCGGTCGCGGACGTCGTAGACGAACCGGGCCGCCTTGGCCAGCGCCGCCGGGCCCAGGAAGTCAGGGTCGGCCTCCATCGAGTTGCACTCAGAGACGCAGCACCCGCACTGGATGCACAGCGCCTCCTTCATGATCTGGTCGAGCTGCTCCTGCTGGATGCGCCACTCCTTGACCGGCGCATCGCCGCTGCCCTCGTCCAGATAGGGCTTGATCGCCCGGAACTTCTCCCAGAACGGCCCCATGTCGACGACCAGGTCCTTGATCACCGGGAGGTTGCCCATCGGCGAGATCACAGGCACCTCGCCGCGGTCGACAAGCGGCTTCATCGGGGTCTTGCAGGCCAGCACCGCAGCGCCGTTCATCCGCATGCCGCACGACCCGCAGACCGCCATCCGGCAGGACTTGCGGTAGCTGAGCGAGCCGTCGACCTCGTCCTTGACCACGTCGAGCACGTCGAGCAGCGTCGCCGTCTCGTCGGCCTGGACGGTGTACGTCTCGAGGCCGCTGTGCTCGGTCTCCGGGTTGTAGCGGTGGATCTTGAGAGTGACTTCCATGAATCCTCTGATGGCTCGGTTAGTAGGACCTGACAGCGGGCTCGTGCTCGGTGATGGTGACCGGCTTGTAATCCAGGCCGACCTCACCGTTGTCGTAGTAGGTGAGCGTGTGCCTGAGCCAGTTCTCGTCGTCGCGCTCGGGATAGTCGAGCCGGCTGTGGGCCCCCCGGCTCTCGGTGCGGGCGATCGCGCCGGTGACCAGGCAGTCGGCCATCTCGAGCATGGAGCCCAGCTCGATGGCCTGGATCAGGTCGCTGTTGAACGTCCGTCCCTTGTCCTGGATGGTGAGCCCCCTGGCGTACCGCTCGCGCAGCTCGCCGACCCGCTGCTTGGCCAGCTCCAGCTTCTCGGCCGAGCGGAAGATGCCGACGTTGTCGTACATGGTGTCGGCCAGCTCCTGGCGCAGCGCCGCCGGGCGCTCGCCCCGCTCGAGATCGAGCATCGACTTGATCCGCCGTTCCGTGACCCGCACCGCCGCCGGCGGGAACACCCCGCCCAGCCCGTTCTCGCGCACCTCCTGGGCGGCTGCGGCACCCGAGCGGCGGCCGAACACGACGGTCTCGAGCAGCGAGTTGCCGCCCAGCCGGTTGGCGCCGTGCACCGACACGCAGGCCGCCTCGCCGGCGGCGTACAGACCCGGCATCGACGTGCGGCACCACATGTCGGTATCGACACCGCCCATGTGGTAGTGGGCACCCGGCCGCACCGGGATCGGCTCGTCGATCGGGTCGACGCCGGCATAGTCGAGCGACAGCTCCCGGGAGCCGTGCAGGCGCTCGTTGATCCGCTTCGCGCCCAGGTGGGTGAGGTCGAGCAGCACGCAGCCGTCGACCCCGCGACCCTCGTCGATCTCGGTCTGCTCGGCCCGGGAGACGACGTCCCGCGAGGCCAGCTCGCCGGCATTGGGCGCGTAGGTGAACATGAACCGCTCGCCCTGGCCGTTGCGCAGGTAGCCACCCTCGCCGCGGCAGCCTTCCGTGATCAGCACGCCGTTGGCCTTGAGCGTGGTCGGGTGGAACTGCATGAACTCCATGTCCTTGAGCGGCACGCCGGCCCGCCAGGCCATCGACATGCCGTCGCCGGTACAGGCGTAGGCGTTGGTGGTGCCGCGATAGATCCGGCCCAGGCCGCCGGTGGCGAGGATCACCGCCCGCGCCTCGACTCCCTGCACGCCGCCGCGCACCAGATCCCACGCGGTCAGGCCGACGCAGCGCTCGCCGTCGACCACCAGGTCGAGCGCGAACCACTCCTCGTAGACGGTGACGCCGCTCTTCACCAGCTGCTCGTACAGCACGTGGAGCAGCACGTGGCCGGTGATGTCGGCGGCGTAGCAGGTGCGCGGCGCGCCGCCGGCGCCGAACGGGCGCTGGGCGATCCGGCCGTCCTCGGTGCGGGAGAACACCGCGCCCATGTGCTCCAGCTCGTAGATGTCTCCCGGCCCCTCCTCGCACATCACCTGGATGGCGTCCTGGTCGCCGAGGTAGTCCGACCCCTTGACCGTGAAGAACGCGTGCTTGTCGGGGCTGTCCTCGCCGGCGTTGCCCAGGGCGGCGTTGATGCCGCCCTCCGCGGCCCCGGAGTGGCTGCGGGTGGGGTGCAGCTTGGAGACGACGCCGACGTCCGCCCCGTAGCGGGCGGCCTCGATGGCGGCGCGCATGCCCGCCATGCCCGCGCCGACCACCACAACGTCGTGTCGAACCATTCCAAGCCTCCGCTTGACCGGGGAAAAAGCTGTCTGGAGCCTACCAAGCGGACCCGGGCGACCGCGTTGCTACCAGCGCGAAACGGGGTATCCTGGTGTGGCCGGTCCGGACGGGCCGCGCCATTCATCTTCCCAGGAGGAACGTTGGCAAAGATGGCGTTTGCACTGCCTGCCGCGCGGCGGGTCGATCGAGGCCTGTCACAGGCGGAGCTCCAGGAACGGACGCTGGCCATGCCGAACACGCGGCGGACGGACTATGGAGCGCCCAACGTGCAGACGGAGGTGCTGGCACGTTCGAAGGCGAGCACCTACATCGTCTCGGACACACCCGAGGCCGAGCCCCACCAGGCGATCGACCGTCAGGAGTGGGAGCGGGTGTCGGCCCTCCAGGACGATTTCATCGCCGAGCAGGACATGATCGTGGTCGACGGATTCATCGGCAACGACCCCAACCGCCGCGTCCCCGCCCGCCTGTTCATCGAGGCCGCCAACGCGAA
>DATLLX010000014.1:0-2209 GCA_035537595.1 Gaiellales bacterium | reverse complement strand
AGGCGGGTCACACCTTCCGACCGGCGGAGGCGCACGGTGATCGCCGCGCCCGCGGCGACCAGGCTCAGCACCTGGAGCACCCAGCCCACCACCTGGACGGCGGTCAGCAGTGTGCTCGCGCCCGAGATCCCGAGTGGATTGGGGACGTCGACGTTGCCGTCCAGCGAGCCGGGCATGAGCCCGAGGCCCACGACCAGGCCGATGACCGCGCGGCGTACGACGCAGCGAAGGCGATGAACACGGCGTTACTGCTCATCGGCGCGGCGAGGCCGGCGCGCGATCCGGCCAGCGGGGCGATCACCGCGAAGCCGATCAGCACGACATCCGCGCACCACACGACGAAGGCGGCGCGCCGGGCGGCGGGGTGACGGAGCACGCCCAGCATTGCCAGCCAGCCTACGCCGGTGGGCGTTACGGCAACGCTACGACGGCGGTTGTCCATCGAGGATTCGGTCGTACACTGGGACCGTGCTCCAGCCGACGGGGGTCCGCCGGCAAAGGCGTCTGGCAATAAAGGGGGTCGAGCCGTGGGGCTGCGGCGTGAGATGACCGTCCGGCGGGGGCTGCAGGGCCTGCTTCACTGGTGGTGGCTGATCGCCCTGTGCACCGTGGCGTGCGGGCTGCTGGCGTGGCGCGCGGCCGGCGACACGCAGACCACCTACAGCGCCACCCGCACGGTGAACCTCACCGAGTTCCAGCCGGGCACGTCGATCGCCGGCTTTCCGATCCCGGTGATCGTGCCGAGCAGGACGCTGCCGAACGCCGAACAGTTCCTGGTTCCCGACGTCGCCAGGACGGTCGCAACGGCCGTGCGGCTGCCGCCCATGACCGTCCTCAAGCATCTGAACGCGAAGGTGCTGACGCCGACCCAGATCCAGTTCACGGCGACCGCTGCGAAGCCCGCCGTGGCGGCCGCGTCCGTGTCTGCCTACGCGGAGGAGTTCGTCCGTCGCAAGCAGGAGGCGGAGTACGCGGCGCTGCGGGGCTGGCTGCCGGCGCGCACCGACAGCACGTACGCCGCCCGGCAGGCGCGCTCGGCCATCCAGCGGGAGATCGCCGCCGTGCCGTCGCAGATCAACGCGCCGCAGGGGCCGCCGGTGCAGTCCCATCCGCCGGCCGCGTCACGCTCGCTGGTGACGCTCGCGGGCGTGCTGGGCGGGCTGGTGCTGGGCGCGCTGCTGGCGGTCGGGCTGACCGCGTTCGAGCCACGAGTTCGCCGGGCGTCCGAGATCAAGGCGCCCGACCACTCCCTGTTCCCGGTAAGCCGGGACGGGGTGGCGGCGCTGCGCGCCAACCTCGAGCTGACGGCCTTCACCCAGCGCGGCGGCGTGATCGCGGTGTCCCCTCCCGACGGAGGCGACGGTGCCGCCTCGCTCGCCCGCTCGCTCTCGGCGTCCTTCGCGGCGGCCGGCCTGACCACGACCCTGGTGATGCTCGACCGAACCCCCGGCGCGGGTGCCCGCTCCTTCCTCGACGGCAGCGACGACCGGCTGGTCTACGAGCTCGCCGAGCACGACATGCGGGTGGTGCACGGCGGGACGAGCAGTCTCAGCGATGACGAGCTGTTCACCGCCAAGAGCGTCCGCCGGCTGCTGACGCGGGCCAAGCAGCGCAGGCACGTGGTGATCGTCCAGACCGGCGACCCCGCAACCGACCCGCCGTCCCTGCTCGCCGTCGGCCTGGCCGATGCGGCCGTGCTGGTGGTCAACCGTTCGACGCGCTGGCGCAACCTCGACCGGGCCGCCGACCGCGTCCAGACGGTCGCCGAGACCAGCCTGCGGATCTGCTTCGACCGGCCGCCCCGGGCCCGCAGGGCCGACCGGCGCGTGGCGCACCGGACGACGCTGGCCGGCGTCGAGGCCTGACGTGGCGGTCGCCGAGGCGAGTCCGGACGGCCGCCGGTTGCTCGACCTGGGCCTGGTGGACGTCACGCGAACGCCGGGACCGCTGTGCTGGCTAGCGGCGATCGGCTTCAGCGGGGTGCTGCTGCTCGCGGCGGTGCTGTCGGCCCATGCGTCGGGGTTCCTGGTGGCTGCGCTCCTGGCGGCGATCAGCGGCCTATTCCTGGTGCGCCCGCTCGCCGCGATCGTGCTGGTGATCGTCGTCCACCAGTCGGTCGACCTGTGGGCGAACGGTCAGCTGGAGTCGATCGGCGGCCTCCAGTTCAACCTGACGACGGGCTTGACGCTGCTCGTCGTGCTGGTCGGCG
>DATLLX010000013.1:0-3727 GCA_035537595.1 Gaiellales bacterium | reverse complement strand
CGGTCACGGCCTCGCCGCCGATCACGTTCCACCCGGTCGCGGCCGCACCGCTGGGAGGCTGGAGCAGGAACCCGGGGCCCTTACCGGTTGGTGCGCCACCCGCTCTATCTGGGCGAGCTGACCGCGTTCTCCGGCCTCGTGATCGCATCACCGACGGTCGTCAACATCCTGGCCGCGGTGCTGTTCGCGGCCGGACAGGCGACCCGCATGCGGCTCGAGGAGCGTGCCCTCGCGGCGGAGTTCCCGGAATACCACGTCTATGCATCTCGCACGCCACGCCTGATTCCTCGCCGGCGGCCGATCGGTGCGAACCCGGTGGCCGCCGGCGGCACGCCGGCTGTCGGAGTCCACACGGCAACCGGCCGGTGACGGATGTCTGATCTTCCCGCGGACGGATTCACCGAGGCCGAGCTGCTGCCCCTCCCCGGCGGGCGCGGTCGCCGACCCCTGAGCGGAGCTGCGTCCGCGCTGCTCCGGCCACTCGGCCTCGGCGCGCGGTTGCTCGACCGGGTCGAGTTCGTCGTCGACCACTCGACCACCGCGAACTCGCGAGGGGCCAGGCACATCCGCAGGGGGATCTCGGTGGCGACCGCCGTCCTGGCGGTGGTGCTCTCCCTGAAGGCCTTCGCCGACGGCGCCGCTCCGGGGCCGGCGCACGTCGTCATCGCCATGGTGGCCGTTGCCCTGTACACCAACCACTTCGGCCGGTTCCTCCGCGACTGGTGCCCGGTGGCGATCCTGATCGGGGCCTACGCGGCCGCCTTCGGCATCGTTCAGGGTCTCTCGCTTCACGTCTGGTACTGGCCCCAGATCCACGCCGACGAGGTGATTGGCCTCGGTCAGCTCCCGACCTACCGGCTCCAGGACTGGTTCGGCGCGGGCCACAACCATGCACTGGCGGTGCTCTCGGCGCTCGGATATCTGTCCCACTTCATCGTGCCGCCGATCTTCGGCTTCTACCTGTGGTGGATGCGACGCGGCGCCGGCTTTCGGGAGTACATGTACAGCCTGATCGCGGTCAACCTGCTGGCCAGCGTGCTGTGGATCCTCGCGCCGACCGCTCCCCCGTGGCTGGCGGCGCAGCAGGGGCTGATCGCGGCACCGGTGGACGTGCTGCGGATGGGCCTGCAGGATCTCGGGTTCACGCAGCTGGTGGCGTTCAAGGACTCCAACACGTACCTGATCGCGGCAGCGCTGCCGTCGATCCACGCCTCATGGCCGATCCTGGGACTGCTCGTCGCGCGGAAGTACCGGCTGGCGGTCCCGATCCAGGCTGCGCTGCTGACTCAGCTGCTCGTGGTCTGGTTCGTGATCGTCTACTCGGGCGAGCACTACGTGATCGACATCGTGTTCGGCGTCGCCTTCTCGCTGGGCGCCTGGTGGCTGATCCAGCGGCTGCGAACGGCGCGCCAGGCCGGCCGGGCCTCATCCGCGGAACGGTTGCTCGAGGGCGTCTCCGCAGAGCCGGGCGCGCTGGTTCCGTCTCGCTAGCGCGCGCCGCCCACCAGCAGCGTCAGCGCAGCATTCCGCTTCGCAGCGTCGCCTGGATCAGCGCGATCACCCAGATCGTCGCCAGCATGGCGTAGACGAGGGCGGGAAGCGAGACGCCGACCACGCTGACCACCCGCAGCACCTGGATGTCGGTACCGCGAAGCAGCGCGGAGACGGCGGGGGCCAGCAGCTGGCACGCCACCAGCGCCGCTCCGATGTGGATCGCCGCGGTTCGGAGATCGGATGGCGCGAACCTCTCCATCCGGTAGTAGAACCACAACGCCAGCGCACAGGCCCCTACGAGAAAGATGATCGCGTACGTTCCAAGATCCACGAAGTGCCTCCGATGGACAGGACAGGTTATAAACCCTATCGGTCGCCACGGACGGTTCTAAAGGGACACTACCCTTTCGAGGCACAGCGCACACGCGGCCGCGGCGAGGAGGTCGCGACCGACCCGCGTGGCTAGATGCGATTGCGGATCGAGACGCCGATCCGCCGCAAGCCCAGCACGAACGCGATCCCGGCCAGCACCACGGCCGTCTCACCGGCGGCCATGCCCTCCAGGGAGGCCGCCCCCGACCGCCAGTGGCTGGCCACGCTGATGACGCCGCCGACGACGGCCAGCACCGCTCCGCCGATGCACAGATCCTGAGCCAGCCGTGCCGCAGCCGCGATCCGCGGATCGCCGGCCATGCTCTGGCCCAGCATCGCCACCATGCCCAGCCCGGCGGCGGCGACGGCGACCAGCACCATCGACGCACCGCATGTGCGGGCCACTTCGAGCAATGCCTGGTCGAGGACGTCCACTGTTGACGATGGTACGGCCGTACCCCGTTTGGGGGAAGAGGCAACTTTCCTCACCCCTGGAATGCGGCCAGCAGCGCCTCCGCTATCTCGCGCAGAGGCTTGCCCGTTTTCTGACTGGCGCGGCGCATCCGCTCGAAGGCCTCTTGCTCCGAGATGCCCTCGCGGTCCATCAGCACTCCCTTGGCCCGCTCGATCGCCTTGCGCGACTCCAGGGCCTCGCGCAGCGACTCGCTCTCGGCCCGCAGCTCGGCCAGCTCTGCGTGCCGTGCCCGGGCGGCCTCGATCGCCGGCAGCAGGTCGCCCTCCCGGAACGGCTTGACCAGATACGCGAACACCCCGGCGTCCACCGCCCGGCTGACCAGGTCGCGCTCCGTGAACGCGGTCAGCATGACGATCGGGATCGGCCGCTGTTCGATGATCCGCCGGGCCGCCTCGATGCCGTCCATCTCGGGCATCTTGACGTCCATCACCGCCAGGTCGGGCTGCCGCTCGGCCGCCAGCTCCACCGCCTCGCGGCCGTCGCGAGCCTCCGCCACCACCTGGAACCCGGCGCGTTCGAGCATCCCCCGCACGTCCAGGCGGATGATCGTCTCGTCCTCGGCGATCAGGACTCGGCCGGAAACCGTGCCACCGCCCTTCCCCGCAGCTCCAGGGTGCCGCGCAGCTCCTCGCGGACCAGCGCCCGGGCGATGGTCAGGCCGAGGCCGTCCCGGCGATCGGCGTGCGGGCCCCCGCCCTCGTCGGCCACCACCAGCTCGACGCGGCCGCCCGACCGCGTGAGCCCCACGTCGATGCGGCCACGGCCGTGCTCGAGCGCATTCGAGAACAGCTCGCAGAAGACCAGGGCCAGCGCCGTCGCCCGCTGACCGGACAGGGTCACGGCTTCCAGCGTGCTGCGCACCGGCCGGCCGCCCAGCCCCTGGCCCAGCATCGACTCCAGGCGCCCGACCAGCTCGCCGCACTCGACGTCGTCCTCCCGGGCCTCGGTCAGCAGGTCGTGCACCGCGGCGATCGAGAGGATCCGGTTCACGCTCTCCGACAGCGCCTTCCCGGCCTGCTCGTTGTCGAGCGACCGGGCCTGCAGGCGCAGCAGCGAGGCCACGGTCTGCAGGTTGTTCTTCACCCGGTGGTGGATCTCCTGGACCGCCAGCGACTCCAGTTCGGACACCCGCCGCTGGGCCCGCTCGTAGAGCTTGGCGTTCTCGATCGCCTGCCCCACCTGGCCGGCGATCGCGGAGAGCAGGGCCACCTCGTCGTCCCCGAACGCACGGGGCAGCCTGGTGCGCACGTTGAGCGCCCCCTCCAGCCGGTCGCGGGCCAGCACCGGCACGGCGAGGATCGATTCGTACTCGTCCTCCGGCAGGTTGGGAAACGACACGAAGCGGGGATCGAGGTGGGCCTGGGCGGCGATCATCACCGGCTGACC
>DATLLX010000012.1:0-7742 GCA_035537595.1 Gaiellales bacterium | reverse complement strand
GCTCGATCGCGGCCGCCGCCCCGCCCATCCGCTCGATCTCACGCATCAGCTCGCGGGCCTCGGCCTCGAGCCGGTCGGTCAGCTGCTCGACGTACCAGGAGCCGCCCAGCGGGTCGGCCACCTCGGTGAGGCCGAACTCGTGCTGGAGCATCTGCTGGGTGCGCACCGCCAGGGTCTGCGCGCGCTGGGTTGGGATCGCCAGCGCCTCGTCGAAGCAGGAGAGCGCCATCGACTGGACGCCGCCGAGCGCGGCGGCGAGCGCCTGGATCGCAGCCCGCACGATGTTGTTCTCAGCCTGCTGCAGCGTGAGCGTGGAGCCGGCCGTCTGGGTGTGGGTGCGCAGCATCATCGAGCGCGGGTCCAGCGCGCCGAACCGGTCGCGCATGATGCCGGCCCAGAGCCGCCGCAGCGCCCGGTACTTGGCGATCTCCTCGAAGAAGTCCATGTGCGTGTTGAAGATCCAGCTCAGCCGCGGCGCGAAGCGGTCGACGCCGACGCCGCGCTCGACCACCGCCTCCACGTAGGCGATCGCGTTGGCCACCGCGAAGGCCATCTCCTGGGCCGCCGTGCAGCCCGCCTCCCGCATGTGGTAGCCGGACAGCGAGATCGCGTTGAAGCGAGGCGCCTCGGCGGCGCACCACGCGATCAGGTCGGCCGCGAGCCGCAGCGACGGCCGGGGCGGGAAGATGTAGGTGCCGCGGCTGACGTACTCCTTGAGCACGTCGTTCTGGGCGGTGCCCCGGATCGCCGAGGCGTCACGGCCCTGCCGCTCGCCGGCCACGTGGTACATCGCCAGCGCGATGGCGGCCGGCGCGTTGATCGTCATCGACGTCGAGACCTCGTCCAGCGGGATCTCGTCGAACATCCGCTCCATGTCGGCCACCGAGTCGATGGCGACGCCGACCCGTCCCACCTCCCCGGCGGCGCGGGCGTCGTCGGAGTCGAGCCCCATCTGGGTCGGCAGGTCGAACGCCGTCGAGAGCGCCGCCTGGCCCTGCCCGATCAGGAAGCGGAACCGGCGGTTGGTCTCCTCGGCCGTGCCGAACCCCGCGTACTGGCGGATCGACCACGGCCGTCCGCGGTACATGTCGCGATGGATGCCGCGGGTGTACGGATACGCTCCCGGATCGCCGATCCGCTCCTCGTACTCGGCCGCCGGCGCGACGTCCTCCGGGCCGAAGAACGGGCGATCCCCGCTCACTCCCGCCTGCCCTCGCCCTCGCGCTCGGCTCCCACCAGCACGACCATCTTGCCGACGTGCTGGTTCTCCTTCATCATCTGGTGCGGCTCCGGGCACTCGGCGAAGGGGAACACGCGGGACAGCACCGGCTCGATCTTGCCCTCTGCGACCAGCTGGTTGGCCCGGTTGCACTCGTAGGCGTTGGCGAAGTGGCTGCCGATGATCTGCTTCTGGCGCATCCACAGGTAGCGGACGTCGAAGTCGAGGTTGAAGCCCGAGGTCGCCCCGCAGATCACGATCTTGCCGAACGTCTTGGCCACGAACACGCTGGTGAAGAACGTGGCCGTGCCGACGTGCTCGAACACGATGTCGACGTCGACCCCGCCCGTCGCCGAGCGGATCGCCTTTCCAAACCGCTTGATCTCGTCCATGATCCGCTCGCCGGTGTCGGGGTCGTTGAGCAGGAACTCACGCCGGTCGATCACCGCCGAAGCGCCCAGCTGCCTGACCAGGTCGACCTTGTCGTCGGAGGAGACCACGGCGATCGCATTGGCGCCGTACAGCCTGCACAGCTGCACCGCGAACGTCCCCAGCCCGCCGCCGGCACCCCACACCAGCACGTTGTCCCCGGCCCGGATCCCCGCCTGGTCGACGAGCATCCGGTAGGCGGTGAAGTAGGTCAGGCCGTAGCTCGCCGCCTGCTCCCAGGTCAGGCGGGCGGGCTTGGGCAGGAGCTGCTGGGCCTGCACCTTGCAGTACTCGGCGAAGCTGCCCCAGTTCGACTCGTAGGCCCAGATCTTCTGGTTCGAGCAGGCCATCGGGTCGAGGCCGTTGCACTCCGGGCACTCGCCGCAGCTCTGGTTGCAGTGGATCACCACCTCGTCGCCGGGGCTCCAGCGGGTGACGCCCGGGCCCACCGCCTCGACCACCCCGGAGGCATCGGATCCGGCGATGTGGAAGTCGTAGCCGGTGTAGCGGAAGATCGAGACCGGCAGTCCCAGCGACGCCCACACGCCGTTGTAGTTAACGCCCGCCGCCATCACCTTGACCAGCACCTCACCCGGCCCCAGCTCCGGCACGTCGATCTGCTCGAGCTGCATGGCGTCCTTCGGATCGCCCAGCCGATCGGGCCTGATCACCCACGCCCTCATGGTTCCCCCGCTCGCCACTTGCCGATTCTACCGGCGATTTCCCGGCCGCATCCGCCTAGCCGCCCTGGGTCAGGCGGCAGCCAGTCCCGAGACCAGCCCGCGAACGGCTGCCAGCGCATCGGCGTCGAGCGAGTAGCAGATCTGGGTGCCGCGGCGGCGGGTGGTCACCAGGCCCGCCTCGCGCAGCACCCGCAGATGCTGTGACACCGTCGGCTGGCTGACGTGGAAGACCTCGGCGAAGTCGCAGGCGCAGGTCTCGGGCTCGGCCGCCAGCCGCAGCGCGATGCCCAGCCGCACCGGGTGTCCGAGCGCCTTCAGGCGGCGGGCGTCGAGTGACAGATCGGGCATGCCTCCTAGCTTACCTGAATATTTTGTGATATGCCTATATAAGGAAATGGCGATAGATAACCCACCGCAGTCGAGCAGCCGGGCAGAGATCGTCCGCCTCGCCAGCCTGGCGACGGGCGACGAGAAGCACGAGGCGAGCAGCTACTCGACGCTCGACGCCCTGACGGTGCTCTACGAGCGGGTGCTGCGGGTGAGGCCCGCCGAGCCGCGCTGGCCGGGCCGCGACCGCTTCATCCTCTCCAAGGGCCATGGCCCCGCCGCCTATTACGCCGTGCTGGCCTGGCGAGGGTTCTTCCCCGAGCAGTGGCTGCCCACCTTCATGCACTCGGGCACCCGGCTGGGAGGGCATCCCGACCGGCTGCTGGTGCCGGGCGTGGAGGCGTCGACCGGCTCGCTGGGCCACGGCCTGGCCATGGGCGCCGGCATCGCGCTGACGCTGCGGGCCAGAGGATCGGACTCGCGAACGGTGGTCATGACCGGCGACGCGGAGCTGAACGAGGGCAGCAACTGGGAGGCCATCCTGCTGGCGCCGGCGCTGCGGCTGGCCAACCTCACGCTGGTGGTGATCGACAACCACACGTCGTCGTTGCCGCTGGCGCCGCTCGACGGGAAGCTGGCAGCGTTCGGCTGGGCGGCTGAGACGGTCGACGGTCGCGACCACCAGGCGCTGGAGCGGGGGCTGCGGCGGTGGGCGGACGACCGGCCGGTGGCGGTGGTGGCGAACGTGGAGGCGCAATGACCGCGACCATGCGCTCCCGGTCGGCGGCCACCGTGGTCGAGTTGATGGATGCCGACCCGCGGGTGTCGGTGGTTCTGGCCGAGATCAGCGTCGAGCGATTCGAGGAAGCCCTGCGCCGGCATCCCGACCGCGCCGTCAACGTGGGGATCATGGAGCAGACGATGATCGGCGTGGCCGCCGGCATGGCGCTCGAGGGGCAGCTGCCCGTCGCCCACTCGATCGCGCCCTTCCTCGTCGAGCGCAGCCTCGAGCAGATCAAGCTCGACCTGGGAAACCAGGAGCTGGGGGCGATCCTGATCGGCACCGGCGGCTCCTACGACTACAGCACCGAGGGCACCACCCATCACTCCCCGGGGGACGTTCAGGTGCTGCTCTCGGTGCCCGGCATCGCCGTGCATGTGCCCGGCCACTCGGACGAGGCCGACGTGCTGCTGCGCCATGCGCATCGCACCGGCGGCCTGACCTACCTGCGAACCTCCGCCGCCGAGAACGCCGCCCCGCGCCCGATCGACCCCGGCAGGCTGCTTCGGGTTCGCACCGGCCGCCGGGGGACGGTGGTGGCGGTGGGCCCGATGCTCGACCGAACGCTTCAGGCCGTACATGAGATCGACGTCACCGTGCTCTACGCGACCACCGTCGCCCCGCTGGACGCCGCCGGGCTGGCCGCAGCAGCGGCCGATGCCGCCGAGGTGATCTCCGTCGAGCCGTTTCACGAGGGCACGCTGGCCGGCCCTCTCGCGGCCGCGCTGGCCGGCCGGCCGCGGCGGTTCCTGCACATCGGCGCGCCCCGGCGAGTGCTCCGCGACTACGGGTCGGTCGACGACCTCGACCGGGCGGCCGGCCTCGACGCCGGCTCGATCCGGAGCCGGATCAGCGAGTTCCTGCGCGGCTGAGCCGCTGCCGGCGGCGCAGCTCGCGCACGCCCTTGACCGCCAGCTGCCCACACGCGGCGTCGATGTCCTGGCCGTGCGACCGGCGATAGCTGGCCGACACCCCGTGGCCGGCCAGCCGCTCGGCGAACGCCGACACCCGCTCCGGCGGGCTGGCCCGGAACGCCGATCCGGTCGGGTTGTAGGCGATCAGGTTGACATGGAAGCCGTCACGGCCGAGCAGCCGCGCCAGCTGGTCGGCCAGATCGAGCTCGTCGTTCACCCCGTCCAGCATCAGGTACTCGACCAAGATCCGGCGACGGGTCCGCGTGCGGTAGTCGCGGCAGGCCCGCATCAGCTGGGTCAGCGGATAGCGCCTGGTGACGGGCATCAGCTCGGTGCGCAGCTCGTCATTGGGCGCGTGCAGGGAGAGCGCCAGCTTCACCTGCATCGGCTCGGACGCCAGCCGCTCGATCCCGGGCACCCAGCCGGCGGTCGAGATCGCCATCTGGCGGGCGCCCAGCCCGAACCCGGCGGGATCGTTGAGCGTGCGGCAGCCGGCCAGCACGTTGTCGTAGTTCAGGAACGGCTCGCCCATCCCCATCATCACCACGTTGCCGACCCGCTGGCCCTCGTCGCGCAGCAGCCGGGCCAGCACCAGCACCTGCTCGGAGATCTCGCCGGCGGAGAGGTTGCGGCCCAGCCCCATCGTCCCGGTGGCGCAGAACGTGCAGGCCAGCGGGCATCCGGACTGGGATGAGACGCAAACGGTGCGGCGGTTGCGATGCCGCATGGCCACCGCCTCCACCGGGAAGCCGTCGCGGGTCTGCAGCCGCGCCTTGATGGTGCCGTCGGCCGACCGCTGAACCTCTGCGGTCTGCAGCTCGCGCAGCGGTTCCGCCTGCTCCAGCCGGCGTCTCAGCGCCAGCGGCAGCGCCGTCATCTCGTCGTAGCCCTCCGCCAGCCCGCGGGCCGCCGCCTCGTACACCTGCCGGCGCCGGTACGGGGGCTCGCCCCATTCGGCCAAGAGCGTGTCAACCTGCGCGAAGTCCACAGATATAGTGTGCCTCCAATCCCCAGACGGAGGTGCACCGGTGGCGGCGAAGCTGCGCACTGACAAGGTGGCGGAGGCGATCACGCCGATCGTCACGAAGGTTGCGAACGACCCCGAGGTCAGGGAGCACGCGAAGCGGGCGCTCGACTCGGCGAAGAGCGTGTACGAGAAGGTCCAGTCGGACGGCGCGCGCAAGGCCGCCGCCGACAAGAAGGTGCAGGACCAGGTCGTGCGGGCGGCGGCGGAGCTCCGCACGGGAGCGGCCAAGCTGGGCGACACCCGCAAGAAGCACCGCGGCCGCACCTTCATCAAGCTGCTGGTCGGCGCCGCGCTGGCAGCGGCCGCCTTCATCGGCGTCAAGAAGGCCATCGCATCCGACGAGGACGAGTTCGAATACACCCCGTGAGCGACGAGTCGATCGACGTCCTGCTGCAGGAGGGCAGGACGTTCCCACCGCCCGAGGGTTTCCGCGACCGGGCGGTGGCGCGCGACCCTTCGGTCTACGCCGAGGCGGAGTCGGACCCCGACGCCTTCTGGCTGCGGCTGACCCGCGAGCACGTCGCCTGGTTCGACGAGCCGTCCAGGTCGCTGGAATGGGACCCACCGCACTGCAGCTGGTTTGCCGACGGCGTCCTCAACGCCTCCCACTCCTGCCTCGACCGGCACGTGGAGGCGGGACACGGCGACCGGGTCGCCTACCACTTCGTGCCGGAAGACCCGGCGGAGCCCCACCGGCCGATCACCTACCGCGAGCTGCTGGACGAGGTCTGCCGGGTGGCCGGAGCATTGCGGGAGCTGGGCATCGGCAAGGGCGACGTGGTCGGCCTGTACATGGGCATGGTGCCGGAGCTGCCGATCGCCATGCTGGCCTGCGCCCGGCTGGGCGCGCCGCACGTGGTGGTGTTCGGCGGCTTCTCGGCCGCCTCGCTCGGTGAGCGGCTCGAGAGCACCGGCGCCAAGGCCGTGGTCACGCAGGACGAGGCCTGGCGCAAGGGCGCCCGGATCCCGCTGAAGGCGATCGCCGACGAGGCCGCCGGGCTGGCGCCGACCGTCGAGCGGATGATGGTGCTGCAGCGGACCGGCGCCGACGTGCCGATGACCGCGGGCCGCGACGTCTGGTGGCACGACGTCGTCCCCGGGCAGCCGGCTGCTCTCGAGCCCGAGCGTGTCGAGGCCGAGCACACGCTGTTCGCTCTGCACACCTCCGGCACCACCGCCAAGCCCAAGGCCGCCGTCCACACCACCGGCGGCTACCTGACGTTCGTCACCGTCACCCACCGGTGGATCTTCGACATCCGCGAACAGGACGACGTCTACTGGTGCGCCGCCGACGTCGGCTGGGTGACCGGCCACAGCTACATCGTCTATGGCCCGCTCAACAACGGCGTCACCAGCGTGCTCTACGAGGGCGACCCGATGTATCCCACGGCCGAGCGCCACTGGGAGATCGTCGAGCGCTACGGCGTCACCCAGTACTACACGGCGCCGACCCTGATCCGGGCCTTCGTGAAGGCCGGGGCCGAGCTGCCGGCGCGGCACGAGCTGGGCTCGCTGCGGCTGCTGGGCACGGTCGGCGAGCCGATCAACCCCGAGGCATGGGTGTGGTACTGGAAGCACGTCGGCGGCGGTCGCTGCCCCGTGGTCGACACGTGGTGGCAGACCGAGACCGGCGGCATCCTGATCACCCCGCTGCCGGGGCTGACCACGCTCAAGCCGGGATCGGCGACCCGGCCGTTCCCGGGCATCAGGCCGGAGGTGGTCGACGAGCACGGCGAACCGGTTCCCAAGGGCCGCGGCGGCTACCTGGTGATCAAGCGGCCATGGCCGGGGATCTTCCGCACGCTGTACGGCGACGACGACCGCTACGTGTCGAACTACTTCTCCCGCTTCGGCCCGGAGACCTACTTTGCCGGGGACGGCGCCCGGGTTGACGAGGACGGCTATCTGTGGCTGATGGGCCGGATCGACGACGTCATGAACGTCTCCGGCCACCGGCTCTCGACCACCGAGCTGGAGTCGGCGCTGGTCGAGCACCCGGCGGTGGCCGAGGCGGCCGCGACCGCGGCGCCGGACGCCCTCACCGGGCAGACGCCGCTCTGCTTCGCGCTGCTCCGGGAGGGATACGAGCCCAGCGACCAGCTGGCCGCCGAGCTGCGAGAGTGGATCGGCGAAAAGATCGGAAAGATCGCCCGCCCCAAGGCGGTGATCCTGGTTCCCGACCTGCCCAAGACCCGCTCGGGCAAGATCATGCGCCGGCTGTTGCGCGACATCGCCGAGGGCCACGAGCTGGGCGATACGACGACGCTGCGCGATCCCGCCGTGGTCGAGGAGATCAAACGCAAGGCAGACGAGGTGCTGGCCGCCGGCAGGGGCTGAGCGGCCGGGTGCCGCTGTTGCTCGT
>DATLLX010000011.1:0-4315 GCA_035537595.1 Gaiellales bacterium | reverse complement strand
CCGTGACGCCCTTCTCGGGGCGGGCCTCGAGCACGATCTCGATGCCGCCGCGAAGGTCGAGGCCGTGCCGGAAGTCACGAACGACGGCCAGCGTGGCCGACGCCGCGAGCAGCGCGATCACGACTCCGAGGATCAGAAGGTTTCGGCGCTTGTCGGTCACGAAAAAGAAAGTCTAGTGCTGCTCCACACCGGCTCGCGTCACGGATTGGGCGAAGCTTTGGAACGTCTTCGACTCGATGGCTTCGCGCGCTCTATCGACCAGATCGATCAGATGGTTGAGGTTGTGGAGTGTCAGCAGCCGCAGCCCCACGATCTCCTCCTGGGTGATCAGATGCCGGATGTAGGCGCGCGAGAACTGCCGGCAGGCGGTGCAGTCACAGCCCTCGTCCAGCGGCCGGGGATCGCGGGCGAACCGCGCGTTTCGCAGGTTCAGCCGGCCCTCCGAGGTGAGCGCCGCGCCCGTCCTCCCCAGCCTGGTGGGCAGCACGCAGTCGAACATGTCCACGCCGCGGGCGATCACGTCGAGCAGGCCTGCCGGATCGCCGATGCCCATGAAGTAGCGGGGCCGGTCGGCGGGCAGCATGTCGGTGGTGAAGCCGACCACGTCGAGCATCGCCGAGCGCTCCTCGCCCACCGAGAGCCCGCCGATCGCGTAGCCGTCGAACCCGATCTCGAGGATCTCGCGGACGCTTCGCTCCCGGAAGCCCAGATCGATGCCGCCCTGGGCGATGCCGAACACCAGCTGGCTGTCGGCGTGCG
Source organism: Gaiellales bacterium (assembly GCA_035537595.1). Classification (GTDB taxonomy): domain Bacteria; phylum Actinomycetota; class Thermoleophilia; order Gaiellales; family JAICJC01; genus DATLLX01. The sequence goes on along the minus strand of DATLLX010000011.1, from coordinate 3,556 downwards.
GCGCCTCCTTCGACCGGCGCGCCCACAGCGTCGTCCTCCTGACCGCCGCCTCGAGCTGGGCCGGCTCCACCCCGGCCGGCGGGCATTCGTCGAACGCCATCGCGATGTCGGAGCCCAGCTGCCGCTGCACGTCCATCGCCAGCTCCGGCGTGAAGCGGTGGCGGGAGCCGTCGTAGACCGACTGGAAGCCGACACCGTCGTCGTCCACCCGGTCGGCGGTGTGGCGCAGGGAGAACACCTGGAATCCGCCGGAGTCGGTGAGGATCGGGCCGTCCCAGGCCATGAACCGGTGCAGTCCGCCGAGCTCGGCGATCAGCTCCGCCCCGGGACGGAAATACAGGTGGTACGTGTTGCCGAGCACGATCTGGGCGCCCATGTCCTGGAGCTCGGCGGGCAGCACGGCCTTGACGCTGCCCTTCGTCCCCACCGGCATGAAGGCGGGCGTGTGCACCGGCCCGTGGGCCGTGTGCAGGACGCCGCTTCGAGCGGCGCCGTCCGTCGCGGTGATGTCGAAGCGGCCCGTCACTGGATCAGCATGGCATCGCCGAAGCTGTAGAAGCGGTAGCGCTCGGCAACCGCCGTACGGTACAGGTCGCGGGTCTGCTCGATCCCCGCGAAGGCCATGACCAGCGCCAGCAGCGTCGAGCGCGGCAGATGGAAGTTGGTGACCATCGCATCCACTGCCCGGAACCGGTGGCCGGGCACGATGAACAGCGACGTTCGGCCCTGCAGCCCGCCGCCGGGGCTGCCGAACACGGTCTCCAGCACCCGCACCGTGGTCGTGCCCACGGCCACCACGCGCCGCCCCTCCCCACGCGCCCGCTCGACGGCGGCCGCCGCCGCGGCGGGCACACTGTAGGGCTCGCTGTGCATGGGGTGGTCGGCCAGCTGCTCCTCGCCCACCGGCCGAAACGTGTCGAGCCCGACGCCCAGCGTCACCGCCACGATCTCGTGGCGTGCGCGCAGCTCGTCCAGCAGCTGCTCGGTGAAGTGCAGGCCGGCGGTGGGCGCCGCCGCCGAGCCCGGCTGGCGCGCGTAGACCGTCTGGTAGCGGCCGGGATCGGCCGGGCGCTCGGTGATGTAGGGCGGCAGCGGCATCTCGCCGGCCACCGCCAGGGCCTCCTCCAGCGAGCCGGCCGCTTCCGGCCGGACGATCGCCCGCCCGTCGCCCAGCCGCTCGAGCACGACCACCGCCAGGCCCCGCGCCTCCAGCCGCTCGCCCTCGCGCAGCCGCCGGTAGGGCCGCACCAGCGCCTCCCAGGCGCCGCCCTGCCGCGGCTCCAGCAGCAGCACCTCCGCCGCGCCGCCGGTGGCCCGGCGGGCGCGGATCCGCACCGGCAGCACCCGGGTGTCGTTGACCACCAGCAGGTCGCCCTCGTGCAGCTCGCCGGCCAGGTCGCGGAATACCCGGTGGCGCACGGCGCCGGTGCTCCGCTCGAGCACCAGCAGCCGGGCGCTGTCCCGTGGCTCGGCCGCCCGCTGGGCGATCAGCTCCGGCGGGAGCTGATAGTCGAGGTCATCCGTGCGCACCGCCGACCCTAGAGCGGCATCGGCTGGCCGCGCAGCTCGAACGTCTCGCCGTCGACCTCCAGGGTCGCCGAGACGACCAGCCACAGCCCGGCCTTCTTGCGCACCACCACGTTGGCGCGGCCGTTGCGCCAGGAGCCGTCGACGTCGAAGCTGAGGTCGGCGCTGCCGCTGGGGCCCGACTCGCGGACGCCGCCGGCCACGCCCAGCCCGAAGCCGCTGATCACGCCCAGCTGCTGGCGGGCCAGCGGATCGTTGCGGATGAACTCGGCGGCGGAGGTGAACGCCGGGCCCTTGGACACCCGCTCGACGACGGTCAGGCTGATCACCGTGGCCGCCGCCAGCACGACCACGGCCGCCGAGATCAGGAACACCCAGTGGCGGTGCCTGCGCAGGATGCCCATGCCCGCAGTCTGTCAGAACAGGCGGGGATCCCGCGCGGGCGCGGGCAGGCCCAGATGCTCGAATGCCGCCGGGGTGACGATGCGGCCGCGCGGCGTCCGCTGGAGCAGCCCCAGCTGCAGCAGGTACGGCTCGTAGACGTCCTCCAGGGTGTCGGTCTCCTCGCCGATCGCCACCGCCAGCGTGGACAGGCCGACAGGCCCGCCGGAGAAGGTCTCCGCCACCGCGCGGAGGATCGCCCGGTCGATCCGCTCCAGGCCCCGGCGATCGACCTCGAACAACTCCAGCGCCTCCTCGGCCACCGGCATGGTGATGGCGCCGGCGTGCCTGACCTGGGCATAGTCGCGCACGCGGCGCAGGATCCGGTTGGCGATCCGGGGCGTTCCCCGCGAGCGCAGGGCGATCTCCCCGGCGGCGTCGGGCTCGATCTCGACGTCCAGGATCCGGGCCGAGCGGACGACGATCCGCTCGATCTCGTCCGGCCGGTAGTGGTCGAGACGGTGGGTGATCCCGAACCGGTCGCGCAGCGGCGTGGTCAAGAGGCCGGTGCGAGTGGTCGCCCCGACCAGGGTGAACGGCGCCAGCTCCAGCCGCAGCGAGTGCGCGCCCGGGCCCTGGCCGATCACGAGATCGATGCAGCCGTCCTCCATCGCCGGGTAGAGCAGCTCCTCGATCGTGCGGTTGAGCCGGTGGATCTCGTCGATGAACAGCACGTCGTTGGGCTCGAGCGCTGTCAGGATCGCCGCCATGTCCGCCTTGCGATCGATCGCGGGGCCCGACATCACCCGCAGCGCCGAGCCCATCTCGGCGGCGATGATGTTCGCCAGCGACGTCTTGCCCAGCCCCGGCGGGCCGGCCAAGAGCACATGCTCGCAGGGCTCGTTGCGGGCGCGGGCTGCCGCCAGGAAGATCTCCAGCTGCTCGCGCACGGCGTCCTGGCCTACGAACTCCGCCAGCCGCCGGGGCCGGAGGGTCTGGTCGAGATCCTCCTCGCCGGGGCCGACGAGCGGATCGGGGATGCGGTGTGCGGATGCCGTCATGCGCTGCCTGCCAACGCCATCCGGATTCGCTCCTCGACGGGAAGCTCCTCGTCGACGCCGCGCAGCGCTGTCTCGGCTTCGCCCACCGTCATCCCCAGGCCAACCAGCGCGTCACGGGCGGCGGTGTGGCCGGAGACCGGCGGGCCGCCGGCGGCTGCCGCCGGCGGCGGCAGCGCGCCCATCTTGTCTTTGAGGTCGATCACGACCCGCTCCGCGGTCTTGCGGCCGATCCCCGAGATGCTGGTGAACAGGGCGTGGTCGGAGGTCGCGATCGCCCGCCGGATCTGCTCGGGCGCGTAGCCGCTGACGATCGCCAGCGCGGCCTTGGGACCGACGCCCGACACGCCCAGCAGCAGCTCGAACAGCTGCCGCTCCTCGTCGCTGGCGAACCCGTACAGCATCATCGCGTCCTCGCGAACGTGCAGGTGGGTGACCAGCGTGATCTCGTCGCCTTCGGCGACCGCCATCCGGGCCGCCGACGACGTCGCCTGCAGCAGATAGCCCACCCCGCCGACATCGAGCACAACCTGGCCCGGCCGTCGCTCGAGCACGCGGCCGCAGAGGCTGGCGATCACCGCGCCCCCGCC
>DATLLX010000010.1:0-3779 GCA_035537595.1 Gaiellales bacterium | reverse complement strand
GTTCCTGCCCGCCGCCCAGATTGGCCTCGGTGGTGGGGCAGGCGCACACGGTCGCTCCGCTCCCGGCCAGCAGCCCCAGCTCGTCGGCGGTCACGTGGGTGGCATGGATGACCGTGGTGCGGGGGCTGAGCAGGCCGATGTCCGCGAGCAGCTCGATCGGCCGGCGGCCGTACTCCTCGAGCGCCTCCTCCACCTCCCGCCGCTGCTCGCCGGCGTGGATGTGGACGACCATGCCGCTGCGCTCGGCGTAGCGGGCGATCTCCTCCAGCCAGTCGCGGGGCACCGCCCGCACGCTGTGCGGCGCGAGCCCGACGGCGCACTCTCCGGCGAGCGATTCCACCCGCTCCAGGTAGGTGGCCACGTCGGGGTCGCAGAAGCGCCGCTGGCCGGGGGTCGGCGGGAGCCCCGCGCCGGCCCGGGCATATGCGCACATCAGCAGCACGATCTCGATGCCGGCATCACGGGCGGCGGCCACGGTGGCCCTGGCCATTGCGTTGGGGTCGGGGTAGGGGGTGCCGTCCGGCTGGTGGTGGGGGTAGTGGAACTCGCCCACGGCGGTGTACCCGGCGGCCAGCATCTCGCCGTACAGCTGCCGGGCGACGGTGTAGGCGCCGTCGGGGTCGAGGGCTGTCGCCGCCCGGTACATCGCCTCCCGCCAGGTCCAGAAGTCGTCGTGGGGGTGCGCCGGGTCGACGCGCTCCACGCGGCCGCGCAGCGCCCGCTGAAAGGCATGGCTGTGCGCGTTGGTGAACCCGGGGAGCGTCCGCATCGGCGTATCCTCCCATGCCGATGGCGGAGGTATCACGGGAACGGTTCGTGTCCTGGTTCGGGGAGCTGGCGGCGATTGGCCGCTCGGACTCGGGCTGGAACCGGGTGGCCTGGACGTCCCTGGAGGCCGAGGCGCGGGCGTGGTTCAGCGGCACCGCGGCGGGGATCGGGCTCGAGGTCCGGCAGGACGGCGCCGGCACCCTGTGGGCGGTGACGCCGGACGCTGACGACGGCCCCTGGGTCTGCGCCGGATCGCACCTCGACACCCAGCCGGACGGCGGAGCCTACGACGGCGCGCTGGGCATCGTCAGCGCCCTCGAGGCGGCCGCAGCACTGCTGGAGTCGGGCGTCCCCCGGCGCCATCCGCTGGCCGTGGTGGCATTCGTCGACGAGGAGGGCGCGCGCTTTCGCACGCCCACGTTCGCCAGCCTGGCGATCACCGGCGGCCTGGACATCGATCACGTGCTGGAGGTGATGGGCGACGCGCCCGCCATCTACGGCGTCACCCGCGAGTCGCTCGCCGCCAGCCGGTCGCAGCTCGACCGGGTGCGCGCCTTCTTCGAGGTGCACGTCGAGCAGGGCCGCGCGCTGGCCGGCCGCGACCTGACGCTGGGAATCGCCGACGTGCTGGCGCCCCGCCAGCGCTGGCGGGTCGAGTTCGCCGGCGAGGCGAACCACGCCGGCACCACCTCGATGGCCGACCGCCGCGACGCCCTGCTGCCGGCCGCCCGCTTCGTGCTGGCGGTCGACGAGGTCGCCCGCAGCCGCGACGGCGCGGTGGGCACGGTGGGGCGGGTGGAGGTGCAGCCGGGCTCGACCAACTCCGTGCCCGGCCGGGTCGCCGTGTCACTGGACGTGCGGGCGCTCGCCGTCGACGTTCTGGACGGCATGGTGGCCGAGCTGCGCGACCGGTTCCCGCAGGCGGCGTTCGGCCGCGAGTCGAGCAACGACGGCGCCCGGTTCGACCCCGTCCTGCGGGCATCGCTGGCGGACGCGGCGCGCGACCGGGGGGTGGCCGCCGGCGACCTGCCCTCCTACGCAGGCCACGACGCCGGGATCCTGGCCCCGCACGTACCGTCGGCGATGGTGTTCGTGCGCAACCCGACCGGGATCAGCCACGCCCCGGCGGAATCCGCCTCCGATGACGACTGCCTGGACGGCGCCCAGGTACTGACCGACGCGCTGGCGGTGGCGCTGCGGGCAGATTGATCCACAGGCCTGTGGACAGCCGTGCCCCGGATGGCACGATCCTGTGGATGACTCGGGGGATTCTCCCGCACATTGCGATGTCGACCTGGGGATAACTCGCCGCCGGGCTTGACGACCGGCTGTGGATTGCAGCAGCCTGTCGCGCACAGACATACCCCCCCAAACACCCGGCGCCAGGCTCACCGCATTCCGTCCTTCCGAGCCTGGCGCCGGGTGTTTGTTCGGGCGGACAGCGGTCAGCGCTGCCGCCGGGCCACCTCTTCGCGGACCGCCGGCGCGACCACGGTTCCCAGCAGCTCGATGGCCCGCATCACCTGCTCGTGAGGCATCGTGCCGACCGTGAGCTGGGCCAGGAACCGCCGGTGGCCGAAGATCTCATGCTGGAACAGGATCTTCTCGATCACCTCGTCGGGATTGCCCACCAGCAGGGCGCCGCGGGGCGAGCGGAGAGCCTCGAAGTCCTGGCGGCTGATCCCCGACCACCCCCGCTCGCGCCCGATCCGGTTCATCAGCTCTGCATAGGACGGGAAGAAGGCGTCCGCCGCATCCTGCGACGACTCGGCGACGAAGGTGTGCGAGTTGATGCTGACCGGCAGCGACCCCGGGTCATGGCCGGCTTCTCGAGCGGCGTCGCGGTAGAGCTCCACGAAGGGCGCGAACCGCTCCGGAGCCCCGCCGATGATGGCCACCGCAAGCGGCAGCCCCAGCCTTCCGGCCCGGATCGCCGAGCCGGGCGTGCCGGCCACCGCGACCCACACCGGCAGCGGCTGCTGCAGCGGCCGGGGGAGCACCGGCAGGTCGTCGATCGCCGGCCTGTGCCGGCCCGGCCATGTCACCCGCTCTGTCTCGCGCAGCCGGAGCAGCAGCTCGAGCTTCTCGGCGAACAGCTCGTCGTAGTCGTCGAGGTCGTACCCGAACAGCGGGAACGACTCGATGAAGGAGCCCCGCCCGACCATGATCTCCGCCCGACCGCCCGACAGCAGGTCGAGCGTCGAGAAGTCCTGGAACACGCGCACCGGATCGTCGGAGCTGAGCACCGTGACGGCGCTGGTCAGCCGGATCCGCTCGGTACGGGCCGCGACGGCAGCCAGCACCACCGCCGGCGCGGAGACGGCGAACTCGGCGCGGTGGTGCTCGCCGACACCGTACACGTCGAGACCGACCTGATCGGCCAGCCGCGCCTCCTCGACCAGGTTTCGCAGCCGCTGCTGCGCGTCGATCGTCCGCCCGGTCACCGGATCCGGAGTCATCTCCGCGAAGGTGTAGACGCCGATCTCCACGAGACCTGCGGAGCGTACCGGCGGCCGCGCGGATGGGCGCTGCTCAGCCGGGCCGCAACTGGCTCACGATCCGCCGGGCGCCCACGTAATGGGCAGCCCGGCGGTTGCGGGCGACCAGCCGGTGCGACAGACTGCCTGCGATGGTTCCGGAGGGGCGACTCGAGCAGACCGGGCAGGGAATGGTGCCGACCGGTGACGGCTGGTTCGTCCTGAACGCGCGCGACGCGCAGTGGATCGACCGCAAGGGGCGGGGCGTGTACTGCGACTTCGAGGGCGAGCTCGACTTCCCCCAGCTGGGCGTCAATCTCCAGGTGCTGGGCCCGGGCGAGCCGATGGCGATGTACCACCGGGAGGTCGACCAGGAGGACTTCCTGGTTCTGGCCGGCGAGCCGCTGCTGGTGATCGAGGGCCAGCAGCGTTCATTGCGGCCGTGGGACTTCGTGCACTGCCCGCCCGGCACGAACCATGTGATCGTCGGCACGGGCAGCGTCCCCTGCGTGCTGGTGGCGATCGGCGCCCGGG
>DATLLX010000009.1:0-14342 GCA_035537595.1 Gaiellales bacterium | reverse complement strand
CGGCACCGCGTCGGTCATGGTGCAGTTCCCGCCCAGCTGGTTGTCCTCCACCAGCGTGACGTCGGCGCCCAGGTGCGCGGCGGTCGCGGCGGCGGCGTAGCCGGCGGGCCCGCCACCAAGAATGGCAAGTTTCATGCGCGGGATCGTAGACTCATCGGATGAGCACAACGAGCCCCACCTTCGACGTCGCCGCCACGCGCGCCGGCTTCCCCTCCCTGACGCCCGGCCGGATCCATCTCGACAACCCCGGCGGCACCCAGGTGCACGGATCGGTGATCGATGCGGTCACCGAGTACTACCACCGTTTCAACGCCAACCTGGGCGGCCCGTTCGAGACCTCGCTGGAGAGCGACCGGGTGCTTGCCTCGGCCCGCGGCGACGTCGCCGCGCTGCTCGGCGCCGAACCGGCCGAGATCATCTTCGGCGCGAACATGACGACGCTCACGTTCCACGTATCGCGGGCACTGACCCGCGGGCTGAGCCCGGGCGACGAGATCCTGCTCACCCGGGTCGACCACGACGGCAACGTGGCGCCCTGGCTGCTGGCCGCTGAGGACCGCGGGCTGACCGTCCGGTTCGCCGACATCGATCCCGACAGCTGCACCATCGACGTCGACGACTTCGCCGGCCAACTGTCGCCGCGCACCCGGATCGCCGCCTTCAACTGGGCCTCGAACGGCGCCGGAACGATCTCCGACGCGGGGCGCCTGTGCGAGCTGGCCCGGGAGGCGGGCGCGATCAGCTACGTCGACGCCGTCCAGTACGCACCCCATGGACCGGCCGACGTCCACGCGCTGGGCTGCGACTTCCTGGCCTGCTCGGCCTACAAGTTCTTCGGGCCGCACGTCGGCGTGCTCTACGGCCGGGGCGAGCTGCTGGCGTCGATCGAGCCCTACCGCGTGCGGCCGGCCGACTATCCGCCGCCCCAGAACTGGGAGACCGGCACCGTCAACCTGGAGGGCATCGCCGGGACGGCCGCGGCGGCCCGCTATCTGACCAGCCTCGGCTGGGAGGCAATCTCGGCCCACGAGCGCTCGCTGACCAAGCGGATCATCGACGGCCTGGACGCGATCCCCGGCGTCACTCAGTACGGCACACGCGACCTCGACCGACGGGTGGCCACGGTGGTCTTCACCGTCGAAGGCCGATCGCCGCGCGAGGTGACCGAGGCGCTGGCGGCGGACGGCATCTTCGTCTGGGATGGCAACTACTACGCCCTCGAGCTGATGCGGCGCCTGGGTCTGGACGATGCCGGCGGCGCCGTCCGAGTGGGCGCGGTCCACTACAACACCGCCCAGGAGGTCGACGCCTTCCTCGAGCGACTGGAGGCAGTCGCCCGCCGGTGATGGGCTACCAGAGGGTCAGCTCTGGAGCCACCTCACCCTTGAGGACGTCGTAGTCGATCTCGACGTAGCCGAAGCCCCGGGCCTCGCACATGACGCGCGCCTGGGGAGCGATCGCGGGCGCCACCAGGATGCCGCGGCAGGGCTTGTGCGCCGGGTCGAGGTCGACCCGCTCGCAGTACCGCTGCAGCTGCTCGACGTGGGCAGCCACGGCGCGGACGCGCTTCACCTCGACCACGACCGTGCGACCCTCTGCGTCGCGGCAGAACAGGTCGATCGGCCCGGTGTCGGTCGACCGCTCGCGCTCGAGCACGATCAGGCCGGCCTCGATCGTCTCCGGCGCCCGCTCCAGCAGCACGTGCATCTGCCGCTCCGCGCCGTCTCGCTCGAGCGAGGCGTCGTCATCCAGGTCGAAGGTGGAGTCTTCCAGCACCTGCTGGACGACGATCACGAGCGTCTCGTCCGAGGCGGGCCGGTAGACGCGGATCACATCGCCGTCCTCGCTGACGCTGGTCGGGCCGGCCATGTAGTTGAGCGGCTTGAATCCGCGATCTGCATGCACGCACAGTGAGCCGTCGTCCTTGAACACGATCAGCCGGTCGCCGGCGCCCAGCCGGGTCACGGCCCGGCCGTGGTAGGCGATCTCGCAGCGGGCGACCAGGATTCGCATTCCCCGGAGCCTACTGAGGCTCGCACCCGCTCGCCCTCTACGATCCCCGGCATGACGTACGAGGCCGAGCTGCCTGACCGCTTGGAGCTGATCCTGGGCACGCGGCCGCCCGACCGGGAGCCGGACTCCGACCCGCTGCTGGGCATCCGCCAGTGGCTGGCCGAGCGCAACCTCGGGCTCGTCCCGGTCGCCGACCCCGCCGGCTTCGACTGGCCAGGCCACTGGATCGCCCGCGTGCGAACACGCGGCGACGACCACGCCGTCATCATGTTCGGTTCGCCGTCCGGGCCGCTGTACGACCCGTGCGGCGCTGGCGGGGAACGGCACAATCGTCGAAGGCTGGCTGCTGGCGCGGCTGGACGTGCATCTGCCGATCGACGCGCCGTACGGCGACGCGCGCAGCACCGGCTCGGTCGCAGCGATCCTGATCGCGCCAGCGGCTGAGGCACCCCTCGTCCCCGTCGAGTCGGTGAATGCGATCGCCGGCCGCGGACTGGAGGGCGACCGCTATCACGACGGCCGCGGCACCTTCAGCGGCCCCGGTCGGGGCTATCAGCTGACGCTGGTGGCGGCGGAGGTGCTGAACGAGCTGGGGTTGCCCTGGGAGGATGCGCGCCGCAACATTGCCACCCGTGGTATCGACCTCAACGCCCTGGTCGGCCGCCGGTTCACGGTCGGCGCGGTCGAGTGCATCGGCCGCCGGCTCGCCGAGCCGTGCGCGCACCTGGAGCGGGTGTCGCAGCCCGGCCTGCTGCGTCCGCTCGTGCACCGTGCGGGGCTGCGGGCCGACATTCTCAGCGGCGGCACGATCTCGCTTGACGACCACGTGGCGGCCGTCGACTGAGGCTCTTCGAGCATGTCAGCCCTTGGTGGCCCGGACCGCCCAGAAAATGGGCACGGCCGAGTATTCGGGCTGCTGGATCTCGAGGAGCTGCGAGGCGCGCGGTTCCTCGACACGTTCGATGGCGAAGCCGCAGTCGATCAACGCGTTGATGTAGCTGGCCAGTGTCCGGTGGAAGTTCCCGGCGCGCCTGACACCCTGTGGGTTGCTGGATCGCCAAAACCGCTCGGTGAAGTAGTCCGAGATCCACCGGCCGGGACGACCGGCTGCATCCTGAACGGTTCGGGCTTCCGGAGCCAGAAAACAGGGATGCCCGATCACGTAGACGAACCATCCGTGGGGCCGGAGCACCCGATGCACCGCAGCGAGAGCGGCCTCCAGGTCGGGGATGTCCATCAGGCCCAGCTGGCACACCACGCCGTCAACGCTTTCGTCGTCGATCCCGACGAGGTCCTGGGCATCGCCACGTAGGTAACGGAGGTTCGGCGGCCCTCCATGCAGTCGAGCCAGCTCGAGCATGGCTTCGGAGTTGTCGAGTCCGACGACCTCAGCCGCTCCCGCCGCGGCCAGCGAGCGCGAAGCCAGACCCTGCCCGCAAGCGATGTCGAGCACTACCAGACCCTCCACGTCGCCCACCAAACCCAGCGTGCACCCCAGGGCGGTGTCGTGCGGACCGCTTCCACCACTGACGAGCAGGTCATACCACGGGGCGATATCGGACCACGTGAATCCCGGCTCCGTGTTCACGACATCATCGTCGCAGATGCGGACGGCCGCATCGGCGAGCGGTGCCGGGGTTCGTGAGAGAATCCGCGCCGGCACCCGGAGGGCAGGTATGACGTACCAGAACGAGCGGAAGGTGACGGCGCGGGACGGCCGGGCGCTGGGCGTCTGCGAATGGGGCGTCGCCGACGGAGCTCCGGTGTTCAGCCTGCACGGCACGCCCGGCTCCCGGCTTGCCCGCCATCACGATCCGGCGGTCTACGAGCGCGCGGGCGTGCGCGTCATCACCTACGACCGGCCCGGCTACGGCGTGTCGGAGCGGAGGCTCGGCCGGCGGGTCGCGGACGTGGTCGAGGACGTCGCCACCATCGCGGATGCGCTCGAGCTCGACCGGTTCGCCGTCATGGGCGGGTCCGGCGGCGGCCCGCATGCGCTGGCCTGCGGTGCGCGGCTCGGCGAGCGGGTGCAGGCGGTGGCGGCCGTCGTCTGCCCAGCGCCCTGGGATGCGCCGGGGATCGATCAGATGGCGGGCCAGTCGCCGGGCAACCGGGAGGAGTTCGGGGCGGCGCTCGAGGGCCGCGAGGCGCTCGAGCAGCTGCTGGGCGAACAGGCGGCGGCAATCGCGGCGGACCCCTGGTCGCTGATCACCGGCCGCGACGACCAGCTACCGCCGGAGGATCTGGAGAACCTCGAGCGGCCGGCGCGGTTCCGCGTGTTCGCCGAGGCGCTGGCGGAGGCGGTCGCCCAGGGGCCGGCTGGGTGGGCGGACGACGATCTGGCCTTCGTCGTGCCGTGGGGGTTCGACCTTGCCGAGATCGACGTCCCGGTCAGCCTCTGGCAGGGACGCAACGATTCGCTGATCCCGGTCGAGCACGGCGAGTACCTGGCAAGAACGATCCCCCGCGTCCGGGTGCACTGGATCGAGACCGGCCATCTGGCGATGTCCGATCACGTCGACTCCATCCTGGTCGAGCTCACGGCTCGCCGACCCGCCTGAGCGCCTCGGCCGCAGGTTCTTTCGGCAACCTGTCGATTTCGATGGCCGCCGTGTGTCTAAGAGGCGACCATACGCAAAGGAGGACGCGATGAAGTACATGCTGCTGATCCACCAGGGCTCCACCCCGCTGCCCGGCTCCGCGGAGTGGGACGAGCTGACCGAGGACGAGCGGAACGCGGTCTACGCCGCCTACCGGTCGATCAACGAGACGCCGGGGCTGACGCCCGGGCTGCATATGCAGCCGCCGGAGGTGGCCACCACCGTGCAGGTCAAGGACGGCCGGACGTTGACCACCGACGGGCCGTTCGCGGAGGTGAAGGAGGCCGTCGGCGGCTACTGCTTCTTTGACGCCGACGATCTCGACGCCGCGATCGAGGTGGCTTCGCGGATCCCCGCGGCCAGCATGGGCGGCGCCGTCGAGGTGCGACCGATCGTGGAGTACTAGGCGATTCTCGAGCAGGTCTTCCGGGATCAGTGGGGACGTGTCCTCGCTGCGCTGATCGGCTTCCTCGGCGACTTCGATGTCGCCGAGGAGGCCACCCAGGAGGCATTCGCGATCGCGGCGGAGCGCTGGCCCCGGGACGGTGCTCCGGCCAACCCCACCGCCTGGCTGGTGACGACGGCGCGTAACCGGGCGCTGAACCGGCTGCGGCGCGATCGCACGCTGGCGGCGAAGACCCGGCTGCTCGAGCTGCGGGAGGCAGCGATGGACACCGACGAGGAGACGCTGTTCCCCGACGAGCGGCTGGAGCTGCTCTTCACCTGCTGCCACCCGGCCCTCGGCCTCGACGCCCAGGTCGCCCTCACCCTGCGGACGCTGGGCGGGCTGACGACCGATCAGATCGCCCGCGCCTTCCTGGTCTCGGAGCCGACGATGGCCCAGCGACTGGTGCGCGCCAAGGCCAAGATCAAGGCCGCCGGCATCCCGTTTCGGGTGCCCTCCGATCACCTGCTGCCCGAGCGCCTGGCGGCCGTGCTGGCGGTGATCTACCTGATCTTCAACGAGGGCTACGGCGGCCACGGCGAGTTGGCCGACGAGGCGTTGCGGCTGGGCAGGGCACTCGCCGAGCTGATGCCCGATGAGCCGGAGGTGCACGGCCTGCTGGCGCTGATGACCCTGCACGACGCACGCCGGGAGGCCCGGTTTCGGGGCGGCGAGCTGGTGCTGCTGACCGAGCAGGACAGCTCGCTGTGGAACCGGGCGCAGATTGCCTCCGGAAGGGCGTCGCTCGACCGGGCTCTCGCCCGGCACGGGCGAGGCCCCTACGTCGTCCAGGCCGCAATCGCGTCGCTGCATGCGGACGAGCCACGCGACTGGCGCCAGATCGCGGCCCTCTACGGCGAGCTCTGGCGGCTGACCGGCTCACCGGTCGTCGAGCTGAACCGGGCGGTGGCCGTGGCCGAAGCCGACGGCCCGCAGGCCGGGCTGGAAATCGTGGACGGACTCGAGCTGGACGACTATCGCTACCTGCACGCAACCCGAGGCGAGCTGCTTCGCCGGCTGGGCCGCCCCGCCGAGGCCCGCGCGGCCTACGAGCGCGCGCTGGTGCTCGCCCACGACGATGCCGAGCGGCGGCTGCTCGAGCGGCGGCTGGCAGATGTAACGCCGGCGGGGCCGGACGGCATATAGGGGTATGACAACCCACCGGACGCCACCCGCGAGCGCCGAGGCCAGATTCCGGCACATCTTCTGCCACCTCGACGCCATCGCCCGCTACGCCGCCAGGCGCGGCAGCAGAGATCCCGAAGGGATCGCCGCCGAGACGATGACGATCGCCTGGAGGAAGCTCTCGGCAGTTCCCGCCGACGACCCCCGGCCCTGGCTGTTCATGACAGCGCGCCACCTGCTGATGGCCGAGCGGCGGCGCGGCGGCCGTCAGGCACCGCTCGACCCGGAGGTGCTGGAAGGCGTCGCCGCCCGGCCGGTCGAGAGCGGCGATCCCGAGGTGACGGCGGCGCTGATGGAGCTCTCGCCGAACGACCGCGAGGCGCTGGTACTGATCGCCTGGGACGACCTGACGCCGGCCCAGGCCGCCGCCTCGCTGGGCATCCGCCCGGTCGCGTTTCGCGTCCGCCTGCTCCGCGCCCGCCGCCGGTTCGGACGCGCCCTCGAGGCGCGAGCCTCGGCAGCAGAGCGCGCCCGCCTTCTCGAGATGGAGTCAGCATGAACGAGATCACCCGCCTCCGCCGGGCGCGGCCGGACTGCAGCGAGCTGTCGGTCGACCGCGAAGCCCTGTTCGCGGCCATCGTCTCCCAGCCCGCCGACCGATCCGCACGGGTGGCACCGTCTGGCCGCCGCGGACGCCGGCGCAAGCTGGTGCTGGCGGTCGCCCTGGCCCTGCTGGTCGTCCTCACCGCCGGCACGGCCCTGGCCGTCACCGGGGTGATCGGCTGGCACGACGACACCCGGATCATCAGCGATCCCGTCGAGTGGCAGAAGCTGTACCGCGACGCCCAGAGCAAGCTGACGATGCCGCCAGGGACGAAATGGCCGGTGCGCACCCTGCAGGCCAACACGGTCACCTCGCCGCTCCAGCCGGGCGGAGAGGCGGTCGCCATCTCGCAGGTGGCCTGGGAGTGCTACTGGGCCGACGCCATCAAGCAGGGCGACGGCCAGGCTGGACGCCAGGCACAGGCGGCGCTCACTGACATCGCCCGGCACCACATCCTGGTCGCGCCCGAGGGCACGTCGGAGAACACGGCACCCAACGGGCATGTCGACGGGCCGGTGGCGATCTACGCCGACGACGGCGGGTTCGAGTACTTCACGAAGATGATCGCCGACGCTGCGGCCGGCCATCCGGCCACGCTGATCCAGAGCTGCCGCGCCAACGGGCCCGTAGGGTGACAGCCGGTTACGATACGCCGCATGTACACCAAGAGCACGCTTCCAAACGGTCTGCGCATCGTCACCGCGCCGATGGAGGGGGCCAAGTCGGTGGCGGTGATGGTGATGGTCGCCGCCGGCAGCCGCTACGAGACCCGGGATACCAGCGGCATCGCCCACTTCGCCGAGCACATGTTCTTCAAGGGCACCGAAAAACGGCCCCGGGCCCGCGACATCTCCGCGGAGGTGGACGGGATCGGCGGCGAGTTCAACGCCTTCACCAGCAAGGAGTACACCGGCTACTACATCAAGTGCGCCGCCGAGCACCGGGCGCTGGCGCTCGACGTGCTCGCCGACCAGCTGCTCTCCTCGAAGTTCGAGCCCGAGGAGATCGAGCGGGAGAAGGGCGTGATCATCGAGGAGCTGAACATGTACGTCGACACTCCGCGCGACCGTGTCGACAGCGTGTACGAGGATCTGCTGTTCGGCGACCAGCCGCTGGGCTGGGACATCATCGGCACCAAGGAGACGATCCGGGCCGCCGGCAAGGAGACCTTCCTCGGCTACCTCGGCCAGTGGTACGTCCCGCGCCGGATCGTGGTCGGCGCCGCCGGCGCGGTGGACGGCGGGTTCCAGGGTGAGGTGGATGCGCTGTTCGGCCATCTCGAGGATCGCGAGAGCGGCACGTTCGCACCGGCGGAGTTCCTGCAGACGCGCCCCCGGGCGCGGGTCGAGAAGCGCGACTCCGACCAGGCGCACCTGCGGCTGGGCGTCCGCGGCGTGCACACGCAGAGCCCCGACCGCTACGCCATGCAGGTGCTGACGGCGGTGCTGGGCGGCGGCATGTCGTCGCGGCTGTTCACCGAGGTGCGGGAGCGGCTGGGGCTGGCCTACTACGTCTACGGCTACCACCAGTCCTACGACGACGCCGGCACCCTGTTCTCGCAGGCGGGCGTGGACACCGAGCGGATCGACCAGGCCGTGCAGACCATCGTCCGCGAGTTCCGGGCGCTGGCAGCCGAGCCGGTGCCGGAGACCGAGCTGCGCCGCTGCAAGAACTACCTCAAAGGCCGGATCGTGCTCCAGCTGGAGGACCCGCGCGGCCTGATCACCTTCGGGCTGCGCCGGGAGGTGCTCGAGAACAGGCTGGCCGAACCGGACGAGGTGCTCGACGGCATCGAATCCGTGACCGCCGAGGACGTGCAGCGGCTGGCCACCGAGGTGATGGTCGACGACGGCTTCAACCTGGCCGTGGTCGGGCCGTTCGACGACGAGGGCCGGTTCGCCGACCTCCTGGTCGCCTAGCGGACCGGGCGGAACAGCGGGGTCTGACCCCGTTGTTCCGCCCGGGTCGCGCTATGGCCTGATCTCGAGCTCGTAGTCGAACTGGGTCAGGTTCTCGCACCCGTCCCCGGTGACCACGACCATGTCCTCCAGGCGGACGCCGCCGAACCCTTTGCGGTAGACGCCCGGCTCGACCGTGATCACGTCTCCGACCGCCAGTTCGGGAGATCCGCCCAGCCCCATGTATGGCGGCTCGTGCACCTCAACCCCGACTCCGTGGCCGAGGCCGTGGAAGAAGTCCTCGTCGAGCCGCTCACCGTCCGCCAGCTGGCGCGTGGTGCGGTAGCCGCCGGTCTCGATCACGTCGCAACAGGCCTCCCACACGCTGGTGCCGCTGACGCCGGGGCGGATCGCCTCGATGCTGCGCACCAGCGCATCGTGGATCGTGCGGTGCATGTGCACGAGCTGTTCCGGCGCCTCGCCGTAGCAGAACGTGCGCGTCATGTCGGCGTGGTACTTGCTGGCCTCGTGCTGGGGGAAGATGTCGATGATGATCGACTCGCCCGGGTTGATCGGGCCGCTGCCGTTGTCGTGGACGAGCACCCCGCGAGGGCCGACGCCGACGATCGGGAGCTCGCCGCCGCAGCCGTGGTCGCGAAGCGTCTCGACGATCCGGGCGGAGACCCGCTCCGCGGTCAGCAGCTCGCCGCCCTCGACCAGGCCGTCGGGGCCCGGCGTCGCCGAGCCGATCAGCTCCCGGGCGGCGGTGAAAGCGGCCTCGGTGGCGCGCTGGGCGATGCGGATGGCGTCCAGCTGCACCCGGTCCTTGGCCCGCCGCCGCAGCTCGAACAGGTCGCGGTCGGGCATCACGGAGACGCCGTGCTCGCGAAGGTAGTCGCCCAGCGCCAGCGGGAAGGTGGTGGGCACGGCCACCTCGTCCAGGCCGGCCCGGTCGAGCGCCCGTCGGACGCCCTCCATCGTGGCGATGTGCGGCTTGACGCCCTGGCGCACCTGCTCGCGGACGCCGAACTCGTCGTCCAGCCAGACATCGGTGGCGCGGCTGTCGCGGCGGATCGCGTCCGCCTCAAGCACGTTCGAGACGACGATCCGTTTGCCGTTCGACTCGATGTAGGTGTAGGGGTCGCCGACGGAGACGCCGGTGGCGACGAACATGTGGGCGTCGTGCACCGAATCTGCATGAATGAGGATGCCTTTGGCCATGGGCCCACGCTAGCACGGGTGTCCCTGCCGCGGCCGGTTGGATAGCCTCGACCCCATGGCCGCCGCGGACGATCACCCAGACTCCCCCGTGACGGCCGCGGTGGTGGTGCTGGCGGCGGGAGGGGGTAGCCGCTACGGCGGCGCCAAGCAGCTCCACGACGCCGGCGGGCGGCCGATGCTCGAGCGGGTGCTGGCGGCGGTCGAGCAAGCGGACGTCGGGGAGCGGGTGGTCGTGCTGGGCGCCTTCGCCGACCGGGTGCTGGCGGCGGTCGATCTGCATGGCGCGCGGGCCGTGGTCAGCGACCGCTGGTCGGAAGGGCAGGCTGCCTCGCTGCATGACGGGCTGGCGACCCTGTCGGCGGACGCGGCGGTGGTCGTGCTGGGCGACGGCCCGGATCTTGACCCGCGGGCGATCGCCCGCCTGGTCGGTGCCTGGAACGGCCGGACGCCGCTGGCCGCCGACTACGGGTCAGGTCGATCGCATCCCGTGCTGCTGCCTCGCTCGACCTGGCCGGAGCTGCCGCAATCCGGCGAGACGCCGGGACGCTCGGTCGCGGTGCGGCTGATCGACTGCCGCGACCTTCACCCGCCCGGGGACGTCGACTACGCCGATTGACGGATGGCCAGGCGCACCCGGTCGACCAGGTCGCCGGGAACCGGATCGCCGCAGCACACCGTCTTCACGGTGGTCCGCAGCTGGGCCTCAAAGTGATAGCGCTGGCGGCAGTACTGGCACTCGCCCAGATGCACCTCGATCAGGCTCACCTCTTCGGGCGTCAGTGCTCGGTCGAGGTAGGCCTGAAGCCGGTGCTCGACCCCCTTGCATGGTTCGGCAATCATGCTCGCTTCGGATCCTCTCCTCCGTCGATGGCATGCGATGCGAGCGCCCGCTTGAGCTGCCGGCGTCCACGGTGGAGCCGCGACATCACGGTGCCGATCGGCACGTCGAGGATGTCGGCCGCCTCCTGGTACGAAAAGTCGCCGATGTCGACCAGCACCACCGCCTCGCGGAAGTGCTCGGGAACCTCCTCCAGCGACTGCAGGATGGCGTCGTTCGTGAGCTTGCTCATCAGCGCTTCCTGGGGGCCCTCGAGCCTGCCGCCCGACAGCTGGTCGTAGAGGAAGTACTCGCTCTCGTCATCCAGCGGCTCGGTGGCCGGGCGGCGGCTGCGCCGGCGCGCCTCGTCGAGGTACGCGTTGCGCAGGATCGTGGCCAGCCAGGCCGCAAGGTTGGTGCCCGGCCGGTAGCTCCGCCAGGCCCGCAGCGCCCGTAGATACGTCTCCTGCACCAGCTCCTCGGCAGTCTGCGTGGAGCCCGACAGCCGCAGGGCGATCCGGTACAGCTGGTCGGCGTGACCGAGCGCCTCCTCCTCGAACAGGGCGCGGTCGTGGGCCTCTGCTGAGGGAGTCCTTGCCACGTGGTCCACGCTATCAGCCAGGATCGACACTGCACCTGGGCTAACGCCGGCACCCGCCCTGGCATTCCCCCAGGAAAGTTTTAGTCACTTCAGCTATTATTCCGGCGCCGTGAACGAGAACCGCCGACAGCCGGTCGATCTGCTCGTCGCGGGGGCCGGCCTGGCCGGTCTCTACGCCGCCGTCCGCGCCGCCCAGGCAGGCGCGCGGGTGACGCTGGTCACCAAGGGCCCACTGCGGCTGTCGAACTCCTTCTACGCCCAGGGCGGAGTCGCGGCCGCGATCGGCGGCGACGACTCGCCGGCGCTGCACCTCGAGGACACCGTGCGCGTGGGCCGCGGGCTGTGCCTGCCCGATGCGGTGCGGGTGCTGGTCGACGAGGGGCCGGCCAGGATCGGCGACCTGACCCGGTTGGGAGTGGAGTTCGACCGCGATCCGCAAGGCGCGTTCGCGCTCGGCCGCGAGGGCGGTCACAGCCGGCGGCGGATCCTTCATGCCGGCGGCAGCGCGACCGGCGCGGCGATCGCCGAGGCGCTGATCGAGCTGGTGGCGGCCCACGCGCGGATCGAGGTGTTCGAGCACACCGCCCTGATCGCGCTGATCGCCGACGGCGAGCGCTGCGACGGCGGCTGGGTGCTCGGACACGACGAGCTGAGGCCCGTGCGCGCGCGGATGACGCTGATCGCCACCGGCGGCGCGGCCGCCCTGTTCGCCCGCACCACCAACCCACCGGGGGCGCTGGGCGACGGCATCGCCATCGCCTACCGGGCCGGCGCGGCCGTCAGGGACATGGAGTTCGTCCAGTTCCACCCCACGGCCCTGGCCGTCGGGGAGCGTGCCTTCCTGATCTCCGAGGCCGTACGCGGCGAGGGCGCCCACCTGCTGACCGCCGGCGGCGAGCGCTTCATGCTCGACGAGCACCCCGACGCGGAGCTGGCCCCGCGCGACGTCGTCGCCCGCACGATCCAGCGGCGGCTGGACGAGGGCGAGACAAGCTACCTGAGCCTGCGCCACCTGGATCCCGGCGCCGTCCGCCGGCGGTTCCCCAACCTGGTCTCGGGCGCCGGGGCCGCCGGCCTCGACCTGGCCCGCGATCTGCTGCCGGTGTCTCCGGCTGCGCACTACCTGATGGGCGGCATCGAGACCGACCTGCACGGCGCGAGCAGCCTGGAGGGGCTGTACGCCAGCGGCGAATGCGCGTCGAGCGGCGTCCACGGAGCGAACCGGCTGGCATCCAACTCGCTGCTCGAATGTTTCGTGTTCGCGCACCGGGCCGTCGAGCACGGGCTGTCAGCCGAGCCGCAAGAGCCGATCGACGCCCCTGCGCCGGGTCGGCCGCTGGCCCGGGCGCCGCTGGCGGAGCTCCGGCGCCGGATGTGGCGCGACGCCGGGCCGATCCGCGACGCCGAGCGGCTGGCGGTGCTCTGCGACTGGCTCGGAGAGCGGCAGCCGGGCAACCCGGTGCTGATCGCGGCGCTGATCGCCGCCGCCGCGCTTCGCCGAACCGAAAGCCGCGGCGCGCACGTGCGTCGCGATCACCCCGAGGAGGACCCACGGCTCGCTCACTCGCTGAGATGCCCGCCGCATCGCTCGCTGGTCTGATCGACCTGGCGCTGGCCGAAGACGTGGGCAGCGGGGACGTGACCACCGAGGCGATCGTCCCCGCCGATGTGTCGGGGACGGCGGAGATCGTCGTCCGCGAGCCCGGCGTGGTCTGCGGGCTGGAGGTGGCGCTGGAGGTCGTCCGCCGGCTCGATCCGGCGGCGTCGATGGAGGTGCTGGTACCCGACGGCGAGGCGATCCACGACCCGCCTGAGGTGGCCGCCCGGCTGACCGGGTCGCTGGCCGCCCTGCTCACCGCCGAACGCACGCTGCTCAACCTGGTGCAGCGGATGTCGGGCATCGCCACCGCCACCCGCCGCTACGCCGAGGCGATCGAGGGCACCGGAGTGGCGCTGCTGGATACGCGAAAGACGGCGCCGGGGATGCGGGCGCTCGACAAGTATGCCGTCGCCTGCGGCGGTGGCTGCAACCACCGGGCCGGCCTGTTCGACGCCGTGCTGATCAAGGACAACCACGTGGCGGCGGCCGGCGGAATCGCGGCGGCCATCCGCGCCGTGCGCGCCCGCCATCCCCAGCTCCCGGTGGAGGTGGAGGTCGACACGCTCGAGCAGCTCGAGCAGGCGCTGGGCGAGGAGGCGGACACGATCCTGCTCGACAACATGGAGATCGCGACCCTTCGCGAGGCCGTCCGCCGCGCCGCCGGGCGGGCCAGGCTGGAAGCCTCCGGCGGCATCACCCTGCAGACCCTCCGTGACGTCGCCGAGACCGGCGTCGATGCGATCTCGGCGGGCGCGCTCACACACTCGGTACGGGCGCTCGACGTCGCCCTGGAGGTGACCTGATGTCAGCAATGATCGAGCAGCCCACCCGGCTGCACGAAGAGGTTCGGGCGCTCGCCGAGGAACGGCAGGCCGTGATCCTGGCCCACAACTATCAGCGTCCCGACGTGCAGGACGTGGCCGACTACGTCGGCGACTCGCTGGGGCTGTCGCAGGAGGCGGCCCGCACAGAGGCCGACGTGATCGTGTTCGCCGGCGTTCACTTCATGGCCGAGACGGCCGCCATCCTCAGCCCCGAGAAGACCGTGCTGATCCCTGATCTGGACGCCGGGTGCTCGCTGGCCGCCACCATCGACGCCGATGCGCTCCGCCGCTGGAAGGCCGAGAATCCCGGCGCCGTGGTTGTCTCCTACGTCAACACGACCGCCGAGGTGAAGGCGCTGTCCGACTTCTGCTGCACGTCGGGAAACGCACGGCAGGTGATCGAGGCCGTGCCCGAGGGCCGCGAGATCCTGTTCCTCCCCGACATGTTCCTGGGCACGTGGCTGGAACGCGTGACCGGCAGAAAGATGAAGATCTGGCCCGGCGAGTGCCACGTCCATGCCGGCATCCGGCCCGACGATGTGGCGGCGATGATGCGCGAGCGGCCGGGCGTCGACCTGCTGATCCATCCGGAGT
>DATLLX010000008.1:0-6303 GCA_035537595.1 Gaiellales bacterium | reverse complement strand
ACTCATCGCGCCCCGCCCGCGGCGGTCGGCCGTCGCCGCGGGCGGGGCGCGATGAGTACGTCAGTCCGCCTTGTCGTGCCGCGGACGACGACATACCATGCGCCGGGGGATCGTTCCCCCGACGGCTCGGAGAGGAGAACGGCCCGTTGGAAACGGGGGGCAGGGCGAGTGCGGGCGGCGATGGGTCGACGCCTCCCGAGGTCGAACACGGTGTGGCGTTGGGGGGGACGCCGGCCGCGCCGACGCATGCCGCCGAGGAGGTGGTTCCCAGCCCGGGGTGGCAGGGCGGGCGCCGCCGCCGTCGCCACCCGCTGCTGATCGCGCTGATGCTGTTCGTGCTGCTGACGATCGCGGCGCTGCTGTATGCGGTGTACAGCTACCGGGCATTCGCGAGCGCCATCGACAGCGCGCATGACCGGCTGCCGGCCGCTGTCACGGCGCAGCTGACACCGGGCGATGCGATGGGTGAGCCGCAGATCACGCTGGTCGTGTTCCAGCGCAGCGCCGCCCAGGCGGGCCAGCCGGAGCTGTTCTCGTCGGTGCTGATCCGCACCGATCCCGACGCCTCCCGCAACTCGCTGCTGGCGGTGCCGATCGAGCTCGTGCTGCCCACCGGAGGCGCCCCGCTCGACGCCCGCAGGATCTACGCGCGGAGCGGTCTGAGCGGCCTCTTGCGCGGCATCGAACGCGACCTCGGCGTGGCGGTCTCGCACGTCGTCCAGATCAACGTCGACGGCATCGGCGCGCTGATCGACCGGGTCGGGGGCGTCACGCTGACCAACCCTGTGGAGGTTCGCGGCAGTGCCGAGCATGCCGCCTTTCCCCGTGGCGAGCTGCACCTGAACGGCGCTTCCGCGGTCGACTTCCTGACCGTCCACCGGCCCCTCAACCTACAGGCGGGCGTCCAGCTGGCGGTGGTCGGCAGCTTCGCCCACCGGCTGCTGCGAGCGTCCTCGCTGCTGCATCTGCCGGCGCTGGGCAGGGCGATCGCCGAGCCCCTGGCCACCGACCTGTCGCCATCCGACATGCTTCGGCTGGGATGGGTCGGCTACCGCAGCAGCGGCACCACCCAGTGCTACCTGGGCGGGACGCCGGCCCGGCTGAACAGCCACCGGGTGGTCACGGGCACCGAGCAGAACCCACGGGTGATCCGCATGTTCCTCGGCGAGGTGCCGCCGCAGGCGTCGTCGGCGCCGCTGGCCGGCGGCGCCGGCTGCGGGACGCCGCGGCCGGTCAGGACCCCACCGGTCGAGATCTCCAACTGCGGAGACCGTGCCGGGGGCGCCTGTCCGCCGCCGCCGGTGACCGTGATCAGCGACACCACGCCGCTAATCGCGTGGGTGCCGTACCCGGGAGCCGACAGGTATGCGGTGCGGATCGGCAAGTCGCGCACCGTGTATCCGCTCGCGGCCCGCTACCAGGTGACGAAGCCCCTGCCGGTCGGCAAGAGCACCACCGTCTACGTGTATGCCTACACCCATGACCGTCCGGAGGGCTTTGCCATCGGCATCGCCTCGCTCCGCCCGACCCGCGGGCGCTGAGCGATGATGGCGGCATGACCACCAGCCCGGCCGTCGAGCGCTACCTGCGCGAGTCGCGCCCTGCGCCCGACGGAGTGCTGGCCGAGATGGAGCGTCACGGCGATCGTGACGGCATTCCGATCGTCGTTCCCGAGACCGGCGAGGCGCTGCGCGTGCTGACCCGCGCCATCGGTGCCCGGCGGGTGGTCGAGGTGGGCACCGCGATCGGGGTGTCGACGCTGCAGATCGCCCGCTCGCTGCCCGATGGCGGCGTGATCGTCTCGTTCGAGGTCGACGGGGAGCGGCATCGTGCGGCCCGCGGATATCTGGAGCGCGCCGGAGTGGCCGCGCGCGCCGACCTGCGCCTGATGGACGCCGGGGAAGGCCTGGCCGCGCTCGAGCACGGCGTCTACGACATGGCGTTCCTGGACGGCCTGAAGGGCGACTACCCGAGGCACCTCGACCTGGCGCTGCCGCTACTGCGGGGCGGCGGCGTGGTGGCCGTCGACAACGCGCTCCTGTCCGGCACGGTGGCCGGCGAGGACGGTCGGTGGGAGCGTCAGGCGGTCGAGACGATGCGGAGCTTCAACCGGCGGGTGCTGTCCGATCCCGCCCTCGACGCAGCGCTGCTCCCGGTCGGCGACGGCCTGCTGGTCGCCGTCAAGCTCGGCTGACACCCGGCTGGCCCCTGCGCGGGACCGGCCGAATGGAGTTTGGCTAGAACGTCCCTCGACCGCTGGTGGTGGTCTCGCGGTAGTAGGGGTCGTAGTACGTCCCGATCACGCCCCGGTAGGCCTCGTCGCGATACGCGGCCTCATCGAACTCCGGGGAGTCCTTGATCTGGTCCTTGGTCAGGTTGACGTGGATCTGCTCCTCGTCATGGTCGACATGCGAGATGACCCCGGCCGGGAGCATCACGCGCTTGCCGAAGATCCACGGCCCGGTATCCACGACGATGTAGCTCGAGCCGACGTCGTTCGTGGCCTCGTCGACCTTGCCGATCGAGCCGTCGGTCGCTTCAACGAGGTAGCCCTTGATGGGCGTGGAGGCGCTTGTCCACTCGCGGTCACGCCAGTCCCACAACCCGGTTTCCATCGCGCTCATTGTCGCTCCTTCCATCGGGTTCACCATTGGCGTACCCGGCCGGCGCGACCTGAAACGTCGATCGATCCGGACCCGATCAGTGCGCTGGATCGATCAGGAAGCGGCGGAACAGGCGGGTCAGGGTGGGCATCACGGCGAAGGTCAGCGTCATCACCATCAGACCGCTGAGCAGCAGGGTGCGGAGCGCCAGCGGCCACTCCGCGATCAGCGGGCCGAGAAACTGGAGGATGATGGTGATCACGGCGTAGGCGCCGAGCCAGGTGATGAGGGCCATCCGCGGCCGGGAGGGCGCTGCGGCCTGCTGTTCCCGGTTGGTCTGCAGGGCGAGCTCCTGGAGGCGGAGCTGCTCCATCTCTCGCTGCAGCTCGCGCTGACGTGTCTCGAACTGGATGACGTGTGGGTACATCGCGGTGGTCCTTCGGACGTGCTTTTCGAATCACGCCAAGCGTGGCACGGCCGCCGTTGCGCCGCCATGGAGCCAGCCCCACGGGATGGTGCGGCCAGCACCAGGTGGCCCGGCCGGCCGGGGCCGATCGATGAAATCTGGTTGGGAGGCGGGACGCCGCAAACGCCGGCTGCAGCGCCGCTACCTCAACGCCCGGGCCTAACGCCCGCGTCGCTGCCCCGACGGTGAGCGGGATTTCGTAGTGCTCCACGGAGTCGATCGTGGCGCCGCTTGGCTGGGTGGCCTGCTTTCGAAGCGCGTCGGCCTTGCTGACGCTGGCATTGAGCGCGTCTTCGTTGTCCCAGATCGTGATCGAGATCGCCTTGCCGGAGTTGCGGTCGACCATGAAATAGGCGTGCGAGAAACCGTCGATCTGTTCGAGCGCATCGGTGACGCTCTTGAACCCCTCGATCGCCTGATCGGCGTCGCTGCCGTGGTAGGTGCTGATACGAGCGTGCATTGAACCCCTCCATACTCGTTGCACTGGGCACGAGCGAATCTACACCACGCGGAAGCGGCGCGCCCGTGCGTTCGATTGGACTCAGGTTGGAGTCTCCCGGCACCGGTCGCGGCGGATGGTCGACCGGTCGCGGGCGGTCGCGGAACTCGCGGCGTTCCCGCTGTACCTCCCACTTCACGGCTCCAGGAGCCGCTTTCCGCATAGGGGCGGGTGGAATCGAACCACCAACCCACGGATTATGAGTCCGCTGCTCTAACCGTTGAGCTACGCCCCCGGGCCCCGCCATGCTACCGGTGGGCCGTGCCCGGCTCTCAAACCGCCGGTGCGCATGGGACGTATAAGCCTGTGACATGCACCACACCGAAACACCGAGCACGGAGGAGCCCGGGATCTTCGAAGGGCTCACCGACGCCGACCTGGCCGAGCTCGACGATCGCTTCTCGATGGTCACGTTTCGCAAGGGCGAGCTGGTCTATTCGCCCTACGACCGTGGCGACTCGCTGCTCGTGCTCGAGAGCGGTCGCGTGCGCCTCTACCGTAGCGCCACCGACGGCCGCCAGCTGACGCTGGCGATGCTCGACCCGGGGATGGCGTTCGGGCAGGTGGCGGTGCTCGACGAGCCCACCCACGACGCGTACGCCGAGGCGCTGTCGGACTGCGTGGTGCGGGTGCTGCGGCTGGGCGACCTGGAACGCGCCATCTCGGCCCACCCCCAGGTTGCGCTGAACCTGATGCGCACGCTGTCGCTGCGCTTGCGCCATGCGGAGGACCAGATCGAGAGCCTGGCCTTCCGTGCCGTGCCCTCGCGGCTGGCCGCCAAGCTACTGGAGCTGATGGATCGCTACGGCAGGGTGACGCCGAACGGGATCCGCATCGACGAGCGGTTCACCCACCTGCAGCTGGCCGAGATGATCGGCACCAGCCGCGAGACGCTGACCAAGGTGCTGAACGAGCTGCGCGAAGAGGGGCTGCTCGATGTCCGCGACCGGCTGATCTGGATCCTCGATCCCGACGGGCTGGAGCGGCTGGGACGCGGCTGACCAGGCCGCCTGCGCTGCGGCTCCCAGGACAAGCTCAAGTACACTCCGGGCAGGAATTCCTCCATGCACCGAAGAGAGGCTTGTCGTGGCTGAAACCGGAACGATGCGAGTGAAGAGCGGCCTCGCCGAGATGCTCAAGGGCGGCGTGATTATGGACGTGACCGACGCCGAGCAGGCGAGGATCGCCGAGGACGCCGGCGCCTGTGCCGTGATGGCGCTCGAGCGCGTCCCGGCCGACATCCGCAAGGACGGCGGCGTCGCCCGCATGTCCGACCCGGGCCGGATCCGCGAGATCCAGCAGGAGGTCACCATCCCGGTGATGGCCAAGGCCCGGATCGGCCACTTCGTCGAGGCTCAGGTGCTGCAGGCGCTGGAGGTCGACTACATCGACGAGTCCGAGGTGCTGACGCCGGCCGACGAGGCCAACCACATCAACAAGTGGGACTTCACCGTGCCCTTCGTGTGCGGGGCGACCAACCTCGGCGAGGCGCTTCGCCGGATCGGCGAGGGCGCCGCGATGATCCGCTCGAAGGGCGAGGCCGGCACCGGCAACGTCGTCGAGGCGGTGCGCCACATGCGCACGATCTACGGCGAGATCCGGCGGCTGCAGGCGATGGACGCCAACGAGCTGTTCTCGGCCGCCAAGGGGCATGCCGCGCCGCTCGACCTGGTGCGGATGGTGGCGGAGCACGGCCGGCTGCCGGTCGTCACCTTCACGGCGGGCGGCATCGCCACGCCGGCCGACGCCGCGATGATGATGCAGCTGGGCGCCGACGGCGTCTTCGTCGGCTCCGGCATCTTCAAGAGCGGCGACCCGGCTCAGCGCGCGGTGGCGATCGTCAAGGCGACCACCCACTTCAACGACCCGACCGTGCTGGCTGAGGTCTCGACCGGCCTCGGCGAGCCGATGGTGGGCATCGAGATCGGCACCCTCGGCGAGGACGGGCTGCTCCAGACGCGTGGCTGGTAGGGTCGGAGTACTCGCCCTCCAGGGGGCGTTCCGCGAGCACCTGCGGGCCCTGGACGACGTCGGCCTTGAGGGCGTGGAGGTGCGCAGGGCGGCCGAGCTGGACGGCCTCGACGGGCTGGTGATCCCCGGCGGCGAGTCGACCACCATGAGCAAGCTGATGGAGAGCTACGGGCTGGAGCAGCCGATCCGCGACCTGCACGATCGTGGGGCGCCGGTGTTCGGCACCTGCGCCGGCATGATCCTGGTCTCCCGCGACGCCGTCGACGGCCTGCCCGGCCAGCGTTACCTGGGCCTGATCGATCTCGACGTGCGGCGCAACGCCTTCGGCCGCCAGGTGGCCAGCTTCGAGGCGCCGGTGACCCTGCACGGCGAGTCGGAGCCGCTGACCGGGGTGTTCATCCGGGCGCCCTGGATCGAGCGTGCCGGCGAGGGCGTCGAGGTGCTGGCCGAGCATGAGGGCCATCCGGTGGCTGCCTGCCAGGCCGGGGTGCTGGTAACGGCGTTCCATCCCGAGCTGACCGGCGACCGCCGCCTGCACCGGCGGTTCGCCGAGATGGTTGCCCGGGCGCGGCAGGAGCAGGCGGCATGAGCGGCCACTCGAAGTGGTCGACGATCAAGCGCAAGAAGGGCGCCGAGGACAAGAAGCGGGGCCAGCTGTTCACAAAGCTGTCGCGGGCGATCATCGTCGCCGCGCGGGAGGGCGGCGCCGATCCCGACACCAACGCCGCGCTGGCGGCGGCGGTGGCCAAGGCACGCTCGTACTC
>DATLLX010000007.1:0-4316 GCA_035537595.1 Gaiellales bacterium | reverse complement strand
GCACGTGGCTGGAACGCGTGACCGGCAGAAAGATGAAGATCTGGCCCGGCGAGTGCCACGTCCATGCCGGCATCCGGCCCGACGATGTGGCGGCGATGATGCGCGAGCGGCCGGGCGTCGACCTGCTGATCCATCCGGAGTTCGGCTGTGCCAGCCAGTGCATGTACGCGGCCTCGCAGGATGCCGAACTGGCGCGGACGACGCACGTGCTCTCGACCGAGGGGATGGTGAACCACGCCAGGCGCTCACCGCAGCGCGACTTCGTGGTGGCGACCGAGACCGGAATCCTGCACCGGCTGCACAAGGAGGCACCGGACAAGCGGTTCTACGCCATGAGCGAGAAGGCGGTGTGCCGGTACATGAAGATGATCACGCTCGAGAAGGTGCGCGACTCGCTGCGCGACATGAAGCATCACGTGACGGTGCCCGCCGATGTAGCCGCCCAGGCCCGGGGCGCGATCGAGCGGATGGTCGAGATCACGTAAGGCGGCGTCGCTGATACCGTGCCGCCTTCGGTCATGCCGCTGATCCTCGTCCCCACCTCCTACGAAGCCGAACTGCTCGACCTGAGCGACGTGCCGGTCGCCGTCTGCGGGTTCGGGCTTGCGGCGGCTGGAGCCGGCGCGTCGTACGCGATCGGGGAGCACGCGGACGACGCGGACGACGGGGTGATCCTGGTCGGCGCGGCCGGCAGCTACGACCCCCGTGCGGCGCCGCTGGGCAGTGCGCTGATCGCGTCCGCCGTCCGGGTACGAGGGGTCGGCGTGGGATACGGCGCCGGGCACCGAACGGCCGCCCAGCTGGGATGGGCCGACACCGACGTGATGCCTCTCGACGGCGACGGCGGGGAGCTCCTGTCCGTCGCCTCCGCCTCCGCCTCGCTGGAACAGGCCGCGGCCCGGTCGGCCCGCAATCCGGCGGCGGTCGGCGAGGAGATGGAGGGCTACGCCGTGGCACTGGCGGCGCAGCTTCACGGCGTCCCGCTGCGGATCGTGCGCGGCATCTCGAACGTCGCCGGCGACCGTGAGCACGACCGCTGGCAGATGGACGAGGCGCTGGCGGCCGCCCGCCGCACGGTTGCTGGCATGCTTCGCTGATGGCCCCGCTCACGCTCGGGATCTCGACCTGCCCCAACGACACGTTCGCCTTCCACGCGATCATGGACCGGCGGATCGACCTGCGGGGGCTCGAGTTCGACGTCGAGCTGCTCGACGTCCAGCAGCTGAACGACGGCCTGTTCGACGGTCGCTACGACATCGCCAAGGCGAGCTTCCATGCCGCGCTCCTGCTGGCCGACAGCTACGGCATCCTCCGCGCCGGCGCCGCCCTCGGCTTCGGCGTCGGCCCGCTGCTGGTGACCGCATCACCCGGCGCCGAGCTGGGACCCGGGTCACGGATCCTGTGCCCCGGTGAGACCACCACCGCCGCGATGCTGTTCCGCTGCCTGCATCCGGATGTCGGCCAGATCAGCCACCGCGTGTTCTCCGAGATCACCCCCGCCCTGCGCGCCGGCGAAGCCGACTTCGGGGTGCTGATCCACGAGGGCCGCTTCACCTACCAGCGCGACGGCCTGACGCTGGTCGAGGACCTGGGCGCCAGCTTCGAGCGGCTGGCCGACGCCCCGCTGCCGCTGGGCGGCATCCTCGCCCGCCGTGCCCTCGGCCCGGAGGTCGCCGCCACTGTCACCGGGCTGATCCAGGAGTCGATCGCCTTCGCCCGGGCCAACCCCGACGACGCCCTGCCTACCATCCGCCGCCACGCCCAGGAGATGGAAGAGTCGGTGATCTGGCCCTACGTCGAGCTGTACGTCAACGACCACACCGTCGACATGGGCGACGACGGCATGCGCGCTCTCGAGACCCTCGAACGCCAGGCCCGCGCGGCCGGCATCCTCAACTCCGGCAGCCGCCTGCTCGTCCTGGCGTAGGCGGCTGGAGGGCGGCGCGGCGGTGAAATGGCCAATTGGCCGGCACAGCGCCGGTCATTTGGCCACCTCGTGCTTGAAACCAGGTTTCACCTCGTCTAAATTTCGGTTTAGATGCAATCGGAAGCTCTCCAGGATTACGTCAAGAACATCTACATGCTGCAGGCCAGCGACGGGCGGGCGACGACGTCCGGGGTTGCCGAGCGGCTGGGGGTGTCGGCGGCGTCGGCGACGGCGATGTTCAAGAAGCTCGCCGAGGCCGGGCTGGTGGAGCACCGGCCCTACCACGGGGCGGTGCTGACCGACGCCGGGGAGCGGATGGCGGTCGAGGTGCTGCGGCACCACCGGCTGTTGGAGCTGTACCTGACGCAGGCCCTGGGCATGCCCTGGGAAACGGTGCACCGCGAGGCCGACCGGCTGGAGCACGTGCTGTCGGAGGAGCTCGAGGCGGCGATGGACGCGGCGCTCGGCTACCCGGACACCGACCCCCACGGCGACCCGATCCCCAGCGTCGACCTAGTGGTTCGCGCCGAGGACGGCCAGCCGCTGGCCGGACTCGAGCCCGGCCAGATCGGGATCATCAGCAGGGTGCCGGACAGCGACCCTGAGCTGCTGCGCTACCTGGGCGGCCTCGGCCTGGTGCCCAGCGCGTCGTTCACGCTGGTGGCCAAGGAGCCGTTCGGGGGAACGGTGACGCTCGAGATCGCCGGCGCGCAGCACTCGCTGGGCCTGCCGGTGGCCGAGAAGATCCGCGTCGAGGTGCCCGCTTGACGCCGAACGCCGTGCGAGCTGCGGTCGCCCCCGCCGAGACCAGCGGCGGGCTGTGGGAGCGGGTCAGGCGGGTGCTGCCCTTCCTCGGCCCGGCCTTCGTGGCCAGCGTCGCCTACATGGACCCCGGCAACTTCGCCACCAACGTACAGGCCGGCGCCGACTACGGCTACATGCTGCTGTGGGTGCTGCTGGCCTCGAACCTAATGGCGATCCTGATCCAGTCGCTCTCGGCCAAGCTCGGTATCGCCTCGGGGATGACATTGCCGCAGGCGATACGGGCCAACACGGGAAGGAAGGCGAACATCGGGCTGTGGATCTCCGCGGAGGCGGCCGCGATGGCAACCGACCTGGCCGAGTTCCTGGGGGCGGCGGTCGGCATGCACATCCTGTTCGGCCTCGATCTGTTCGTCTCGGCGCTGCTGACAGCCGTCGCCTCGTTTGCGATCCTGGCCATCGAGCGGCGCGGGCACACCCGGCTGGAGGCCGTGATCTTCGCCTTCGTCGCGGTGATCGGGGCCTGCTTCTTCGTCGAGATCTTCGTCGCCGACCCCGACCCGGCCGGGATCGTCCGCGGCATGTTCGTCCCCCAGATCACCTCCAGCGCGGTCTACGTCGCGGTCGGCATGGTCGGAGCGACGGTGATGCCGCACGTCGTCTACCTGCACTCCGGGCTGGTGCAGCACCGGGCCGGGATCCTCGGTCACGACCGCAAGCGCGAGCACTTCCACCGCGAGCTGGTCGACATTGCGCTGGCCATGAACGGCGCCTGGCTGATCAACTCGTCGATGGTGATCATGGCCGCGGCCGTGTTCTACGCCGGCGGGGTGCCGATCGACGGCCTGGAGGACGCGCAGGCCACCCTCGACCCGCTGCTCGGCAACATGGCGGCCTACGCGTTCGGCATCGCCCTGCTGGCGTCCGGCCTGTCGTCGTCGGCTGTGGGCACCATGGCCGGGCAGATGATCGTCGACGGCTTCATGCAGTGGCGCGTGTCGGTCTTCCTGCGCCGCTTCGTCACCATGATCCCGGCCCTGATCGTGATCGGGCTCGGCGTCAACACGCTGGACACGCTGGTGGCCAGCCAGGTGGTGCTCTCACTGGTGCTGCCCTTCGCCGTCATCCCGCTGGTCTGGCTGACGTCACGCCGCGACGTGATGGGCGACCTCGTCAACGGCCCGGTGATCCGCGGGCTGGCGATCCTGGTGGCCGTGCTGGTGCTGGCCATGAACGCGGTGCTGCTCTACGTCACCGCCACCGGCTAGCGGTGGCCGAAGAACCACCGCTCGAGCGGGATCTTGAGCTCGTCGTCGGTGAACTCGCCGACCTCCTCGACGATGCCGTCGGCTCGCGAGACGGCGAGCTCGCTGCGCAGCGACTCGTTGGCGGCGTCCAGAGCGTCCCCCATCTCGAACCCTTCGAACACGTAGTCGTCGGCCCGGACCGCCCCGTCGGCCCGCTCGGACAGCGAAACCGCCCGCCCGACAGCCCACACGGCACCTGGCCGCCGCTCGATCCAGATCGTGACGACCTCCTGGCCACCGTCGTCGCCCAGCCCCCTGACCTCGCGCCGAGCGAACCAGTCCGCATGATTGCCGTTGTGCATCTCGTGTCCTTTCGTTCC
>DATLLX010000006.1:0-8910 GCA_035537595.1 Gaiellales bacterium | reverse complement strand
GCTTGACGGCGGCGATCGCCCGCGACACCGCCGTCAAGCGGGCGCTGCGGGACGACGGGATCGAGGCCGGGAGCCACAACGCCGGGCTGCTCTTCGAGCCGTGGGAGATCGCGACCAACGAGGGGTCGCCCTACCGGGTGTTCACCCCGTTCTGGCGCGCGTGCCTGGCGGCTCCGGAGCCGCCGGCCCCCGAGCGTGCGCCGGCGCTGACCCTGCCCGATGCCTGGCCGGACGGACTTAAGATCGCCGAGCTCGGCCTGGAGCCGGAGGTGGACTGGGCGGGCGGGTTACAGGCGGAGTGGCAGCCGGGCGAGCACGGCGCCGGCCGGCGGCTGGACGCCTTTCTGGGCGGCCCGGTCGGCCGCTACGGTGACGGACGCGACCGGCCCGACCGCGAGGGCACCTCCCGCCTCTCCCCGCACCTGCACCTCGGCGAGATCGGCCCCCGCCAGGTCTGGCACGAGCTGCGCGGCCGGGGCATCAACGCCGATCGCTTCCTGGCCGAGCTGGGATGGCGGGAGTTCGCGCACCACCTGCTCTACCACTTCCCGGAGACGCCGCTCCGGCCGCTGCGGCAGGAGTTCGAGCGGCTCCCCTGGCGGGAGGATCCGGCCGGGCTGGCCGCGTGGCAGCGCGGCCGCACCGGGTATCCGCTGGTCGACGCGGGCATGCGGCAGCTGTGGGAGACCGGGTGGATGCACAACCGGGTGCGGATGGTGGCCGCGTCCTTCCTGGCCAAGGATCTGCTGATCCCCTGGCAGGACGGCGCCCGCTGGTTCTGGGACACGCTGGTCGACGCCGACCTCGCGAACAACACGCTCGGGTGGCAGTGGACGGCGGGCTGCGGAGCGGACGCGGCACCGTTCTTCCGCATCTTCAACCCGGCCCGGCAGGCGGAGCGGTTCGATCCCGAGGGTCGCTACGTGGCCCGGTTCGCGCCCGACTCGGCCGGTCTCGACCGGGTCGTCGACCACGGCGAGGCCCGTGGCCGCGCGCTGGCGGCGCTGCAGACGGTCTCCGGCCGGGATTGACCGTTCCGCCGCGAGGCCGTATCGTCGTCGGGCGCTCTGGTCGAAGGGGGGAACCGTGCGACGTGGACTGATCCTGATGCTGGTAGTGGCCATCGCGGTGGCGGCCGCGGTCGGGCTGCGCCCCGCGGGCTCGAAGGCCGATCCGGCGGCGCCGGTGCGGATCGCGGCGGTGGGCGACATCGCCTGCAAGAACGCCCCCGGAAACAACCGATCCGTCTGCCAGTACGACGACGTCGCCCGCACGATCGGGCGGGGCGGCTACGACCGGTTCCTCGTCCTGGGCGACATTCAGTACGAGTACGGGCTGTATCAGGACTTCCTCGACAACTACGACCGCTACTTCGGGCCGCTGATGCCGATCTCGGAGCCTGCGCCCGGGAACCACGAGTACGGCCGGTCGGACGTGGCCGAGGGGTACTTCCGGTACTTCGGCGCCCGCGCCCAGGGCGGCTACTACTCCTTCGACCTGGGCGGGTGGCACATCGTGTCGCTGAACTCGGCCGTGTGCCCCGCGGCGGTGGGCTGCGGACCCGGCGACCCCCAGTATGAGTGGCTGCGCGCCGACCTCGCGGCCGACACCCATGCCTGCACGCTGGCCTACTGGCACCATCCGCGGTTCGACTGGCTCAAGTACCAGAAGGCCAACTGGGCGGAGGACTACGAGTTCCTGCGCACCAAGCCGTTCTGGGATCTGCTCTACGCGGACGGCGGCGACGTGGTGCTCTCGGGCCACAACCACAACTACAGCCGCTGGCTGCCGATGGACACCGCAGGCGGGTTCGACCCAGGGCGGGGCATCGTGCAGTTCATCTCGGGCGCCGGTGGGCGCAACCTGAACGCGTTCGGCGGCCCGCAGACGCGGCCGTCCACCTTCGCCACCGGCCAGAGCGCGGCCTTCGGGTTCCTGGAGCTGACGCTGCGGCCGGGGGCCTACGACTACCGGTTCGTGCCGGCCGACGGCCAGCCGACCGGGTTCATCGACCAGGGCACGGGCGTCTGCCACTGACCGCGGTGGCGATGCGGTCGTGGCCGTCCGCGTCGCGCTCGATCACGACGTCGCCGAACCCGGCCGTCCGCAGGGCGTGGCCGAGCGGGCCGGCCTGGCGCCCGCCGAGCTCGATCACGAGGATGCCGCCCGGCCGGAGCAGCTCGGCCGCTGCGGTGACGCAGCGGCGCGCGACCGCCAGGCCGTCCGGCCCGCCCAGCAGCGCCCGAAGCGGCTCGAACCCGACGACGTCGCGGGGAAGTAGCGCCAGCTCGTGCTCCGGCACGTAGGGCGGGCAGGCGGTGACCAGGTCGACCCCGCCGTCCAGGCCGGCGGGCAGCGGCTGGGTGAGGTCGCCCTGGAGGGCGTCGACGCCGTTCCCCCGCGCGTAGGAGACGGCGGCGGGGTCGAGGTCGGTGGCCAGCACCCGGGCGCTTGGCACCGCCGCCAGCAGCACCGCGGCGATCGCCCCGCAGCCGGTGCAGAGATCCACCGCCAGCCCGCCCGCCGGCAGCATCGCGGCGGCCTCCCGGGCCAGCGACTCGGTATGGGGGCGGGGGACGTAGACGCCCGGCCCGACGTGCAGCTCGAGGCCGGCGAAGCGCGTCCGTTCCGTGATCCAGGCCAGCGGCTCACCGGATTCCCGCCGCGCCAGCATCCGCTCCAGCTCCTCCGGGCTGCCCGCCGAGGCGACCAGCATCGCCGCCTCCTCGTCGGCCGCGATGCAGCCGGCTGCCCGCAGCCGGGCGGCGGCCGATCGACGTTCGGCGAGGGCGACGTCCACCCCGGCATTCTCGCGTCTGCTTATGATTCCCGTGTGGACTCGGCTCAGAGGCAGGAGTTGCGCACGTGGGCGGAGGCGCTGGCGGGGACCGACGGCGAACGGCGCTCGATGGGCCGGGCGATGCTGATGCTGCTCGACCGCATCGACGAGCTGGAGGCGGAGCTGCTGCGCGAGGCGCAGCCCGCGGTCGAGCCGGGCGAGCCCACCCAGCCACACGACATGGAGCAGGAGCTGGCGGAGGAGCTGGCGGCAGAGGACACCGGCCTGATGAGCCTGCGCGACCGGCTGCGGGCGCACACCCACCGCTCATCGCGGGAGTGATCCCCCCGCCGGGCGGTCAGCGCCCGGCGCCCAGCCTGTCGATCCGGTAGGCCGAGAGCGGAATGTTGCGCAGTGAGTCGAACCGCAGGCCGGCGTTGGCCCACAGGTTGCCCTTGCCCTCGACGGCCGTGTCCTCGAGCTTGATGGTGACGTTGTTGCCGACGCCCGAGCGGTCGCCGACGACCGCGCCGTAGCGCTTCAGCGCCCGCGCGATGATGCGCGCCGTCGGGCTCAGCCGGTAGTTGCTGAGGTTGACCCGCGGCCTGATCCGGAGGATCGCTCCGGCGGGGATCGAGTTGGCGGCGTGCGTCGTGCACATGGTGCCGGTGTACAGCGGGAACACGTCGTCCCTGTTGCACGAGATGGCGGGGATGTAGACGTTCATCACGTGCGGGATGCTGCCGGATGCCACCTCGCCCCAGCGGATCGCCTGGGTGATCGGCGCCAGGCCGTGCTTGCCCCAGTTGTGGCGGTTGGTGGATCGGGCCAGCCTGCCGTGCAGCCCGTTCGAGTCGGTGTGGTACACCGACGCCTGGCTGGCGCACCAGCGGCCGTTGATCCGCTGCATGTTGGTGAACCAGAACACCTTCCGCTTGAAGACGTTGTAGACGATCATGTCGGCGTCGTTGTCCGTCGGGGCACGAGCGCCCTTGGGGATACGGACGGCGTCGAAGTCGGTCGGCCAGTAGTACTTGTGGTACCGCGGGTTGTGGCAGATCCGGTACAGCGGCGAGTTCTCGGTCGCGTAATAGACCGTCGTTCCCTGCGCCGAGGAACCGTTCAGGTTGGTGGCCCGGATGGTGACGAACCGGCGGTCGGTATGCAGCATCGACCGCAGCCAGCTCATCATCGCCTTGGAGTTCCTGGCCGCCCGATTGTCGGACTGCGAACGCCAGTAGCTGCCCTTGGTGAACGGCTGATAGCGGCCGGCGGCGGTTGCCGACGGACCTGCGAGGACGCCGCTTGCCAGGACCAGCGCGGCCAGAAAGACCCACAACTTCGAACGACCCATGTGGTGCTTTATCGGCCACCAATGGAATGACTCGATGGGGCTCAGGCAAAGAAATTGCAAACTCCTCCGCAGTCTGTGTTCACACATTTCCAGCGCAAATCGCCCGCAAACGTGCCTGATCGCCGCTCCCAGATTGGGATACACTGCCGCCGATGGGCGTCTTCACGGTGACGATTCGTGGCCGCGCAATCGCGCGGCCGTCGCGCTGACGGACAGCATTTTCTGCGCAGCCAGCGTCTGGCCGACGAGCTGGTGGCGGCTGCCTGCGTGCTTCCCGCCGAGCTGGTGGTCGAGGTCGGCGCCGGCAGCGGCCGGCTGACCGAGCCGCTGCGGCGCGCCGCCCGGCGGGTGATCGCCGTCGAGCTCGACCCCGGCCTGGCGGCGGGTCTCGAGCGGCGGTTCGAACGCCACCCGTCGGTGGCCGTGCTACGCGGCGACGTGCTCGCAGTACCGTTCCCCCGGGAACCGTTCCGGGTGGTCGGCAATGTGCCCTTCGGCGTCACCACGGCGTTGCTGCGACGGCTGCTCGACGACCTCCGCGGGCCGGTCACCCGGGCCGACCTGATCGTTCAGGACGGGCTGGCCCGCAAGCGCACGTCGCCGCGGCCCTGCTCGATGCTGGCGCTGTCGTGGCTACCGTGGTGGCAGATCGGCGTCGAGAGGCATCTGCCGGCGGCCTGCTTCCAGCCACGCCCCGCGGTCGACGGGGCGATGCTGGTCGCCCGGCGGAGGACGGCGCCGCTGATCGATCCGGCCGACGCCGGCCGCTACCGCGCCCTGCTGGGACGGGCGTTCAGCCGGGCGCAGAGCCCGGTCCGGCAGACGCTCGGCCTGCCGCCGCGGCGCTGGAAGGCGCTCGCCCGGGAGCGGGGGCTGGCCGTCGATGCCCGGCCGACGCAGCTCGACGTGTGGGACTGGGCGGCCGCCTTCGGGGCCGTGCGTCAGCCCAGCAGGCCCAGCTGACGCAGGATCGACACCGAGTCGGAGTACACGTCCTTGCGGGCCACCAGGCCGTCGCGGAACGGGATCACGTCCATGCCGTTCCACGTGATGGTGCGGCCGGTCGGCTCCGCAACCAGGTCGCCCCGCCGCATGGTGCTGGTGTGGGTGGCGGTGGCCGTCCACTCCTGTACCACCAGGCCGTCCCGCACGTACGCCCGCCGGCTGGTGAAGGTGATGTCGGGCCAGGTGCGGAAGATGGCGGCCAGGTGCTCGCGCACCGCCTCGCCCGAGACCTCCTCGCCCGCCGTGTGGTTCTGGAACACCATGTCGGGCGCGTGCAGCGACATGATCGTGTCCAGGTCGTGGTCGTTCCAGGCCTCGTTGTAGGCGGCGATCGTCTGCTCGAGCCTGTCGGCGGCGTCGTTGGTGCTCATCGCGTCCTCCTTTGCGGACCACGCTACCGCGGTCACCCGGCTCGTGCAGGATCGCGCCCGGCCCGACCGCCCCGCGCCGGCGCGGCCGGCCATACCATGCCGCGGGTGCAGACCGAGACCCGGAGCCGGCGACGACCGTCGATCACGGGCATGCCAGAGCGGCGGCCGGGGGATCGCAGCATCTGGGGGCTGTTCCTGGTGTTCGGGATGGCCGAGGCGGCGATCGTGCCGTTCCTGCCCCTGCTGCTGCAGGATCACGGCTACTCGGGCTCCCAGATCGGCCTGGCGCTGGCCGCGATGGCGCTGGCGGCGCTGCTGGCCACGCCGGCGTGGGGCCACCTGGGAGATGTCCACCTCAGCCTGTCACGCGCGTTTGCATGTGCGGCGACGGCGACGGCGCTCTGCTCCCTGCTGCTCGGCGTTGCCCGGGGCCCGGCCTTCGTGGCGGCGCTGGTCGCGCTGGCAGCGTGCCGCTTGGCGCTGACGCCGCTGTCGGACGCCCTCGCCCTGGCTCAGCTCGCCTCCCGGCGGACGCGGTACGGCACGGTGCGGATGTGGCTCTCGGCCGGGTTCGCTGCCGCCGCGATCGGTTGGGGGCTGGTGCTGGCCGGGCGGGGATCGGCGCCGTGCCGGTGGTGTACGCGGCCGCCCTGCTGGCCACGACGTCGATCGCTCTCGTGCTGCGCTCGCCCCCGGCGGCACGCGAGCGGGGACGGTCGCTGCGCGATGCCCTGGCCGGGCTGGCGGGAACGCCAGGGCTGCTCCCGTTCCTACTCGCCGTGGTGCTGGTCAACGCATCGTTCCTGGCAACATCGAGCTTCTTCTCATTGCGGGTGACCGGGCTGGGCGGCGGCCTCGCACTGGTCGGCCTGGCAGCGGGGCTTCAGGCCGCCATCGAGGTACCGGTGATGCGGGCCACCGCGTCGGCGCACCACGGCCACCTGTTTCTCGCCGGCTGCCTCACCTACGCCGTGGCGTTCGCGCTGTTCGCGCTGACCACCGACCCGCTGGTGCTCTCGCTGCTGCGGCTGCTGTCGGGCGTGGGCTTCGCGTTCCTGGTGGTCGGCACGGTGGTCGCCGCCGACCACATCGTCGAGCCGCAGCTGCGGGCCAGCGGCCAGGCCGTCACCCGGGCCGCGACCTACGGGCTGTCGCCGATCGTCGGCGGGATCGGCGGCGGCCTGATCTGGCAGTGGGCGGGCGCGCCGGCGCTGTTCGCGGCGACCTCCGCCGCCGCGCTGCTGGGGGCGATCCTCTACCGGGCGACCCGACCGGTGTCCGCATGACTGCCGGCGACCGCGCCGTCCGCCGTAGCCGGGCCGCGGCCCAGCTGCTGGCCGGCTCGCCTGCCCGGTCGGCCGCTGAGGTCGCCGGCCGGCTGCTGGCAGTGCAGGCGCAGAACCTGCGATCGGCGCGGCTGGCTGTGCGAGCGCGCACGGCCGGCCTGACCGCTGCGGATGTCAACCGAGAGCTCGAGCAGCGGGCGGTCGTGATTGCGTGGCTGTGCCGGGGGACGCTCCACCTGGTGCGCCGCGAGGACTACCCCTGGCTGCTCTCCCTGACGGCGCCCGGCCTGGTCACCGGCAACCGCACGCGGCTGGCACAGCTGGGGTTCTCGCCTGACCGGTCGCAGCGCGCGGTCGCGCTGATCGAGCGCGAGCTGGCCGGCGGGCCGCTGATCCGGGCCGAGCTCCGGCAGGCGCTCGCACGGGCGGGGGTGGAGGCCGACGGCCAGGCGATGGTGCACCTGCTGTTCCTGGCCTCGCTCGACGGCGGCGTCATCCGGGGACCGTTCCGGGGCGCCGAGCAGGCGTGGGTGCTGACCCGCGACTGGTTGGGCGCGGCGCCCGATCTGGACGAGCACGCCGAGCGGAGGCCGGCGGCGCTGGCAGAGCTGGCGCGAGGCTATCTGCGCGGTCACGGCCCGGCTTCGGCCGCCGACCTTGCGGTCTGGTCAGGCTTGCCGCTGCGGGACGCCCGCGCCGGCCTGGAGGCGATCGCCGGCGAGCTGCAGGACGTGCCCGGCGGCCGCGTCTGCCTGCCTGGGTCGGCCAGTCGACCGAGGGCGCTGCCACCGCGGCTGCTGCCCTCCTTCGACCCGTACCTGCTGGGCTGGGCCGACCGCGCGTTCGCGGTGCCCGCCGAGCGCCATCACCGCATGCGAAGCGGCGGCATCATCCGGGCCGCCGCAATGGTCGCTGGCGTTGCCGTCGGCACGTGGGATGCGCCGCGGGCGGGGAGGCGGGTGACAGTCCAGCTCGATCTGTGGGGCTCCGTCTCAGAGACGGAGCGGGCGGCGCTGCGCGCCGAGGCGGACGACGTCGTCCGCTTCGAGGCCGCCGCCGGCGACGGCGCGGCCTAGCCGCGCCGCGGGGCGTGTGGGAACAGCCGTCCGGTCCGGCGCGGGCGTGCACCCCGGTCGATGGACTGCGACCGGCCGGCAGAGGTCGCGCTGACCACATCGGCCTCGGATCGACGCGCGCTTGCGATCCGCACCACCATCTCGGCGAGAGATCCCTCTCGAAGGTCCTGCTGCGTCACTGGAAACCCCCTCATCAGCTCTTCGATTCCCGGGCTTGCCGACCTCACTGTGGGGCAGATATATGTGGGATCTGTGATCCGTCCGTTTGGGTAGTGGGTCAGTTTGAAAACCAACGCATCGACACGCTCCCGTGATGAATTGGGGGGTTTACGATGTGGCGAGCGCAGCTGATACTTGTGCCATGCGGGTCGCTCCCCGGAGCGGTGGCGTGCAAGCACCCGGCTTCCGCCCTTGAGAAGCGACGGGAAGCGGCCCGCAGGTTGGTAACTCGTCCGTCCTTGGTGTTTGGCGCAGCTGCCGACCACGACCGGACGCTGGACAGGGGCCGCCAACGGTCGGCGACGCGTGCGGGTTCGTGGAGACGCCCGCCGGGCTGATACACCTTTTCGAAACTGAAGCGTGAGTCCGACCCGCGACGGGATCTCAGGCGAGCTCGGCCTGCGCCCGAAGCGGTTCCAGCGCGGAGCCGTCGAACAGCGGGCGGGCGGCGTCCTCGCCGATCCGGGCCGCGACCGCCGCAAATGCCCGGTCGAGATAGGGCGGCCGTGAGGCCCGGTGGCCATCGGAGGCGACGAGGTGGCACAGCCCCTGGTCGATCATCCACCAGCCGGTTGCCTG
Source organism: Gaiellales bacterium (assembly GCA_035537595.1). Taxonomy (GTDB): domain Bacteria; phylum Actinomycetota; class Thermoleophilia; order Gaiellales; family JAICJC01; genus DATLLX01. Next base: position 241 of record DATLLX010000006.1, on the reverse strand, counting down.
CGCCGAGTCGCCGTTTCGGCCCAGCAGGCTGTCGCCGTTGACCTGCAGCAGCCGCCCGGCCTCCGCCATCGGGCGCAGCAGGTCGGGACATTCCTGGACGGGGTGGCAGCGCTCGGGATGGCCGAGCACGGGCGTCAGCCCGGAGGCCTCGATGTGCCGGGCGCACTCCTCGAACCGGCTCAGGTTGCGCGGCCGGGTGTGGGGGAGCGGCAGCTCCAGCAGGCAGGCCGGCAGATCGCCC
>DATLLX010000005.1:0-13898 GCA_035537595.1 Gaiellales bacterium | reverse complement strand
ACCAGCTTCCTGATCTCGACGCTGTTCTCGGCGATCGTCGGCGGCGTCAGCTTCGCCGGCTCGATGGTCGCATTCGGCAAGCTCCAGGAGCTGATCTCCGGCAGCCCGGTGACGCTGCCGGGCCAGAAGCTGGTGAACGCCGTGCTGGCGCTGGCCGTGCTGGCGCTGGCCGTGCTGCTGGCCACCGGAACCGAGAGCGAGGGGCTGCTGCTGGCGGCCGTCGCGCTGTCGCTGGTGCTGGGCGTGATCATGGTGATGGCGATCGGCGGCGCCGACATGCCCGTCGTGATCAGCCTGCTCAACTCGTTCACCGGCCTTGCCGCCGCAGCAACCGGCTTCGTGCTCGACAACGACCTTCTGATCATCGCCGGCACGCTGGTCGGCGCATCGGGCACGCTGCTGACGCAGATGATGAGCCGGGCGATGAACCGCTCGATCGCGAACGTCGTGTTCGGGGCGTTCGGAACCGGCGGCGGCGACGCCGCCGTGGGCCCGGCCGGCGCCGCCGGCGGCATCGTCCGCTCCGCGTCGGCGGACGACGTGGCGGTGATGCTGGCCTACGCCAGGCGGGTGGTGATCGTGCCCGGCTACGGGCTGGCGGTGGCCCAGGCTCAGCACAACGTCCGCGAGCTGGCCGACCAGCTGGAACGCCGCGGGATCGACGTCCGGTATGCGATCCACCCGGTGGCCGGCCGGATGCCCGGGCACATGAACGTGCTGCTGGCCGAGGCCGACGTGCCCTACACGCAGCTGTACGAGATGGACGACATCAACGGCGAGTTCAGCCGCACCGACGTGTCGCTGGTGATCGGCGCCAACGACGTGGTCAATCCGGCCGCCAAGAACACGCCGGGCAGCCCGATCTACGGGATGCCGGTGCTGAACGTCGAGCAGTCCTCGGCGGTGGTGGTGCTGAAGCGGTCGATGAACACCGGGTTCGCGGGCATCGACAACGAGCTGTTCTCCAACGAGCGGACGACGATGCTGTTCGGTGACGCCAAGGACTCGCTCGTCAACCTGGTCACGGCCGTCAAGGGCGTCTAACCCGGTGTCGCGTCACGCGTCTACCTGAGGTATGACCCGGGAGGCCCAAAGCGACGGCGTGATCCCCCTGCCCGACCCGCGGCCGGAGCGGGTGCACGCACACGGCTACTGGGAGTTCGTGCTGCGCCGGCTGCTCCGCGACCGGGCGGCGATGGTCAGCCTGGCGACGGTGCTTGCGATCCTGCTGTCGGCGTTCGCCGGCGCGCCGATCGCGGCGCGCCTGCTGGGCCACGGGCCGAACGACATCTTTCCCTACGCGGTGGACGAGAACCGCAACCCGGCCGGCCCCATGACCCGCGTCCCCGACGTCAACACCCACGTCCACGGCGGGCCGCCCGAGGAGACGACGCTGTTCGTGCTGGGCGGCGACGGGTCGCTGGGCCGCGACGAGCTGCTGCGCGTGCTCTACGGCGGCCGGGTGTCGATCGAGGTGGCGCTCGGCGCGACGATCATCGCGCTCACCATCGGGGTGCTGCTGGGCTCGATCGCGGCGCTGGCGGGCGGCGTCGTCGACGCGGCGGTGGCCCGGCTGACCGAGCTGGCGATGGCGTTCCCGGTGCTGCTGTTCCTGATGCTGCTGGGATCCAGCTCGTTCGCCGACACCATGGACACCTTCACGCTGTGGGGCCTCCTCGACCAGGGTGTGGCGTCGATCGCGGTGCTGATCGGCCTGTTCACGTGGTTCTACCCGGCCCGGCTGGTCAGGGCCGAGATGCTGTCGCTGAAGACCCGCGAGTTCGTGGAGGCGGCCAGGATGACCGGCGCCGGGCAGTGGCGGATCATCCGCATCGAGCTGCTGCCCCACCTGGTACCGATGTTGATGGTCTACGGCAGCCTGATCATGGCCACGAACATCATCCTCGAGGCCAGCATCACCTTCCTGGGTGTGGGCATCCGGCTGCCCACGGCCAGCTGGGGCAGCCTGCTGTCCAACACCTGGGGGACGCTGCTCGATCCCTACAACGCCTTTTACCTGGTGCCCGAAAAGCAGGCGCTCCTGACCCTCTGGCCGAGCTTCGCGATCTTCGTCACCGTGCTTTCGTTCAACCTGCTGGGCGACGGCATCCGCCGCGCCTTCGAACCGGAGCGGAGGTCGTAGCGATGCTGGTCTTCGCCGTCCGCAGGATCGTCACCGCGGTCATGCTGCTGCTGCTCCTGACCCTGATCACCTTCGTCATCTTCTACCGGATCCCGGCCGAGCCGGGCCGGATCCTGGTCGGGGAGAAGGCGCCGATGTCGAAGGTGCGGGAGGCCAACCACAAGCTGGGCGCCGACCGGCCGCTGCCCGAGCAGTACGGGATGTTTCTGTGGCGGCTGGTGCGCGGCGACCTGGGGGTGACCTGGGACACGGTCGGCGATCCCCAGGGCGAGCAGCACGTCCGCCCGCTCCTGCTCGACTCGGCCGGCGTCACCGCCTCCGTGTTGATCGGCGGCGTCGTGCTGCTGATCCTGATCGCCGTGCCGCTGGGGTCGCTGGCCGCCCTGCGGGAGGGGACTCCGCTCGACCGGCTGTCGACGGTGGCCGTGATCGCCTGCGTGTCGCTGCCGCCGGCAGTGGTCGGATTGCTGCTGAAGACCTTCGTCGCCCGCGAGCTGGGGCTGGCGCCGCAGGACGGCTACTGCAACCTCGTCCCCCACGGTGTCGAGCTGTGCGGCGGCTTCCACGACTGGGCCGCCCACCTGATCCTGCCCTGGCTGACCTTCGCACTGTTCTTCGGCGCGCTCTACATGGGCATGACGCGCACGCGGATGATCAACGAGCTGGGGCAGCCGTACGTGCGCACGGCCCGCGCGAAGGGCGCCGGCGAGCTGCGGGTGGTCGGCCGCCACGCGCTTCGAAACGCCATCCTGCCCCTGGTCACGATGCTGGCCATGGACGTGGGCACGGCGCTCGGCATCTCGGTGTACGTCGAGACGGTGTTCGGGCTGCCCGGGCTGGGCAGCCTCTGGCTGCACTCGCTGGGCGGCCAGATCGGCGGCTTCGACCTGCCGGTGATCCTCGGCCTGGTGGTGTTCACCGGCCTGATCGTGATCGTGGCCAACCTGGCGGTCGACCTGCTCTACGGGGTGATCGACCCCCGGGTGCGCGAGGCCGGATCGGTGCGCGCCACGCTCGTCCGCTGACGGCGGCTACAGCTGGCGCAGCAGGGCGGCGACCAGCTCGGAGCGCTCGTCGATCGAGCGCAGTGACACCCGCTCGTCGTCGGCGTGGGCACCCGCCCCCAGCGGCCCCAGGCCGTCCAGCACGGGGGCGCCCACGGCCGCCGCGAAGTTGCCGTCGGAGCCGCCGCCCGAGGCGTTCTCACCCAGCGGCTGGCCCAGCTGCTCGGCGATCTCGAGCGCCCGCTCGGCCAGCGCGGCCGTGCCCTGGCTGCGCACCATCGGCGGGCGGGTGATGCCCCCGGTAACGGTCAGGCGGGCGCCCGGCACCTTCGGCTGGAGGCCGAAGATGGCCGCCTCCAGCTCCTTCTGCTCCTCCGTCGTCCAGGCCCGGGCATCGATCCGGGCGAAGGCCGTGGCGGCCACCACGTTGTCGCCGGTGCCGCCCGCCACCTGGCCGACGTTGACCCGGATGCCCCGCTGGGCGTCGCGCAGTGCGTGCAGGGCGAGCGTCTGGTGGGCCAGCTCCTCCACGGCCGACACCCCGCCGCCCTGATGGCCGGCGTGGGCAGCCTCGCCCTGGATGTGGAGCTGGTAGCGGGCCAGGCCCGAGCGGGCGGTGGTGATGGTGTGGTCGCGCACCGGCGGCTCCAGCACCAGCACCGCCTCTGCGGCGGCCGAGGCCGCCTCCACGAAGGGGCGGCCGTGCGGGCTGCCGATCTCCTCGTCGACGGTGATCATCACCTGCACCGGCCGGCGCAGCGGCAACGCCTGGCGGATCGCCTCCAGCATGACGACGATCCCGGCCTTCATGTCGAGCGCCCCGGGGCCGTAGGCCAGCTCACCGTCGACCCGGAACGGCATCCGCACCAGCGTTCCGGCCGGCCACACCGTGTCCATGTGCGCGAGCATCAGGATCGGGCGGGCATCGCCCTCGCCGAACCGGGCGTGCAGCAGCTGCCCCTCGCGGTCCACCGCGCCTCCCAGGCCGGCCAGCTCGGCCTCGATGAACGAGGCGATGTGAGACATCCGCACGACATCGCCGGTCGGGCTCTCGAGCTCCACCAGGTGCTGCAGAAGTTCGACCGGCCGCATCATGTGACGCGGCAGCATAACGCGCAGGGGGCCGGATCCGGCGGACGCTCAGCCGGCGTCGCGGAGCTCGACCATTGCCGCCAGCTCCTCGTCCGAGAGCTCGGACAGCGCCGTCTCGACCCCGCGGTCGACGATGCTCGACGCCAGCCCGCGCTTGCTCTCGATCAGCTCGTCGATCCGCTCCTCGACGGTGCCGGCGCAGATCATCTTGTGCACCTGGACGACCCGGGTCTGGCCGATCCGGTGGGCACGGTCGGAGGCCTGATCCTCGACCGCCGGGTTCCACCAGCGGTCGAAGTGGAAGACGTGGCTGGCGTTGGTCAGGTTGAGGCCCAGGCCGCCCGCCTTCAGCGACATCACCAGCACCCGGGGCTCCTCGCCCTCCGACTGGAACCGCTGCACCACTCGCTCCCGCTCGGGGATCGGCGTCGATCCGTCGAGGTGCAGCCGCTCCACCTCGAGCTCGCCGACCAGGTGATCGGACAGCAGCCGGCCCATCACCGCGTACTGTGTGAACACCAGCGCGCTGTCGCCCTCGTCCACGGCCTCGGCCAGCATCTCGGTCAGGCGGTCGAGCTTGCCCGAGCGGCCGGCCAGCGAGCCGGGCCTGCTGAGCGCCTGCACCGGGTGGTTGCAGACCTGCTTCAGCCGTGTCAGCAGCGCCAGCACGTGGCCGCGGCGCTCGATCCCGGCGCTGCCCCGCACCTCGCCCAGCATGGCGTCGATGGTGGCCTGGTAGAGCGCGGCCTGCTCGAGGGTCAGGGTGCAGTACTCGCTCGACTCCTGGCGTGGCGGCAGGTCGGGCAGCACCGCCGGGTCGCTCTTGTGGCGGCGGAGGATGAAGGGCGAGGTGATCCGCCTCAGCCGCTCGGCGGCCGCATCGTCCTGCCGCCGCTCGATCGGCGTGCCGTAGGTGCGGCGAAACGCCGTGCGGGTGTCGAGCAGGCCGGGGTTCAGGAAGTGGATGATCGACCACAGCTCGTCGAGCCGGTTCTCGATCGGCGTGCCGGTCAACGCGATCCGGTGGTGCGCCCGCAGGGCGCGGGCAGCCTGGGCGCCGCGGGTGAGCGGGTTCTTGACCTGCTGGGCCTCGTCCAGCACCACCGACCGCCACTCGATCTCTGACAGCAGCCGGCGATCGCGGGGCAGCAGCGAGTAGGAGGTGAGGACGACGTCATAGCCCGCCAGGTCCGAGATGTCCCGCGTGCGCGAGGGGCCGTGGTGGATGATCACCGTCAGGTCGGGAGCGAACCGGCGCAGCTCGCGCTGCCAGTTGCCCAGCACGGAGGCCGGGCAGACGATCAGCGCCGGCGCGTCGACACTGTCCCGGCGGTCGAGCAGGTGGGCGATCAGCTGCACGGTCTTGCCCAGGCCCATGTCGTCGGCCAGCAGCGCGCCCAGCTCCAGGTCGCGCATGCGGCTCAGCCAGCCCAGGCCGACCTGCTGGTAGGGGCGCAGCTCGCCGTGGAATCCGGGCGCCGCCTGGTCGGGCTCGCGCATCGCGTCGTCGCGCAGCCGGGCCGCCAGCTCGGCGAGCTGGGCCGGCGACTCGCCGACCTCGACCGCGAACCCCCGCACCTCGGCCGAGCCCGCCAGCGTCGCGCCGAGCGCGGTCAGCGTGGGCACGCTGGCCCCGTGCAGGGCCAGCTGAGCCAGCTGTCTGGCCCGCCGCAGCGCCTTGTCCCCCAGCAGCCGCCACTCGCCGCCCAGGCGGACGAGCGGCTGGGAGGCGGCCGCCAGCGCCCGGAACTCCTCCTCGGAGATCGTGTGGCCGCCCAGCGCCGCGCTGAGGTCGTACTCCACCGCGCCGCCCAGCGACAGCGGCCCGCCGCGGAAGGCCAGCTCGGCAGTCTCGATGTCCAGCTCGCGCTCCTCGAGCAGCGTCCCCGGCAGCTCGACCCGAGCGCCCGAGTACTGCAGGGCCGAGGCCGCCCGGCGGAGCTCGGCCACCTGCTCCAGCGTCAGCTCGACGATGCCGTCGGTGACCCGGCTGAGCGGCGGGAACATGCTCCCCGCCCGCTGGAGCGCCCGGGCGTCGGGGACGGTGACGGACAGCGGCCAGGGCGCCAGCGGCTCGTCGGGCATGTCCAGCCGCAGCACCACACCGGCCAGCTGGTCGCGCAGGCTGACCACCGGCGCCACGGCGCCCAGGTCGGGAGCGACGACGCGGAGCGCGGGCTGGAGCACGCTGAGGTCGATCACGTCGGCGAGCGTCTCCGGCGCCGTCAGCGTCTTCGGCTCGCGGACCGCCGTGGCCAGCGCCCGCAGCGCCGCGCCCACGAACTCCTGCACCGCCTCCTTGGCCCCCGTCGGCTCAGGCTCCTCGGCGGTCATGTCGAAGGACGCGGCGTGGGCGAGGGAGGGAAACGCGCCGGCGAATCGCTCCAGGTCGGGCGGCTGACCGCCGTTGCGGGCCACCTGCTCGACGATCCTCGCAGCCAGCCGCCATGCCCGCACGGACGGGCTCTCGAGTGCGCCGTCACGCTGCTTCAGCAGGTAGGCGAGCGCGGCCAGCATGGGCAGGCAGCGGGCCTCCACCTCGCGATTGCCGCCGTTCACGTTGATGGTGACGGGCAGCCGTCGCAGGTGGTGCGGAAGCTCGGCGTCGTCGAGCAGGCCGGTCCATCCTCCGGGCGTCAGCGGGGTCACCGAGTAGAAGCCCATGAGCGGTTCCTCGGGCCCTCGGGGGACGATGGTCAGCTCGAGCGGAGCGCGCCGTGCGGTCGATGTTGAGGGAAGCGACAGAACACCATAACGTAGCCGAGGAACGGCAAAGCCACCGCAGTTCTCCGCACGCTACGGGGCCTCCGGGCGACCGTGGTAGGTTGCCGACGCAATGAGTGTGCGGGTCGAGGTGAACAGCCAGGAACACGTCGTCGACGTCCCCGAGGAGTGGACGCTGGCGGCGCTGCTGCGCGACCGGCTGGGTCTGACGGGCACCAAGGTGGCGTGCGGCGAGGGCACCTGCGGCAGCTGCACGGTGGTGCTGGACGGCCGGCCGGTGCTGTCGTGCCTGACGCTGGCCGCCGCTGTCGATGGCGCCGCCGTCCGCACCGTCGAGGACGGCAGCCCGCTGCTGGAGCGGCTGCGCGAGGCATTCACCGAGACCGACGGCTTCCAGTGCGGCTTCTGCACGCCCGGCCAGCTGATGTCGGCACTGGCCCTGCTCGAGCGCGACCCCTCGCCGGGGCGTGCCGAGATCATCGCCGCCATGAGCGGCAACCTGTGCCGCTGCGGCGCCTACGAGGGCATCCGGCAGGCGGTCGAGCGGGCCGCGGGGGCGACCGCGTGAGCCCGCGGCTGGTCAAGTCCGAGGCGGTGGTCGAGGGCCGGACGGAGGAGCGGTGGTCGCTGGTCGAGGACGACCACACCCCGGAGTATCCAGACGGCCCCTCCCCCGCGCCGATCGGCGTCGCCGCCCAGCGGCTGACCGCGCACGCCCGGCTGACCGGCAGCGCGCGCTACACGTCGGACATCCAGCTGCCTGGGATGCTGCAGGCTGCGATCCTGCGCAGCCCATTCGCAAACGCCCGGCTGACGGCCATCGACGCCGCCGCAGCACGGGCCGTGCCCGGCGTGCGAGCGGTGCTCACCCCGGCCGACGGGTTCGCCCCGGGCGGCAGCGCCGTGCTGACGGATGCACCGGCCTACGCCGGCGCCCCGGTGGCGGCGGTGGCAGCCGACGACCGCGACGCGCTGGCCGCCGGGCTGGCAGCGCTCGCGCCCGAGTACGAGGAGCTGCCGTTCGTGGCCGGCATCGACGAGGCGCTCGGCCGCCAGGACTTCACCGCCGACCCCTCGGAGTACGAGCGCGGCGACCCGGACGCCGGCATGCGCGAAGCGGCGGCCAGCGTCAGCCTCGAGCTGCGGGCGCCGGCCCAGATGCACAACTGCATGGAGTCGCACTGCGCGGTCGCGGCCTGGCAGGGCGATGAGCTGACCACGTGGATCTCGACGCAGGGCATGTTCGCGATCCAGGCCGAGCTGGCCGACGCCTTCGACCTGGATCTCGAGCGGGTGCGGGTGATCTGCGAGTACATGGGCGGCGGGTTCGGCTCCAAGGATCAGGCCGGGGCCGAGGGCCTGCTTGCCGCCGGCCTGGCCAGGATCACCAGCAGGCCGGTCAGCGTGGTGCTCTCGCGGCGCGAGGAGAACCTCGACGCCGGGTACCGCGCCCCGGCGCAGTTCACCCTGGAGGTCGGCGCCGCCGCGGACGGCACGCTGACCGCGATCGACGCCTCGGCCGTGATCGGCATGGGCCGCGGCGGCTGGACGCCGCCCGCGCTTGAGCCGGTGAAGAGCGTCTACCGGTGCGCCAACGTCCGCGCGGCGGTGCTGCCGGTGCGCCAGAACATCGGGTCGCCGCGCGCGTTCCGCGCCCCCGGGGTGATGGAGGGCGTGTGGGCGCTCGAGAACGCGATCGACGAGCTGGCGGCCGCGCTCGACATCGACCCGCTCGAGCTGAGGCGGCGAAACCACGCCGACGGCGATCAGGCCACCGGCCGCCCGTACAGCTCCAAGAACCTGCTCGCCTGCTACGACCGTGCCGCCGAGCTGGCGGGATGGGCCGATCGCGATTCGCTGAAGGCGGACGGTGGCCGCATCCGCCGCGGGATGGGCTGCGCCAGCCAGATCTGGTGGGGCGGCGGCGGCCCGCCGGCCTACGCCGAGGCCCGGATCGGCAAGGACGGCCGTCCGGTGTTGAGCGTGGGCATGCAGGATCTCGGCACCGGCACGATCACGGCCTGCGCGATCATCGCCGCGGAGCGGCTGGGCGTTCCCGTTGAGGACGTCCGCGTGCACGCCGGAGACACCCGGCTGGCCGGGCACGGCCCCTTCTCCGGCGGCTCGATGACGCTGGCCTCGATGGCGCCGGCCGTGAGGGCGGCGGCGCACGAGGTGCGAGAGCAGCTGCTGGCCCTGGCCTCCGACAGGTTCGAGATCGCGGCCGGCGACCTGACGCTCGAGGAGGGCGAGATCCGCTCGGTCGACGGCACCCTGCGGGAGCCGCTGACCGAGGTGACCGGCAAGCTGGCCAACGCCTGGATCCGCGGCGGCGGCTCCCGGGGCCCGAACCCGAGCGGCATCGCCGTCAACACCTTCGGCTGTCAGATCGCCCAGGTGGCGGTGGACACGGTTACCGGCATGGTCACCGTGGAGCGGGTGGTGGCCGTCCACGACGTGGGCCGGATCGTCAACCCGATGGGCGCCCGCAGCCAGGTGATGGGCGGCATCCTCCAGGGCATCGGCTTCGCCCTGACCGAGGAACGGGTGGTCGATCCCACCACCGGGACGTCGGTCAACCCCGGCCTCGAGGACTACAAGGTGCCGACCATCGCCGACCTGCCGGAGGTGGTCTGCGAGTTCGTGAACGTGCCCGATCCGCGCCTGCCGACCGGCGTGCGCGGGCTGGGTGAGCCGCCGATCGTGCCCACGGCCGGCGCCATCGGAAACGCCCTGGCCCAGGCGCTGGGCGTGCGCCTGCACGAGGCGCCCTACACACCGCGCAGGGTGCTCGAGGCGCTGGGCGGATGAGGGCGTTCGCCTACATCCGGCCGGCGTCGGCCGACGAGGCCTCCGCAGCGCTGCGGACCGGCTCGGCGCGGCCGATGGGCGGCGGCACCGACCTGCTGACGCAGCTCGACCGTGGCATCCGGCCGGCCGACTCGGTGGTCGACCTTCGCGGCCTGGGGCTGGACGATATCGCGCCCCACGAAGATGGCCTGGCGATCGGCGCCACCGTCCGGGTCGCCGACCTGGCCCGCGACGCGGCGGTGGCCGGCGGGTACGCCGCCCTGGCCAGCGCCGCCTCGGCCGCGGCGTCGCCGCAGCTGCGGGAGATGGGCACGGTGGGCGGCAATCTGTGCCAGCAGCCGCGCTGCTGGTACTTCCGCCATCCCGACCTGCAGTGCTGGCTGCGCGGTGGCGACACCTGCTACGCCCAGATCGGCGACCATCGCAAGCACGGCCTCGAGCCCGGCGACTGCATCTCGGTCGCGCCCAGCGACCTGTCGGCGCCGCTGCTGGCGATGGGTGCGCGGATCGAGACCAGCGAGCGGGCCGCCTTCCCGATCGCCGAGCTCTACCGGCGTCCCAGCGAGGACGACCGGACGACGCTGACCCTCGGCCCCGGCGAGTTCGTGACCCGCGTCCTGCTGCCGGCTCCGCCGGAGTCAAGCGCCTATGCCAGGGCCGGAGAGCGGCACGCCTGGAGCTTCGCGCTGGCCGGTGTGGCGGCCGCCCGCAGCGGCGGGGTCGTCAGCCTGGCTGCGATCGGCGTCTCGAACATCCCCCGGCTGCTCGACCCCGAGGATCCGCTGGCAGGGCTGCCCGGGCTCGAGATGACCGGTTGGAAGCGGCGGCTGCTGGCCGGCCTCGTGGACGACGCGCTCAACGCGCTCTGATGGCCCTCCGCCTCGAGCCGCTCCGGCTTGAGCAGGCGACCGAGATCGCGTCCTGGCGCTATCCGCCGCCGTACGACACCTACGATGTCACCGAGGGCGTGGAGCACATGATGCGGGCCGAGCTCCGTTACCAGGCCGTGCTGGACGGCGACGAGCTGATCGGGTACGCGTGCTACGGAGCCGACGCCACCGTGCCCAACGGCGACTACCCGGACGGCGTCCTCGAGGTGGGATGGGGCATGCGGCCCGATCTGATGGGGCAGGGCCGGGGCGCGGCGTTCACCGGGGCGATCGTCGCCTTCGCCGAGGAGGCCTTCGCGCCGGCCGAGATGGGCGTGACCATCGCCGTCTTCAACGACCGGTCGCAGCGGGCGGCGCTGCGCCAGGGCTTCACGCGGGAGATCGGGCGGTTCACAGCCCCGGACGGCATGGACTTCGTCCAGCTGCGACGCGGCCGCCCGATAATCTGACAAACATTCGCGCGACGCGTACTTGATGCATCGCCCGACCTGCGGGTACCCTGTCGGCGGGAAGCAGGCTCATAGGGGGTACCTGGTCGTTGAAGGTCAAGGAACGCCGGCGCCGCGTGCACGTGCTGTGGGTCGCGCTGATCGCCGCGATGGCGGCAGTGGCCGGCGCACCGGCGGTCTCGGCCGGCGCCGAGCAGCCGGCACCTGAGATCTCTGCGGTTGCGGTGAGCCTGTCCCTGCCCGATCAGGACGCGCTGGTGCTGGCCGCCGCCGGCGCGCCGCCCCAGGCCGCAGCCGACGAGCTCGACTGGGGGGCGCCCGACACCGACGCGCCGCTGGTGACCGCGCATCGTGCGATCACCACCGTCTCGGCCACCGATCAGGCGACGGAGGCGACCGTCACGCTCCGGGGCCTGCGGCTATGGGGCGGCGAGGTGCGGGTACGCGAGCTCGAGCTGTCCGTCCACGTGGACGCGACCGGGGCCACCCCCCGGCTGGTCATGGACGGGCTGACCTTCGACCGCCTGGTGGCGCCCGGGCTGCGCGCCGCGTGGCCGCTCGAGCCCGGCGTGCCGTTCCCGGTCGCCGACTGGGGCACGCTGACGACGGGTGAGCAGGCGGCGGACGGAAGCAGCATCGTCGCCCTGCGGCTGGAGCTGACCGCCGACCATCGTGGGCTCCCGGCCGGCACAGTGCTGACGGCCGGGATCGTGGCGATCCCCGAGCAGGCACCGCCGGTCGATCCCGGCGACGGCGGCGGCGGAACGGGCTCGGGCGGTGGCGGCAAGGGCGACAGCGGCGGCGGCGGTGGCAGCACCGGCGGCGGCGCGACGACCGGTGGCAGCAAGGGCGGCGACGGGGCGGGGAGCGGCAGCGGCGGCCACCACCAGGCCGGCACCGGCGGCCACGGCTCCCACGAGGGCTCCGGCGGAGGGAAGACCAAGCACCAGCAGCCGCCGAAGATCCACCTGCCGCCGAAGATCCACGCCCACCTGACGCACGGCGGGTTTGTGTTCCCGGTGTGGGGTCCCGTGTCGTTCTCCGACGACTTCGGCGCGCCGCGCGCCGACACCGTGTGGCACCACGGCAACGACCTGTTCGCGGCCCGAGGGGCCCCCGTGCTCGCGGTCACCGACGGCACGCTGCGCCAGGTCGGGTGGAACACGCTGGGCGGCCAGCGGCTGTGGCTGGAGGCGGACGACGGCAGCGTCTCGTTCTACTACGCCCATCTGGACGCATTCGCGCCGGTGGCACGCGACGGAGCACGCGTGAAGGCCGGCGACGTGATCGGGTTCGTGGGGAACACCGGGGATGCCGCCGGCACGCCCTACCACCTGCACTTCGAGGTGCATCCGACGGCCCTCGAGCGGCTGGGCTACGACGGCGTGATCGACCCCTACATGCTGCTGCTGGCATGGAAGCACCTGAAGGACGCCCCCATCTCGACCGGTAAGCGGGTGAGGCACGATCAGGCCGTCCGGCCGCCGGAACGGGCCGCGGCGCGTCTGCTGGCCCGGCCCGAGGGCTCCGCCGCGCACACGTCCCAACCGGTGCCGCCGGTGCTGTCCCCAGACCGCACGGCCGGCGCGGATCGGGGTTGCGCAGGCCGAAGCGCCCGGCGGACATCCAGAACACCCTCGCCATCCGCGAGAACGCCCTCACCGACCTCGTCCGGGCAATGCGCCGCGGCGGCGGCTAGGCGGCACGACCGCCTAAAGCGCGAGCAGCTCGGCCGATTCGACGCCGCTCCGCCCCAGTACCAGCCGGGCGACGGTCGGCGTCGCCGCGCGACGCTTCCACGTCGGGCTGCCGGGATTGAGGAACCTGACGCCGTCGACCACCCGGTTCACCGGCTCGTGGGAATGGGCGAACACGACCACGTCGGCACCGGGAAATCGCTGCGTGAGCCGCGATTCCCGGCCCTCCCGACGACCGCTGTCGTGGAGCATCGCGATCCTCACACCCTCAATCTCAAGTTTACACTCATGCTTAGCTCCCCAGGCGGCGACGCTGGGGTCGTCAATGTTCCCCACGACGGCATCCACCGGCGCCAGCGAAGCCAGCTCCACGAGCACGCCCGCGGTGGTGGCGTCGCCCGCGTGGAGGATCCGGTCGGCCCAATCGACGTGGTGCCAGATGCCGGCCGGGAGCGCCCGGGCGAAGTCGGGGACGTGCGTGTCGGCCAGCACCAGCACCCTGGTGCTCATCGGGCCCGGGTGACCGCGCCCTCGCTGGCGGAGCTGACCAGCGCCGCATACTTCGCGAACACCCCGGCGGTATAGCGCGGGGCCGGCGGGCTCCAGTCGCGCAGCCGGGCGTCGACCTCGTCGTCGGACAGCTCCACGTCCAGCCGCCGGGCCTCGATGTCGAAGCTGACGATGTCGCCGTCGCGGAGGGCCGCGATCGGCCCGCCGTGCGCGGCCTCGGGAGTCACGTGGCCGGCCATCAGGCCGTGGGTGGCACCGGAGAACCGGCCGTCGGTGACCAGGGCGACCTGGTCGCCCAGGCCCTCGCCGACGATGGCCGCCGTCACATGCAGCATCTCGCGCATGCCCGGCCCGCCGGCGGGTCCCTCGTAGCGGACGACGAGCACGTCGCCCTCCTGTACGTGCCCAGCGCGAACCGCCTCGGTGCAGGCCTCCTCGGTGTCGAACACGCGTGCCGGCCCGGTGTGCACGCGCCGCTCCGTCCCGGCGAGCTTGATGAGGCTGCCGTCCGGAGCGAGGTTGCCGTGCAGTGCGTAGAGCGCGCCGCTCGGCTTGAACGGGCGCTCGAGGGGCAGGAT
>DATLLX010000004.1:0-5546 GCA_035537595.1 Gaiellales bacterium | reverse complement strand
CCGGCAGATCTCGACCCGTTCCAGCACCGAGGTGCGGCGCCAGGTCTGGAACGCCTCGGCGGCCGCCCGCACGGCGGCATCCACCTGCTCCGGGGTCGACGCCCGGACGGAGCCCAGCACCTCGCCCGTCGCGGGGCTCGTGACCTCGATCTCCTCACCCTCACCCGCGACCCAGCGCCCACCGATGAAGGCGCCCCCGCGTGTTGCGATGCTCGCCACCGTCTGCTCCTCTCGACCCGTCAGCCTGACGCCCGCAGCCTACGGTCGAGCGGCGGCTGCGGTCAAGCGCGACCTGCGGCTAGCCGAAGCTCCCGCAGCTGGGGCAGCGCTCGGCAAGCTCCTGCACGCGAACCCGTCCAGCTTTCCGGGTCACCGCGACCTGAACCTGGCTGACCCCGCCGCATCGGCAGGTGGCCGCCAGAGCGTGAAGCTGGAGCGAGTCACGGGGCTCTGAACGACGACCGGTGTCTGTGAATATGCCCACGGCAGCCTCCTACCCAGACCGCCAGGACCGACCACGCGAATGCTACCCGCGCGGCCGCAGCTTGTCGCAGTCGTAGATCGGGTAGCCGTCGCACACCGCGGCGGCGGAGCCGCCATCGAGCTCGACCTGGAACCGCTCGCCGGGCGCGATCAGCTCGGCATCGATCACCGTCATGGCGATCACGCGACCGATGGTCGGGCTGGCGCTGGGACTTCGCACCTCGCCGACCTCCACCGGGCCCCGGCGTACGGCCGCACCGTAGGGGGGCACCTCGTCGCCCTCGACGACCAGCGTGGTCAGCCGCCGCGCGGGCCTCCCGGCCAGCTCCCGCAGCGCCTCCTGGCCGCGGAAGGGCGGCGTGTCCAGGCGGACGACGCGATCCAGGTTCATCTCGAAGGGGTCGGTGACGCCGGGGAAGTAGTCGTAACCGAGGAAGATCAGGCCCGCCTCCTGACGCAGGGTCTCGACGGCGTTCAGGCCGTACGGGGTGACTCGGCCGGTGGCGGCCAGCGCCTCCCACAGCCGCTGGGCGTGCTCTGCGGCGCAGTAGAGCTCGTAGCCCAGCTCGCCCGAATACCCGCAGCGCGCCAGCAGCACGGGCACGCCGGCCACGTCCACCGGCTCCGGCGCGAACCGGTAGTAGCCGAGGGCCGAGACGTCGGCGGTGGTCAGCGACTGGATCACGTCGCGGGAGTGCGGCCCCTGAACCTGCAGATGCGGGAGCTCCGCGGTCACCTGGCGCAGGTCGTACTCGGCGTCTCCGGCGGCCACGGCGAACGCCTCGCCGTCGCTCTCGAGCGCTGTCACCAGGCGCAGCCGGTCGTCGGCCAGCCGGAAGGCGATGCCGTCGCCCAGCATCCTCCCGCCGTCGTCGCAGAACGCCCCGTAGCGAAGCTGCCCCACCTGGAGCGAGCGCATGTCGTTGGTGAAGAAACGATCGGCGGCCACCAGGGCGCCCGGCCCGCTGACCTCCCACTTCTGCAGCGGCGACTCGTCCCAGGCGCCGCAGGCCCGGCGCACCGCGTGGTGCTCGCGGACGGGGTCGCCGAACCCGGCGATCCAGTCCCAGCCCTCCCATTCGGCGAACTCCGCCCCCGGGATCTCCCGCTGGACGGCGTCGAAGGGGGTCCTGGTCAGCGTCGCCATCGGGCGGAGTCTAGGCATCTCGCCCGCGGAAACGGCAGAATAGGGGCGTGCCGCCTACGGGACGACCCGCCGAGCGCCGGCTCGAGGCCGTGGAGCGCGCCATGCGCGTGCTCGACGCGTTTCTCGAGATCAGCGGCGAGGCCGGCACGAACGAGGTCAGCCGGCGCACCGGGATCAATCCCAGCACGGTCTCGCGCCTGCTCTCCACGCTGGTCTCCGGCGGCTTCGTCGAGCACATCCCGGAGACCGGCCGCTACCGGCTCGGCCCCCACCTGATCAGGCTGGCGAACCACGCCGTGTCGCAGATCGACGTCCGCGCCCTGGCCCGGCCTCAGCTGGTGGCGCTGGAGGAGGAGACGGGCGAGACGGCGACGCTCTCGATCGCCGGCGAGAACGAGGCGGTCACGGTCGACTTCGTGGTCAGCCGGGCGACGGTGGCGAGCGTCGCTCGGATCGGCCGGCCCAGCATCGCCCACGCCACCGCGACCGGCAAGGTGATGCTGGCGTTCGCGCCCACCGCACGGTTCAGTGCCGAGCTGGAGGCGTACACCGACCGCACGATCACCACCTCCAAGCGGCTGATGCGTGAGGTGGCTGCGGTGCGGGAGCAGGGCTGGGCCGAGGCGGTGCGCGAGCGCGAGGTCGACCTGAACGCGATCGCCGCTCCGATCTACGGCGGCAGCGGGGAGCTGGCCGGAATTCTCGGCGTACAGGGCCCTGCCGGGCGCTTCGGCCGCAAGAAGCGGGAGGCCGCGCGGCCGGCACTGTTGGCGCGCGCGCGTGCACTCTCGGAGGCGCTCGGGTACACTGGGTCGGACGCGAGAGAAATACCATTGCCGTAACGGCAACGAGGAGGAAACCGTGAGCCTGCCGAAGAGCGCCAAGTACCTGATCATCGGAGCCGGCATCCATGGCCTGTCGACCGCGTGGCACCTCGCCAAGGAGCAGCGTGCGGCGGGCGAGGAGCCCGATGTGCTGGTGATCGACAAGACCGGGGTTGGCGCCGGCGCCTCCGGAATCGCCTGCGGGGTCGTCCGCAACAACTACTACCAGCCGGCCATGAGCGAGCTGATGGCGGCCAACGTCGAGGTCTGGGAGCAGGATCCGGCGGCGTTCTCCTACCACCCGGTGGGCTATGTCGCCCTCGGCGCCGAACGACAGATCGGCGATCTGACCGAGGTTCACGAGCGGCAGCAGCGGATCGGCTACCCGTCGGAGCTGATCGTGGGCGAGCAGCAGGTTCGCGACTACATGAAGGCCATGTTCCCCGACTGGCGGGCGCAGGGCGTGCACGTGTGCCTGCACGAGGAGAAGGGCGGATTCGCCAACAACATGGCCTCGCTGCACGGGCTCGCCGGAAAGGCGAAGGAGGCCGGGGCGAGGATCATCGACGGCGCGACGGTGACCGGCTTCGAGATGGAGCCGGACGGCACGGTGAGGCGGGTGAAGACCGACCAGGGCGACATCGACGTCGAGCAGGTCGTGGTCGGCGTCGGGCCGTGGATCGAGTCGCTGTGGGAGATGCTCGGGCTCTCGCACAAGGTCGACGTGCGCACGCCGGAGGGCGAGGTGCACGAGAACCAGCACATGTGGACCTACTGGTACCTGCAGGAGGGTGAGATCGACGTCGACCCGAAGCTGCTGTCCCTGGAGGACGGCAGCATGCCGCCGGTGCTCCACGTCGACTCCGACGCACCGCTCTACGACGACGAGGGCAAGCTGATCACCGACGAGTTCTGGGGCAACTACTTCAAGCAGGACCTGCACGGCGTGCAGGGCGGCGCTGCGCCGGTCGTGGTCGGTCAGGAGTTCGACGTCGACCCCTACCCCACCGCCAGCGTGCAGGAGGGCTTCGCCGACATGTGGTGCGCCAGCCTGTCCCACTGCATGAAGCGCTTCGAGGGGAAGCGCGCGACCTACAAGAACATCCGCTCCGGCGGGGTCGGCTGCTTCACTGTCGACAGCTTCCCGGTGTTCGACTACATGCGCCCCAACGTGTACGTGATCGCGGACTCCAACCACGGGTACAAGATGATCGGGGTCGGCCGCGAGGTGGCACGGGTGATGACAGGCGGCCACTCGAGCGTGCTCTACCCGTTCCGCTTCGAGCGGTTCGCCACCGGCGACCTGCACCCGGTGTCGAACAGCCCGTACCCCTGGAGCTGACCGGCGGTGCCGCGCGAGCTCTCCGCCGGGGGGATCGCGCTGCGCCGGATGCGTGGGCGCTGGTGGTTCGCGGCGATCGTGCCGGGCGGCCGCCCCGGCGTGCTGGCGCTGCCCAAGGGGATCATCGACCCTGGTGAGAGCGCGGCCGAAACGGCGGTGCGCGAGGTCTGGGAGGAGACCGGGCTTCGCTGCCGCGATCTCGGCAGGCTGGGCGACGTCCGCTACGTCTACACCCGCGGCGGCCGGCGGATCTTCAAGATCGTGGTGTTCCACCTGATGCGCGTCACCGGCGGCCGGATCGGCGAGATCGAGCCGGAGATGCGGCGCGAGGTCGCCGCCGCGACCTGGATTGCCCTCGAGGACGGCCCGGCCCGGCTCAGCTACCGGGGCGAGCGGGAGATGGCGGTGCTGGCCGCCGAGCGTGTGCAAGCAGGATGAGGCCGCCCGCGGCGGCCACCCAGGCCGTCGCGCCGCCTGAGAGCCCGGCCAGCCAGGCGGCGAGCGGGGCGCCGGCCGCGGCGGCAATGCCGGCCACGGTGAAGCTGCGCGTGAGGCCGGCCGCCGCAGCCGCGATCGCAATGCCGATCAGCCCGGCCAGGGGCGCCAGCACGAGCAGCCCGCCAACTGCGGTCGAGAGCCCGCGTCCACCGCGAAAGCGGAGCTGGGCGGGTGCCACGTGGCCGAGCACCACCGCGAACAGGCAGGCGGCGGCCCCGGTATCGTCGAGGCCGGCCAGCCGGGCGATCGCAACCGCCGCTGCACCCTTCGCGAGATCGAGACCGAACACCGCCGCCGCCACTCCGCGTCCGGCCACCCGGCCGGCGTTGCGGGCTCCGGTGCTGCCCGTGTGGGAGGCGCGAAGGTCGCGGCCGGTCGCCCGCCGCACCAGCAGGTAGCCCGGCGACAGGCAGCCGAGCACGTAGGACAGCACGAACAGCGGAACCGCCACGCGCGGATCCTAGGGCGCCACTGGAACAACGGGGTCTGACCCCGTTGTTCCGCCCGGCCGGCGGGCCAGGCGGAGCACCGCGCGGACGTGCCGGCGCACGGCCCGCCGGGGCATCGGCCCGGCGGGCAGCTCGACCACGAACGCCCGCCGGTGAAGCACGGCGTTCTGCCAGTGGGGCGCCGTTCCCGCGAGCCAGGGCATGGGAGCGAACCGCATGCCTGCGATCCGCGCGTAGGCCGCGCCGGCAGCACGGCTGGGGCCCCATGCCCAGACCAGCTTCATGTGCTGGTGGAACCACACGGTGACGGCGGGATCGGCCCGGCGGATAAGACTGGCGGCGGCCCTCGTCTCGGGCTCGGAGAGCGGTCGCGGCCCCGAGTACTCGACGCTCCAGGGCCGGCCCCGCAGCCGCCACCCTGCGGGGAAGTTGCGGTTGAGGTCGACGCCGCGGCCGTTCAGCCGACCCGCGCCGGCGCGGCCGTCGGGGTCGAGACAGCCGATCAGCAGCAGCCGGGTGCGCGGCGGCAGCGGCAGCCGCCGGAGGCGGCGGACGACGGCCATCCCGGCGCACTCGCTGCCGTGGATACAGCCGACCACCATCACCGGCCGCACGGCGGGGTCGCCGCGATCGACCGCCACGATCGGCCGGCCTTCGGCGGAATGGCCGATCACCATGGCGGGCGCGGCGGGCCCGGCCAGCGCCGCGCTCAGGGCGAGCAGCAAGTGAAGCACGCCCAGGATACGGCCGGCCGGCCCGGCCGCGTCCGTGACGGATCGACGATCGGGGTCTATGCTTTGGCC
>DATLLX010000003.1:0-3664 GCA_035537595.1 Gaiellales bacterium | reverse complement strand
GCTCAAGCTCGTCCTGCAGCTGCTCGAGGGCGGCCTCGCGGGCCAGCAGCGCCTGCTCCCGCTCCTCCAGATCGGGGGTGGCGGCGAGCGGCTCGGCTGATGCGATGCCCTCGCTGACCGCCAGCGCCGCCTCGCGCTTGGCGAGCTCGCGCTCGCGGCGGGCCAGCCGCGCCTCGCGCTCTGCGAACACGACCTTGGCCTGCTCCTGCAGCGCCGACTGCTCGCGGCGGATCCGATCCTCGGCATCCTGGAGCTGCTTGACTCGCTGCTCCATCGCCCGGCGGAGACCCCCGGTCTGCTGGTCGTCGTGGCCGGGAAGCTCCTGGCCTTCGTGCTCGGCGTCGCTCATCGGGTGACTCCTCCTGAAATTCCGTCGTTCATCTGTGTCGAAGGCGCCAGCCGGAGCAAGCCTGGGCGCATCACCGTGAGGGCCGTCACGTGGGGTAGGTATCGGCCATCTGACGCGGGAACTTGAGGGCTGCCGGCCTCTGCGGATGACCAAACGGGGGATGCATGAACCGGGCCCCCGGCCCGATACTGAGCGGGCAGACAGCAAGTGCCGCCGCGCCGTCCACCGGCGCCGGCGCCTTGCGACCACACCGGCCTTGGCCGGGTGCTTTCGGTCCGGTGGGTGTCAAGGCTCCAGGCACCTGCCGGAACGTTGCAGCGAGCCGGTCCCGGGCGGTGCGCGGCTGTTAACGACAGCCGCCCCGGGGAGACGGCTCCAAGTCTCCCCCGGGGCGGGTCATCGACCTCGCGGTCGAAGCGGGCTCGCCGGCGGCGACTGCAGGATCCAGGCCCTGACGAAAGAACTGGGGTGGAGCCCTGGTGTAAGGCTCAAGGATTCCCGCGGCGCGCCGATAAGCCCGTTGCCACGAGCACGTCGTTGGTAGCTACCAGATCTTGCCGAACACGGAAGTCTCCCTCTGTCGTCGTGTACCCCGAACGGGGGAGAACGTACACCCCCCGAAGGGTCATTGTCAAGTCTTGACCACGAAAATGTCATCACCTCGCGGTAACTTGACGGCCACGCACTGGTTCAGCACAGGCCTTGCGGGCCTTGCAACCACGCTGCTGGCGCTCTCGATCGCTCTTCAGGGCATCGGAAACTGGCAAGCTGTGGCAGTTCTCGTGCTGATCGCCGTGGTGGCCGAGGGGCGGAGCATGCCGGTGCGCTCCACGCTCGAGCTGTCGGTCGCCTACCTGCCCGTGATCCTGGCCGGCATCCTGTTCGGGCCCGGCGCAGGCGGGCTGGTGGGGCTGATGTGCATGGCCGGCGACCGCGACGGGCCGCCGCTTCGGTGGGTCGTGTTCGCGTCCAGCCGGACGATCTCGGGCGTGGCCGCGGGGTGGGCCGCCCTCGCAGCCACCAACGCCGTCGGCATGGACGAGATGTGGCAGTTCGTGGTGGTTGCGGTGCTGAGCGCCGTCGCCACGATGGCGGTCGACGTCACCGTGATGGTGATCGTCACGCTGCTTCGCAAGCCGATCCCGCTCCGCCAGTTCCTGAACCTGATCGTCCCCTCGCTGGGACTGACCGCGTCGCTCTACACGCCGCTGGTGGCCCTCTACGCCTTTGCGTATGCGAACGCCGGCATGATCGTCCTGGCGTTCCTGGCCATCCCGCTGCTGGCGGCGCACCTCAGCCACAGCATGTTCGCCCAGCAGCGGCACCTGATCGAGCAGCTGACGACCACGAACGCCCGGCTCGAGGAGGCCAACGATCACCTGCGCAGCGTCAACCTGAGCTTCGCCTGGGCGATGATCCGCACGCTCGAGGCCCGCGACCGCTACACCGCCGGCCACTCCACCGCCGTCGCTGTCTACTCGCGAGACATCGCGGCCGAGATGGGCCTGGACGAGGCCACCGTCGAGCTGGTCTACCTCGCCGGCCTCGTGCACGACATCGGCAAGATCGGGCTCTCCGCAGAGATCCTGAACAAGAAGTCGGCGCTCACCGACGAGGAGTGGGACCGGATGCGCGAGCACTCCGAGATCGGCGCCAACATCCTGCTGGCGGTTGAGGACTACCGCGAGGTGGCATCGATCGTCCGCTCGCACCACGAGCGGATCGACGGCGCCGGCTATCCCGACCGGCTGGTCGGCGACCAGATCCCGCAGCTGTCACGCGTGATCGCGGTCGCCGACGCCTACAACGCGATGACGTCGAGCCGGCCGTACCGCGACGCGATGGCGCCCGAGACCGCGCTCGGCCAGCTGGTCAACGGCAAGGGCACGCAGTTCCAGCCCGACGCCGTGGACGCCTTCGTCCAGGTGTTCCAGCGCTCCACGCACGACTACCGGATCGCCGCCGGGCCGCAGTTCTCACGCCATGCGATGCAGACGGTGCACCTGCACGAGGCCGCCCGCCGGCCCGAGCTTCGCGCCGCCGTCGCCTGATCCGCTCAAGCACCGGCAGCCGTTGCCCGATAAGGAAGGGCAGTGACCGACGCCGTACTCATGCAGCTCTTGGCCGGCGCCGCTCGGACGCTGGCGGCCGCTGACACGCCCGAGACGTCGATCGAGCGGCTCCTGGCGTCGATCGACGGCGAGCTGGGAGAGACGGCCACCGTTGCCCGGGTCGACGGCACGGTCGACATCACCTGGAACGACGGCGCTCACAGCGCCTCCCGCGATGCGTTCGCCGAAGGACTGACGGCCCTGGCCGAGCTGGCCGTTCGCTCACAGAGCCGCGTGCAGGCCGACATCCTGGACGCCGGGGGCTTCGCCTCGGCCCTCGACCGGGTGGCCGCCGGAGCCCGCTGGCGCGGAGCTCGGATGGCGATCGCCGTGTTCGAGGTGGAGGGCATGCTGCTGGGCCCGGGGATCGACGAGTCGCTGCTCGTCAGCACAGTCGGTCAGGCCGCCCGCCGTGTCGTCCGCGGTGACGACATCGTCGGCCATCTGGGCGCGTCCCAGTTCGCGCTGCTGTTCCCTCGGGCCGGGACGTTCGAGGCCCGATCGGCCTTCCGTCGCGTGCGCGACGCCGTCCTTGAGCTGGACGGCGGCGAGGAGCTGGCCTGCGGCGCCGTCGGCTTCGGCGAGCTCGAGCCGGGCCAGACCGGGGCCGAGCTGCTGAAGGACGCCCGCACCCGAATGGCTGCGGCGCGCACGCTCCACGGGTACACGTCGCCGGGCGGCGGCGCGCCAACCCGGCCGCTGGCCGGCTGAAAACGGCTCTTTTCCGCAAACTGCGACATTGGCGGTTGCACACCGCCGGCGCCTGCTGCAGCATGCCGCCAACGCCGCTTCAGGCCAGTTCCAGAGGATGAAGCCGGGCGGAGGTTCTCGAGGCAACTCGGGCTCCTTCGGCCGGTGGACGACGGAACAGCCGGAGGCGGCGTTGCTACGTCGGGGGCGGGCCGGGCGGCAGCATTACCGTTTCCACCAGCCCTGCTCGGTCTCCACATCCGCCATCGGCTGCTCCACGGCCGGCGCGCCGAAGGCCAGGTACTCGAGGCCGTCCGGCCCGGCGGCGAACGCCCGCATGACGTCGGGAGCGATCCGCAGCGCATCCCAGGCCCGGACGTCGACCAGCTCGTCGTCGAGCTTCGCCTGACCGCTGCCGGCGACGACCACGTACAGCTCCTCCTGGGTGTGGTGGTGATGGCCGAAGGGCTGGGTGACGCCCGGGGCCAGCCGCTGGAGGCTGACGCCGCTGCGC
>DATLLX010000002.1:0-2215 GCA_035537595.1 Gaiellales bacterium | reverse complement strand
GCCCTTCGAGCTGCTCCAGGGTGTTGACGGCGCCCTTCGCCCGCACGGTGCCGTCGACCCCGACATAGACCGCGTAGGGCGTTCCCGGCACCGCGTACTCCTCGTGCAGAGCGCGGCCCTCGGCATCCTCGTCGCGCGCATGCACCACCTGCACGGCGTGATCGGAGGCGATGGCGCGCAGGCCGGGCACGATCTGGTGGCAGATCGGGCAGGAGGCCGAGGTGAACACGACCAGCGCGTGGCGCAGAGCGCGCGGAGCCGGCGCGCCCAACTCCAACCCCTCGCCGTCGTGCTCGAACGCGCCCCGCGGTCCCAGCCGCAGGTGCAGCAGCCCGACCTGGCGGTAGAGCGCGAGCACGAGCGCAGCGAGAGCGGCGACGGCAGCCCACAGCACCACATAGCTGGCGATCCAGAACGCCTCGCCCAGCACCGGGCGGATGCCTGCCGCCACAGCCACGGCCGCCGCGATCAGCCAACCGTTTCGCACCAGCGACAGCGGCCCCGGCGGGCGCGCGGAAGGCATCAGACAGCCGCAGCCTGGGGGCGGCGTGCCGGCGGCCAGCTCGACGCCCAGCCCGACGCTGAACGCCGACAGCAGTGCGGCTGCTGCCCAGCCCGCGTCCGGAAGCCCGGCGACCAGCGCGGCGCCGACCAGGAGCTCGGCGGCCGGCACCGCCCAGGCAACCGGGCCGGCCGGGCGGGCCAGCCGGTATCCCGACAGCGACCGCCGCCAGGCATCACGGCGGACGAGCTTCGCCAGCGCCGCGCCCATGAGCAGGACGCCGAGAAGATGATGCAGTGGCAGCTCGACCCCGGGCATGCCATTCGAGAGTAGTGCGACGCTCGGACGGCCTCGAATCAGGGTGGAAATCTCCTCCGGTTGGGTACCATCCTGCCGCTGTCAGGGGTTCCTGAAGAGGAGGTCACGTGGACACACGACGCATGCTGGTCCGGCTGACGTCACTGATTGCGGTGCTGGTGCTGGCCGTTGGCGCGGGTTGCGGCAGCGGCAGCGGCGGAGGCAGCTCCAGCTCGGGAGGCGGCACCCCCAGTTCCGCCAAGCCGGGCTCGGGCATCAAGATCGGGCTGGTCACCGACATCGGCGGACTCAACGACCGCGGCTTCAACGAGCTGGCCGCCAACGCGGTCAACAAGGCCCGCGACGAGCTCGGCGTCGACATCAAGATCCTCGAGTCGAAGTCGGACGCCGACTACATCCCCAACCTGTCGCAGCTGGGCGACGAGGGGTACGACCTGATCGTCTCCAACGGCTACCTGATGGGCGACCAGACCCACCAGGCCGCCGAGGCATATCCCGACTCGAACTTCATGATCATCGACTACGCGTACGAGGAGAAGGACGCCCTGCCGAACCTGCTGGGCGTCGTCTTCAAGGAGCAGGAGGCCGGCTACCTGGTCGGCTACATGGCCGGCCTGATGACCAAGTCGGGCACCGTCTCCACCGTCGGCGGCCAGGCCATCCCGCCGGTCGACCATTTCATCGGCGGCTTCCAGCAGGGCGCCACCGACGCCAAGCCGGACGTCAAGCTGCTGAACGGGTACTCGAACGAGTTCCCCGATCCGGCGCCGTGCAAGGAGATCGCGCTCGACCAGATCTCGAAGCAGTCTGACATCGTTTTCGCCGTCGCCGGCCAGTGCGGCCTGGGCGCGCTCGATGCCGCCAAGGAGAAGACCGTGTGGGGCATCGGGGTCGACAAGGATCAGCTGTTCCTGGGCGACCACATCATGACCAGCGCGGTCAAGAAGGTCGACGAGGGCGTCTACCAGACGATCCAGCAGGTGGTCGACGGAACCTTCGCGGGCGGAGTCACCGCCCTCGGCCTCAAGGAGAAGGGCGTCGGTCTGGGACAGGTCAACCCGAAGGTGCCGCAGGACGTCGTCGACAAGGTGAACGCGCTGATCCCCAAGATCATCAGCGGCGAGATCCAGGTGTCGGACACGCCCAAGGTGAAGTGAGGGCCGGCCGGGGGAGCGGGCGTGCCCGCTCCCCCGGCGGTACGTTACGCGCCAGATGGAGGCCGACCCCTTCCTCGAGCTTCGCGGCATCACCAAGCGCTACGGCGGCGTGGTCGCGAACCGCGATATCGATCTCACGGTGGGCAGCGGCGAGGTGCTGGCGCTGCTGGGCGAGAACGGCGCCGGCAAGAGCACGCTGATGAAGGTCCTCTACGGGTTCTATCGCGCGGATGCGGGC
>DATLLX010000001.1:0-6154 GCA_035537595.1 Gaiellales bacterium | reverse complement strand
TTGTCGTTATCGCAATGCTCTCGGTCTGGGCGGGATCGCTCAGCGCCCCGCCCGGCACCAGCGGGCGCGTGCTCACGTCCACCCCGTCCGCGCCGCCGGCGTCACACACCGAGAAGCCGGCCAGGCCGAAGCCCCTGCGGTTCCTGCTGGTCGATGCCGCGGGCGCAACGGTGCGCGCCTGGCCCGGAGGGAAGACGATCGGCACGATGGCGCAGACCACGCCGCTGGGATCGCACAGCTGGGCCTGGGCGGTCTCCACCACCCCCCGCGGCCGCTGGGGGCGGATCGTTCTGCCCTGGCGCCCGAACGGCCAGACGGGTTGGATCGACCTGCGCGGCCGGAGCCTCGTGCGCACCGCGACCTGGGTGAAGGCCGACCTCTCCCGGCGGACGGTCACGCTGCTGCGCGGCCGGCGCGCCGTCGCCACCTTCCGGGCCGCGATCGGCGCGCCCTCCACCCCCACGCCCACCGGCCGATTCAGTGTCACCGACCTCGTCGCCACGGGCGACCCGTACGGGCCGTTCGGCTGGTACGCGTTCGGGCTTTCGGGGCACCAGTCCAACCTGCCCGTCGGCTGGGGCGGCGGCGATCAGTTGGCGATCCACGGCACCAACGCGCCGTCCTCGATCGGCACCGCGGCATCGGCCGGCTGCCTGCGCGTGTCAGCCGCTGCGTTGTCCGTGCTGAAGGCTCAGCTGCGGCTCGGCACGCCGGTCGTCATCCAGCCCTAGGCGACCGCGCTGGGGTGCAGGAGCGGCACCAGCGGATCCCAGCCGGCCCGAAGCAGCTCGACCGATGACGGCGGCGTGATCACCTGCATCGGCGCGCGTGCCGGCCGCGGACGCGGAGCGCCGTAGCCGGCGAACGCCCAGCGCAGCAGCGCATCGCCGAGTACCAGGTGCGGCGCCCCGTCCTCGAGCACGAACGCGCCGTCCGGCAGCGACCCGGCCGGCATCGCGTGCAGCCGCCGCTCGCGCGTGCCCGGGTCGCGGCGCTCGGCGTCGAGCTGCGCGTCAATCGCATCGGCGCCGCCCCGGCCGGGATGCAGCTGGCACCAGACGTCGAGCAGCCGGTTGTAGTCCTCGCGCCGGCAGAGCGCGCACGCGCGGTGGCCCGCGGCCATCGCGGTGGCATCGTCCAGGAAGAACAGCTCCGTGAATTTCCCCGGCTGCAGCAGCGGGCCGCGCTGCCAGCCGCGGAACTGCAGGCGGCAGGCGATCCAACGCCGCGTCGGAAATCGCCGGCCGATTCGCCCGGAAGCGTTGTGCAGGCACCCGCGGTTCCCGTACACCAGCCCGCGCGCCGGGTCTGCGACCAGCTCACCCAGCGGCGTGACCCGGTTCTGCAACGCCATCGCGGCGCAGACTAGCCCTGGGTGGCCCCGCTCATCGCGATCTCCACCGCCTCGTCGACCGGGGTCGCCGCGCCGCGGCCGAACGCGGCGCTATACCCGGCCTCGCCGAGCTCGACGGTCGAGCGCTCCTCGACCTGTGCCAGCACCGGCTGCTGCGGAGGCCAGACGCCGACCCCGCCGCGCGTGCGCACCGCGTCGCTTGCCCCCATCAGCACGGCCGCCGTCCCCGGGTCGCCCGTCTGCACCGCGATGCCGGCGGCGAGCAGAAGCGCCCAGGCGAGGTCGCCGAGGCCGCCGCGGTCGTGCGCGGTTGCGAGCGGCTCGGCCAGCAGCGCCCGTGCGCTGTCGACGTCGCCCCGCAGCACATGGGCGGTGACGACCGAGAGCTGGCAGTTCGGCACGACCCGCCGCATGTCGAAGGCGAGGACGCGGTCGAGCGCGCTGCCCAGCAGCACGAGGGCCTCGTCGTACTCGCCGTCCATCACCTTCCAGTCGCCCGCGTTCAGCTCCGCGAACGCCTGAAACTCCCCGGTCAGCTTCTCCGCGCGCCGAAGGCCGGCGTCGACGTGCCTGCGCGCGGCCTCGTGATCACCCTCGATCGACGCGACTGCCGCGAGGCCGAACTCGACCTCGAACGAGACCACCGCCGCCCCGATCGGATCGGCCAGCGCCAGCGACCGCTCGAACCAGCTGCGGGCGGCGGCCGGATCGCCGGCCGCCACATGCACCCACCCGGCGGACTTCGCCGCGAACGCCGCCGGCGCCGGCTCGCCGGCAGCGCTCAGCAGCTCGGAGGCCTCAATGAAGCCGGCCAGTGCTGCGCGGCCACGGCCGCGGTCAAGCGCCGAGGCGCTCTCCGTCAGCAGCAGGTTGCCCAGCGACCCAGGCGTCAGCGCCTCCCGATGCTGCAGCAGCCGGGCGGCGAGCTGGTCGGCCAGGTCGTACTCCATCGTCGTCTGCCAGAGCCACCCCAGATCGCCGGTCATCGCGGCGGCGGCCTCGTACTCGCCGAGCTCGGCGAACCGATCGATCGCGGCCCGGAAGTTGGCGACGTCCAGCTGCAGGCGGCCGACCAGCCGGTAGGCCTCGCCCAGCCAGGCGAGCTTCACCTCCGACGCCAGCCCACGGTAGAACCGGGCGTGCCGGTCTCTGAGCACCTCCCGCTCGCCCAGCTTGCACTCGAGCGCGAACGACCGGATCGTCTCCAGCATGCTGAACCGCGAGACGCCGGGCACGGCCTCGTCATGGCGCAACAGGCTGTTCTCGACCAGCGACGAGAGGCCGTCGAACACGTCGATCTGATCCTCGCCGCAGACCTGCTCCGCCGCGTCGAACGTCCAGCTGCCCTCGAACACCGCGAGGCGTGCCAGCAGCGTCCGGTCGTGCTCCGAGAGCAGGTCGTGGCTCCACTCGATGGTCGCCCGCAGCGTGCGCTGGCGTTCCGGCGCGTCGCGCAGCCCGCCGGTGAGGATCCGCAGCCGGTCGTCCAGCCGCGCGTGCAGTGCGTCGGCCGTCAGCACGCGCAGCCGCGCAGCGGCCAGCTCCAGCGCCAGCGGCAGCCCGTCCAGGTCGCGGCAGATCGCGGCAACGGCCGCGGCGTTGGTCTCCGACAACTCGAAGTCCGGCCGGACCGCCCCCGCCCGCTGGAGGAACAGCTGCACGGATCCCACCTGGGACAGCGTGTCGAGCCGGTCGTCGTCCGGGACGACCAGCGGAGGCACGGGGTACTCGCGCTCACCCGCAATGCGCAGGGCCGCGCGCGAGGTCACCACCCATCGCACCCGCGGCGCGACCCGGGCGACGTCGCCCAACGCCCCGGCCGCGTCCATCAGGTGCTCGAAGTTGTCGATCACGACGAGCATCCGCCGGTCGGCCAGATACGCCTTCAGCTGGTCGGACGCCGCGTCGCCGTGAGCACCGGCCACGCCCAGCGTCTGGGCGATCGCGGGGATGACGCCGCCGGGGTCATCCAGCGCTGCCAGGTTCACGAAGTAGACACCGCCCACGAAGTGCTCGACCTGTTCCGCAGCCATCTGCATCGCGAGCCTGGTCTTGCCCACGCCTCCGGGGCCGGTCAGCGTGATCACCGACGTCGCGGAATCGGTGACCAGCTCGGCCAGCTCGGCCAGCTCCTGGTCGCGGCCGACCAGCGGCGTTGCCTGCGTGGGCAGATTGGTCGGCCGGTTCTCGAGCGTCCGCAGCGCCGGGAAGGATCCGTCGAGGCCGCCGATCGCCAGGTCGTACAGGCGCTGCGGATGTGTCAGATCCTTCAGCCGGTGGTCGCCTAGGTCGCGCAGCTGCACGTTGTCCGGCAGGCCTCCGGCCATCATGTCGACGGTGGTCTGGGACACCACGACCTGGCCGCCGTGCGCCGCGGACATGATCCGCGCGGCGCGGTGGACGTCGAGGCCGATGTAGTCCCCGGCGACGACGGCCGGGCGGCCCGAGTGGACGCCGACGCGGACGCGCACCTCGACGTCATCGGGCCAGGTTGCCGCGGCCAGCCCACGCTGCAAGTCGACCGCCGCGGCGACGGCATCGGCCGCCGACGGAAACGCGACGAAGAAGGAATCGCCCTCCGTCCCGACCTCCACCCCGCCGTGCTCCTGGAATGCCGACCGCAGCAGACGGCGGTGCGAGTGGAGCACGTCCGCGTATCCCTCGCCCAGCATCGTGAGCAGGGACGTGGAACCCTCGATGTCCGTGAAGACCAGGGTGACGTCGCCGACCGGCAGAGCACCTGAAGCCATCCCCAGGCGATCCTACCCTGGCCGGGCGCCCGGGTTGCCCCGCCGGCGGACGTCAGCCGGGGACGCCGGCGACCGCTTGCCGCCGCAGCCCGGCGTACACTGATCGAGTCGCGGGACGTGGCGCAGCCTGGTAGCGCACCTGCTTTGGGAGCAGGGGGTCGCGAGTTCAAATCTCGCCGTCCCGACTAGCGAGAAGTCGCTTGGTTACGCGGAATCTGCGGTTGTGGTATCGGACATCGAAGCCACGTCGATCCGCCCGTTCGGGCACAAGTGCCCAAACCGGTGGTCAGCGCGTCGAAGTTCCGCCCAGCGGAGATGCGCTCCTGCTGTTTGAGAACGTTGGGGGCGCGCGAAGCGCGCGGCCCAGGGCGAGGCGGTGGTGTAGGCGTCATCAGCGGCCGGCATGTCGCCCAGCCCGCGCAACGCATCGGCGAGGTTGCCATGCGCGCCGGAAGTCGATGGATCGACGTGCGCGCGCCAGGCTCGGATGACAACGAACTCGATGGCGCTGCCCGCAAGTAGGTTGGTCCTGCTGGTGCTACTCTGAACGGGCGGCTGTGGGGCGCTCCTGACGTTCAGCCGGCTTTCTGCCTGTCTTTCCAGGAGCCCCGGCTGTGGAGCCCGTCCCGGGCGCACCCGGCCGCGTCCGAGCACGGTGTCAACGGTGGGAGTACGTTCATCGTGGTCCGTGGCTGTCGAGCTCCAGCCTTCCGGAGGCCCGGTAGCGCAAGAGGCAGCCGCGGACCGCTCGGGGCGAACGCACAGCTCGAGCGGCAACGCGCTTGTTCGACAAGCGATGCGCGGCTTTCATGGCTCGGGCTCACGCTGCTGGAGCTTTTGACGACAGGCTCCGCAAGGCATACGCTTCGGTGTGGGTGTCTCTCCCCAAAGCGCGGCGCGCTTGTCTGGCACCACCTCGCAGGCGATTCCGCGCTGCTGACACCCGTGATTCGGGGGGTCCAGGTTTTGATGGGCGCCGAATCAGCGCCGCGAGAGGGTCTGACACCTCTCGCGGCGTGTACACAGGTCGATCAACGCCCCGCCCCTTGATAGACAACGCGTGTGGGAGATCAACTAGATGATCAACGTCAAGCCGGGCCAGAACGCCGGTCCGACGCGCTAGGGCATCGACACGCGGATCACGCCTGATGTCTCGTGAAGGAGGACAACGGCATCCCGACCCTGCTCTGGGAGCAGACGACGGTGTGGGGGCAGTCACGCGCGGCTGGGCGTCGCGGCGTGCTCGACCGCCCAGGAGAGGGCGTAGTCCGCGATCTCCTCCCAGCCCTCCTGGGCGAGCATCAGGTGAGCGCGGCCCTCGTACTCCTTGATCTCGGTGATGGCGGCCGACTTGTAGTGCTTAGCGTTCGACTGCTGGACCCTCGGCGGCATCAGGTGATCCTCGCTGCCCGACAGGAACAGCAGCGGTGCGCGGTTGTCGTTCTTGTAGTCGACCCACGTGTCTTGGTGGCCGGGCTCGACATTCGCGAGCACGCTGTTCCACAGGATCCGGCCGGAGGCCGGGACGTGATACCGCTCGTACAAGGCGAGGGACTCCTCCTCGGTGAAGGTGTTGGCGAACGCGTAGTGCCACTGCTCGGGCGTGAAGCCCACCGCCTTGTGGCGGTTGGAGGGATGCGCCAGCACCGGGGCGGTGGACTTGAGCTGCGACGGCGGCACCACCCGCACGCCCTCGGTCGGGGCCGAGTTGATCGCCACGCCCGCCGCGCCGAACCCGCGGTCGAGCAGGATCTGCGTGAACACGCCGCCCGCGGAGTGCCCGATCAGCACCGGCGGCGTGTCGATGTCGCGGATCACCGACTCGAGGTGCTCGATGATCTCCGGCGACACAGTCCTGTACTCCGGTGTGCGCGAGGTCGCCAGTCGCCTGAACGTAGGCACGGTGTTGCTCCACCTCGGCGCGGTCCAGTTCAACGTCACCGGGCCGCTGCGCTACACAATGTCCGGACCGGAGGGCGTCGAACTCTGCGAACTCCTCCGGCCGCACAAGGTCATCCCTGTGCACTACGAGGGCTGGAGCCACTTCACC